>NZ_CP004393.1:3330000-3630000 GCF_000819565.1 Celeribacter indicus
AGGCTTGCCTCTCCACCTACACCGAACCTTGGGCACAACCGACCGGGCGATTGAAACCCGCCATCTGTCCGCAGATGGACCCGAAATCACCAGCGCGCCTTCGGCTGGACACGCGCGCGGCCGCGCTGCGCTGTTGCCACGCCGCCGCGCCTTCATCGCCGCCTGCCGATCCGCCGCTAGCGCTTGTTGCCAGAGGTTGCGTGAGCCTCTACACCTTGTAGCATCAGGCAGGGACACACGAAGATTCGGGGAGGGCAGGACCCGCGATGCACGTCAGGCACGGCCCCCACAATGCTTTAGACATTTCCGCGTATGTTCTTGTTATGTTCCGGCGCGGCTGGTATCCCCAAGCCGTCACCGCGCTCCCATAACTGAAGGACACAAGAACATGGACACGGCCTCATCACCCGCACTTTCCATCGACGCTGACGCATCAAGCTCATCCGTTTCAGACGACTCTGCCGCCTCTACCTACGCCTACACATCGAAATCCGGTCACTATGCGGGGCTTATGCATGGCGATTCCGCGTCTATGCTCAAAACCCTACCGAGCGATGTTTTCAACGTGGCCGTAACTTCACCGCCGTATTTCTGGGTACGAGATTACGGTTTCGACGGTCAGCTTGGTCATGAGGAGTCCGTCGAAGGCTATATTGACGCCTTGATGGATGTCTTCGATGAGGTGAAACGAACCCTGCACCCCGAAGGTGTCTTCTTCCTCAATATCGGCGATACGTACTACTCCGGCAACGGCCAGCCCCATGGCAGCGACCCGAAATGCTCATCCCGGAATTTTCTGCGGCAAAAAGTGCGCCCTGTGGATGTCAGCGGCTGGGACATTCCCAAAAAGAGCATGATTGGTATTCCCTGGAAGGTTGCCTTCGAAATGCAGCAGCGCGGCTGGACATTGCGCAGCTCCATCATCTGGAACCGCTGCAACGCCTTTGTCGAGCCGACAGCCCGGGACCGTCCATATCGCCAGTATGAATTTGTTTTTATGTTCTCCAAAACGCGGTTCTACAGCTTTGACCGCTCCAAGCTGGTTGAGGAAGACGTCTGGAATATTCCCATCGAGCGCAACCGCCGCGCCAAGCACAATGCCGCCTTCCCGTCCGAGTTGGTGCGGCGCTGCATCGAAGTCGGCAGCCCGCCAAACGGCCATGTGCTTGATCCGTTCGTTGGCAGCGGCACGACCGCCCTCACCGCCATTGCGAACCATCGCAATGTTGTCGGCATCGATATGAGCAATGACTATATCGACTACGGGCAAGGTGCTATTGAAGGCGAGGGATACGAATCCTCATCCTGGAAAGACCTGACCAAGCGCCTTCAAAAGCCTTCGGCGCTCTGGGACGGGTGGGCCGGAAACCGTCAGAACTTCCGCAAACCGGGAACGGCAGGCAAAACAAAAAAAGAGTAGCCCGTGCAGTATTTCGACATTCCCACAATCAAAGCTTCAATCGAAGCCCTGGAAGGGGTCAGCGCCAACTGGCTGATCCCTGCCTTTGTTTTTGCTGCCAATGATGTGGGAACGGACGCCCTCGTGGATATGTCCAAGAACCTTGGCACGGACCAGTTTCTCGACCGCTACTTCAACGCTGCGCTGATCGGCGTCGAGCCTTTCAAGACGGGGAACAATCTGCTCAGGCCGCGCCTCAAGGGCATACGCTGGGACCGCGGTGATTTTGCAGGCGACTACATGATCCGCCAGGACACCAAGATGTGGGGAAATCTCTTCTCCAGTCGTGGCTACCGCGAGATGCGGATGCAGGGCTATCTGGAAGGCGAGAAGACAACCACCCGTCTTACCGATGCGTTTCAAGGGGCGTTCGAAGCCGAAATTCCAGCGTCATTCCAGTTTGAAGACTTCATGGTCTGGCTCTTCGCCTTCAAAGGTTTCCCGGATGAAATCGATAGCTGGCAGGGGCTATACGATCATCTTGTCACAGGAGAGCTGGAACTTCTCGACTTTCAGGACCCCTACAAAGGACGCTTCCGGCTGCGGCCTGAACGGCCATGGCCGGAGACATTGGGCGAGCGGCCCTCGAACGAAGAGTTTCTGCAGGAACTTGCTCCCAGGCTGGCAGCTCATCTTGCCGCACCTGCGCCAGAAGATGACGAACCAAGCAGCGATCCAGCGGCGCTGGAGCTAATGAGCGCGGATGATGCCGTCCTTGCGATCATCCTGAACGCCATCCAGAAGAAGACCAGCCATTCGTTCCTGCTGGCAGGGCCGCCCGGCACGGGCAAGACGAAATATGCGCATGATATCGCGAACTTCCTGACCAAGGCCGATAAAGACCGCATCCTCTTCCTCCAGTTTCATCCGGCCTTTGGATATGATGATTTTGTAGAGGGCTTCCGACCAGTCGAGGCAAAAGACGCTGGCGGTGAAGCGCGGGGCGTGACCTACAAGCTTGATGCCCGCCATTTCCTGAATTTCGCCAGTAGCGCCAAGGCTGATCCCGACAAACACTATGTTCTGGTCATCGACGAGCTTAATCGGGGTGATGTGGCCCGCATCTTTGGCGAGCTTCTGACCTATCTTGAACTCGATTACCGCGATAAAGAATTTACGCTCGCGATCTCGGGCACCAAGACAAGATTGCCGCGCAACCTGATCGTTCTCGCCACAGCCAACCCGTTTGACCGCTCCGTCACTGATCTGGATGATGCGCTTTTACGGCGCTTCATCGTTATCACGCTGGAGCCTGACAAGGCCTTCTTGAGCAACTACCTGAAAGGCAAGAACGTGGAGGCCCGCGTTCTATCGCGCACGCTCCGGCTTTTTGATATTTTGAACGAGGCCTTTCCGGCCGGGTTCGGGCACACGAATTTTCTTGGTGTTCGCTCGATTGAAGATCTGGCCGATGTCTGGGAGGGGCGGGTCAAACTTGGCTTGCAACGCACATTGTTCCATGACCGCCAGAAATATGACGGCATCAGGGAAGACGTCGATCAACTTTTGAAGCTGGATGAAGACGCCGAAGCTGCGGGCGATGATGACGCGGACAACGAAGCTTAGAGCGGAGTTGATGGCGTGGTAGTTCCAGAGGGGCGTATCATTGAAGTTGAAGAGCGTGGGCAGCGCTATTTTCCGCGCGGTGATCTGATCGACCAGTACGGCCACTCGCTCATCCTGCCCGAAACCCGCGAGCTAAAAGCGCTGGAATTCAAGGATGTCGCCGATGGTGTGCATCTCGTTGCCCTCGGTCTGATTGGCTACCTGCCGCTTACCAGCACGATCACGCTCAATATCGTACCGAAGTTTCCCATCGAGAACCTCTGGACGATGCTGGAAGTCGGCGGAGAAAACTATGACCGGATATTGCCGACGATCCGGCGATATCAGAGCGCCGACAAGCCAGCGCCGCTCCAGCTTCTCGCGAGAAGCTTCTGTCATTATCTCAAAGGCGCGCTTTCGGCGGGTTTCGAGCGGAGCTATTATCCCAGAACTGTCTCGGGCTTCTACAAGCCGCGCGTCGAGTTTGGCCCGACCATTAGCCGTTATCTCTCGCGCGGAAACCCAATCGATACGGTCTCCAGCGTCTTCGAATTCGGACTGGACAGCCCCGTAAACCAGATCGTCAAGGCGGCGTGTCTGCGTTTTGCCCGCATCATTCCACGGCAAAAGAGCTGGGAAGAAGAGCGCCACCTGATCCAGATTGCGCTGGATACGTTGCAGCGTGTCAATGCGCGGGAGCCAGGCCCCCACGATTTTTATCTGGACGAGGCCGTGTCGCTTAGGTTGCGCGGCAATTATGAAGGTCTGCTGCGCGTCTACCAGTTGCTTCTTACGGGCGGTGGAATCGCCTTCACATTCGAGCCCGGCGGCAAGGAGTTGCCGTCCTTTCTGTTCAATCTGGAAGACATCTTCGAGCGCTTTATCCGCCAGACTTTTGTCGATGCTCTGCGTGAAAAGAAGATTGGCGTTCTTGACGGGAACAAACATCAGGGCAAGCTTTTTGAAGATAGCAAGGTCTACCCGACAAAATCGGACCTGATCTTCCGGCGAGGCAAGAAAAACGTCATCGCTCTTGGCGAGGTAAAATACAAACCAAGGCTGAAAGAGGCAGACCGCTATCAGATTATTAGCCATGTCACCTCTGCCAAAGCGCCGCTCGGGATTTTGTTTTCTCCGGCCAATGAAGGAGAAAGCCAGCGTCTTGACCGGATCGGGCGTCTTGCGACAGGAGCGCAGTTCTACCATTACCGCGTCGATATCAAGGGCGACATTCGGGCTGCACAGGCGCAGATGGTTAGAGAAATTACAGCTATTTTGCCTGCCCCCTCGGAAGCAGAAACTTTAGCAGAAGCCTAGCCGAGTTGTTCGGCGCACCCCTTGCGGGCCGGGCTCTCGTGAACGGAGCCTGATAGGCCAGTCTCCGCCATCCGGCATCGATCCCTTGCGCATTATCGGCCAGCCGTGAACGGCTGACATCCTTCTCTTTCATTGGGGCCTGACGGCCCATCACCCGTCAAGACCAAGCCCTTCGCTATGGCTTCGGGCGAAGGCCATGGGCCGTGGCTCGGCTTCGCCTGCGCCCGCACCACCCACCATGGCCTTCGGTCTGGACGGTCTCCCCCCTCTCTTCGCCAGAGGGGCAGTTCGGTTTCATGCGAAAGCCGAACAAAGGAGAAAAAAGAAATGAAAGCAGATGTTTATCAGAAAGTGACCGACAAGATTATTGCCGATCTGGAGAAAGGCGAGCTGTCTTGGCTCAAGCCGTGGAACAGCGGGAATCTGGAAGGGAAGATCACCAAGCCCCTGCGGCACAACGGCATGCCCTACAACGGCATCAACGTGCTGATGCTCTGGGGGGCGAGTGTTGAGGCGGGTTATCTTTCCCCACACTGGATGACCTTCAAACAGGCCAAGGAGCTGGGGGCGCATGTCAAGAAGGGCGAGCGCGGCAATCTGGTGGTTTACGCCAACACGATCACCAAGACCGAAGAGCAGGACGATGGCAGCGAGGAAGAGCGCCAAATCCCCTTCATAAAGGGATACAGCGTCTTCAATGTCGAGCAGATCGAAGGCTTGCCCGAGCACTACTACGCCAAGCCCGAGGCGATCATTGATCCGGCCTTGCGGATCAGCCACGCGGAAGAGTTTTTCGGAAACACTGGCGCGGACATTCGCCACGGCGGGAACAGCGCCCATTATAGCGGCGGCAGCGATCACGTGCAGATGCCAGCATTCGAGACGTTCCGCAGCCCCGAGGCCTACTACGCCACGCTTGCCCATGAACTGACCCACTGGACGAAGCACAAAAGCCGCCTTGATCGCGACTTTGGCCGCAAGCGCTGGGGCGATGAAGGCTATGCCCGCGAGGAACTGGTTGCCGAGCTGGGCGCGGCGTTTCTCTGCGCCGATCTGGAGCTGACCCCCGAGCCGGGCATGGATCATGCCGCCTATATCCAGAGCTGGCTCAAGGTCTTGAAGGAAGACAAGCGCGCGATCTTTGCCGCCGCTGCCCATGCGCAGCGCGCCGCCGATTTCCTGCATGGCATCCAGCCCCTCACTGAGGACGAACAGGCCGAAGGAGTCGCCGCGTAAGCGGCGACTCCCCCATGGGGAGGGCACGACATGGAAACGCACAAGATCACATGGCGCGGCGTTGAGCTGATCATCACCTTCACGCCCGAGAAATTCGGCTTGGTCGATCATATCGAGATCGAAACCAAAGGCCGCGCACCGCTGCCCGTCACCGAGACGGGCTATCGCTCGCACTTTATTCCGGTTGGCACGGTGGCCGAATATGGCGGCGCGGCCGAATTCATCACCGCTTGGCTGGAGCATGAGGCGAGCCGCACAGGCTGGAACGGCGCGCAGCTATCCTTGTTTTGATGGAGCGGAAAAATTTCGCGGCTAGCCTTACGGCCAGCCGCGTAGTTGCGGTATATCGTACCTGACTCTTAATGCGGTTGGGATATAATCGTCAGGCAGGAAGACATAACTTAGCAAAATTGATTCCAAGAAATCAAGAAAACAATCACCGGAAGTTCATCATTCACTACTGCCGGCTCTCGCTGCAATAATTTAAAGAGCCCTGATTTCCTCTGATCCAATCAATAAGATTTATTTTCTTGGCGTTATTCAGTCAAGAGAAATGGAGCCCTGCGAAATAATCAACGTTCGGGAAACAGGCCGGGCATCCACCGCTCCGCGAATTTCGCGGGGAATGCCAGATACAGCGGGGCGCGGGTGCTCTCCGAGCGGATCGCGCCCGCCTTGAGCAGGGCCGAGGTGATGCGCCGAGCCGCGCGGTCGCTCATACCAAGCATGTCGTCAACCTCACCGCGCTCCAGAACGCCGCGATAGAGAATTGCCTTGAGCACGATATCGGATTTGGGCGGCAGCGCCCCCGCGCGCATCTCTTCCTCCGTCCAGATCATGATCCGGTCGCGCAGGCGATCCGCCTGCATCAGCGAGCCCATGAACTCCACCTGATCGATGCAGGCACGCAGGAAGAATTCAGTGAAGGACGCCAGCGCGGCTTCGCTGAGATTGCCGCGCCCGTCCATATCACCGCGACGCGGCCCGTCGCAGGCCTCCAGATGTGCCTTGTAGTCCTTCTCGCGCCGCGCAAGGCCGCGCGCGACAGACCACAGCCCGCGCGTATCCAGTGCGCGCCGCAGCATCGCATAGGACATCAGGCGGGCAACGCGGCCATTGCCGTCCAGAAACGGGTGAACCCAGAGCAGGCGGTGATGGGCGCAGGCGGCGGCAAGGATGGCTTCCGTCCGGCCTGCGCGCGCGTAGGCCTGATGCATCCGGCCCAGAAACCGGCGCACCGCGCCAGGGCTGACAGGGACATGGCGACCGACCTCGACATAGTGCGTGCGGAACGCGCCAGGCACGACCGGCAGACGCTCGCCGGTCTTGGGATTCTCCACGAAGAGCAGGTCTTCGGGCAGCAGCTCGCAGAAGCGGCGGTGCAGCTCGGCGATCATGGCGGGGGCGGTCGGCGGCTCTTCCAAGCCGCCCTCATCGATCCATTTCTGGACAGTGATATGAGCCTTCGCCTCAAGCTGGAGGTCGCGCTTCTTCGGGTCGGCGCTGTAGTCGCCCGCAAGCGCGCGTTCGATATCAATGGGATGCGTGTTGTGGCCTTCGATCAGATTCGAATAGTAGCAGTTCATCGAGCGCACGAGATCGGCCAGCGCGGTGGCAATCGACTCCGGCAGGCTGGCGCGGAAGGCGGCGGACTTCTCGGCCAGCTCCAGGGCGAGATCGTTCAGCGTCCCCCTGCGCGGAGAGCCTTCCGCCACCATCAGCGGCTCGAAAAGTGCTATGCTCTCGCCATCGTCGCGCGCCATTGCGCCCACCTGCTTTCTGTCCGGTTCTGTGGCCGGACGCCCAACCAATAGATTCACACAATATCATATAGTTGATGGAAAAGGAAGCGATGCAAGCGCCGCATATCTGGCCGCTTCTATGGCCGCTTCTATGGCCGGTTTCAAGGCCGGATGAGCGGGCGGAAATGAATAGTCATGATTGAAGTGCCGCAGCGCACGGCCTGAGCCTAGCGCAATGTCCGCGAAAGCCGGAGAAAGGACAGGAACATCGAGCCGTCGCGGGGGGCGACGACTCGATGCCTTGCGAAATTTGCGGCTGGATTCTCAGGCCTGCCGCTTCGACAAGATGTGCACGGCTTGGAGACGCTCTGGCTATTCGGTTGTCCAAGCCATCAATAATATCGCATGGCTGATCTTGAATTATGAAGAAATCCATCAGCCAATAGCGACAAAATCTGTTGATAAGATTCTTGAAAAAACCGAAGTGGGCTTTTGGGAGCGCGCAAGAAAATGCGGCCAGCCTGACGGCTGACCGCTGATTGACTAAAGACCTGGCGGACGCGCCGCCAGTTCAGCTTCGATGTTGCGCATCGATTTGAGCGCGTTGCGGCGCTCTTGAGACCCGCGCGGGGCGGCGGCAAAGGCGTTGAACGCCTCGGCCAGAAGGCCGTGCAATTCTGCCGTGCTGCGGGATGCCGCTTCAAAACGTGAGACGAGTGTCATCTCATCCTCCTTTTGCTTCAAGGAGGCCCCAAACCACTCAGGGCCTTTCGGCCCCGCACAACCATCATCGGCCCATGGAAGGCCTGATGGTTCGGGAGGTGAACTTGATCCTGCAAACAGGTGGATGCGCATGGCGCGCTTCGCTAACCGTTTGATGCGGTGATCTTCAAAGCTCTGGCGGGATTGATCGGAATGTCGGGAGAGGTCTGACCACAGCGTTTGTCCGCCTCCATGCACCCAGGAGCGGCGACGTGTTCCAAAGGCGCAATTATCGATCTGAGAACAGGTGCACATCCGTCTCGCGTCGGCGCATGGCGTCAGGATAGCCGCTTCTTTCGATAACCGTGCTGGTGAACTTCCTTTGCTCATCGCTGGCTTGCCGCAGAGAGCCCTTATTCCCTGGCCGAAGCGGCTCGCCCTTCAATGTCCTGCCCGCTCCAAGGTGCCGTGTTGAACATGAAAGCCGATCCTTTGCTTCGGCCAATCGGGAGGGCGTTAGCAAGCCAACGACAAGCAAAGGAGAAACATCATGGCACGCGAAAAAACCAACCAGAACCCGCCCCTGAATGCGCCCGACTATCTGGCGTGGCACGTCACCCAGAAAGGCGACAAGGCCTATTGGAACAAGGTGGGAGCCGCATGGATGCACAAGGACGGGCGGGGCTACACGCTCCAGCTTGAGACCTGTCCGATCAATGGCCGCATCGTTCTGCGCCTGCCGCCGGAAGATGCCCCCGAGACTGCAAACGACGCGGGGCGCGCATGAGCGCCCCCATCACCTTGCAGGAGTTCCACGTTGATCCTGCCCGTCTTGCGTCCGGCGCATGGTGCCACACGCGAGACCGCCAGATCGGTGAAGGCGATATCAGCGCCTCCTACAGCGCCGACAAGATCGGACTGGAAGGCCGCGTCCGCTCGCCCTTCAAATGGCAAAATGCCCTTTGGGTATCGGTCGGCGGCACGTCCAAAGGTGACTACCGCGCCGTGCAAGCCTACCGCATCATAGAGCGCAGGTTCTTTGACGGCACCCCGATCACCTATCAGGAAAGCGTCTCTGCCCCTAAACCTCTGGAGGGCTTCTATCACGGCATGGCCGTGAAATGGGGCAAGCTGGATTGCGTTCTGATCGGCCCTGCCAGCCTCTTTCTTCCATCGGAAAAAAAGGCCGCGCCCGAGCAGGCCAATATGTTTGATCTACTTTGAAAAATCAGGAGCCTTCATCCGAAGGCTCCAACTTTGCGAGTTTATCGGATAACGCCTGCAACTCGACAATGAATCGGTCGAGTTGGTCTTTCGAAAGCGTCATGCCGTAATATCCATCGCAGAGTTCGCATATCCGCACGCCTTTATGTGTCAGCGCGATATCAATGACCGACGCTCCCTTTTCACCAAGGCATTCAATGATCGATCCGAATTCCTCTTCCATTATCGCGTGATGCCAATCGTAGTGCCCGGACATATTTGTCGTCATGTATCTTCCTTCCTGCTCTTGCTCCCCATCGTAGCACTGAGGCCGCGCTCGGGCGTAGCCCCGACGCCGCTCCATCCATATCATTCTTGGCATTATCGACCCCGCTGCCATCACCTCTGGCACATCGCAGTCTCGAACGCCCCAACGCCCTTACGTCCTTTCGTTCCGGCTTCGTCCTTCCAGCAGATTTGCCGCTAACCCTGGCATGGCCGACTTGCCGGTCAATGGGCTGCCCGCGCCAGCGGCTTCGCCGCCCGTGTTGCCCATGATCGCCTGCGTCTTCGTCCCTGCCGTTTTGGGCGCGTCCATCAGGACGAAACCCATGAAACGAAAGGAGAAAGCAATGGGACTAGATATGTATGCGATGATTTCAGATGAGAGCTTCGACCGCGAGGTCGATTTCAAGCCCGGTCAGGGTGTGGGGGAGTTGCACTACTGGCGCAAGCATCCCAACCTGCACGGCTGGATGAGAACGCTTTACTTTGAAAAGGGCGGCGAGCAGCCTGATTTCAACTGCACGCCCGTCACCTTGACCGAGACTGACCTCAGCAGGTTGGAAGCCGACATCAATGCCGGAAACCTGCCACCAACCGAAGGCTTCTTCTTCGGCGCGTCCGATGGATCGGAGTCCGAAGACGATCTGGCCTTCGTTGCCAAGGCGCGTGAAGCCATCGCCGATGGTGATACCGTCTTCTACTACGCCTGGTGGTAATCGACCTTTGAGCGCCGCCCGGCCTCGGGCGGCGCTTCAATGCACACTTCGCCGCTGGCGATAGTGCCTGAGCAGAGCAAAGAGAGCATCCGCGTATGGGCTTTGCAAGAATGCATCGCCATTCTTCGCCAATAGCACCACGGAATATATTCGGTCCACGTAGGAAGCGCGCACGACCTCATTGCCTTCATTCATGACGCGCACGCTTAGGATAATAAGCCGCTGAATAAAATGCTGGCCGTATTGCTTCTTTGCGGCAGATACTTTGCGCCAGAACTCGTCCATGACCCGTTCTTTGAGACGGCGTTCAATATCTTCATCATCTTTGGCCATCGGTCTATTCCGGCACGTGATCTTCATCATCAAACCAGTCATCGCGTTTTGCGCGGGGCTTGAACTCGGGCACCAGCACGTCCGGCTTTTGCTTGTGCCGAGCATGGGTCAGGCGGATGGCAAGGCGCACCGTTTCCTCCGCCGCCAGATGAAAATGCTGCCGCAGCTCATCGAGCAAGCAGGCATGCGCCTCGTCAAGATTGAGCATAAGTGTATGTCGCATAATAGTTTCCTTTCAAATGCTAGAGGTTGAAAT
Source organism: Celeribacter indicus (assembly GCF_000819565.1). NCBI lineage: Bacteria > Pseudomonadati > Pseudomonadota > Alphaproteobacteria > Rhodobacterales > Roseobacteraceae > Celeribacter > Celeribacter indicus. Next base: position 3,340,795 of record NZ_CP004393.1, read on the forward strand.
CAGGGCCGCTATCCCGTGAGCGGCCTCGCTCGCGGCTCTTGTCTTTCTTCGGCGTCTCGGGCTGCTTGGCGAGGTCGGCATTGACCTTGGCCGTCGCAGCATGGCCGCGCTCCATCATCAGATAGGCGGATAGCTCGTTGTGCAGGTCCGCGATGTCCTTGCTGCGCTTGTCCTTCATCTGCTTGATGGCACGCTGGAGTTGCTGGCGCTCATCGAGCTGGCGGGCGACCAAATCATCCCGCTCGGCCTGATCGCGCACGTAGCTGTGCCAGGTCTCCATCTCGTTCTGCGTTCTGATCTTCGAGTATTTTCCCGTGATCCGGCTCCACAGGCCGCCAATGCCTTTCGGCAGGCGCGCAGCTCTTGCCGCCGTCTCCTTGTCCCAGCGGACGCGCTGCGCATCGTCCAGAGACTTGCGATCCGCGCGATGACGCTCGACCATCTGGGCACGCTTGAACTCGATAGCCGGGTGCTTCTGGAAGTACGTCTTATTGATTTCGAGGGCGTATTTGTGGAGTTGCCCGCTCATTGCCCGCGCGATCTCCGCGCGGCGTTCCTGCACGCCGGGCAGCTTGACTGCATCCGGCATGCGGGCCGCGACATCTTTGGCCTTCACGCCCGACCAGCGGGCGAGCGCGTAAATCTCACCCTGATAATCGACGGCGACGACAGCGCGACGATCACCGCGCGCGAGATAGAAGCCTTTCTCTTCCAAGGCAGACTGGAGGCTTTCCGCGTTGTCGGAGGACTGCCATGCCTGCCTGAACATCGCCTTGACAAGCCGGGCGTCGGCCATCGCACGCTTGGCCTGCTGCCATTCGGCGCGCGTGAAGTTCAGAGGGTTCCGCAAGGCCTGATCGACAATGCCCTTCGGCATGTCCCAGCCATGCTGGAGATACAACTCCTTCGAGACCTCCATCAGACGGCGCTTGAAGAACGGCAGGTTCTTCGCCGTCATCGTCTCGGCGTCGATCCGCGACCATACGGCATGGGCGTGCCGCCTGCCTTCCTTTTCGTGGAAGACGATAGCGCGCGGATGCCCGTCCAGGCCAAGCTTCTGCTCGACCATATCGATGGCCGTCTCGAAAGTAGCGGCATCGACCCGCTCACCTTCCGGCGGATTCAGGCTGAGGGAGAACAGATGCTGCTGGCAGCGCGTGCCCTTGGCAACGGCCTGCGCTTCCAGAAGCGCGTCGAGAAGCTGCTCGTCGGAGACGAAACCCCGCAACTCGTGCAGCTCGACATGCTCATTGTCGCGGGTGTTTATCAGGTGACGGGCGAGCCTGGCGGCGTTGCCGCGCTGAGAGCCTTCGAGGATCATGGCTCACCCCCTTCGCTCAAGCTGCCGAGCGCGCGCATCAACTCTTCTCGCATGGCCTTCACATCGGCGCAGGCCTGACGAAGTTCGGTTTCGACCTCCGGCGAGACAGGCAGTGATCCGCTGTTGGACGCTCGGGCGAGCTGGTTGAGATTCTGCGACAAACGCGACGAGCCGAGCGCGCCCAAAACGCGCCCAAGGGCTTCCTGATCCTTGACCGGACGGCGCCCACGCCTTTTGCGCGGCGCAGCATCATCGCCCAGCAGCTCTTCGCGGATATACCGTCCAAGAGGCATGCTGCCCCGCAACATATCCAGTGTGGCCCGCTCATCGAACGTGAAGCGCAGCGAGAACGGCGGCGGGTACTTGGGCCGCTGATCCTTTGCTAACTTATTGAATCGTCTATCTAAGGTGCTCATCGCCGCACCTCAGATCGCTCAGATCATAAGGTGCGAGATGGTGTTCCCATTCCTGGAGGACTTCGAAGAGACGGTTCGATTCCGCTCCCGTTGGGTCCACCACTCATACCCGAAATTTCAGGTCCGGAATTGCGCGCGAGACTTTCGCACCGGCCCGTCCTGTCGGCACCTGAGCGAAGCGCCTTGCGGGGGAGAGGCCCCGAAGCCGTCTCCCGTCTCCGCCCCTCATCGCGCCCTGTGGAGGCGCGGGAACTCTCGAGGATCAAGGGCTCAGCCGGGACATCGGCCGTCCTTCCCGGAGCGACCGGCATGGCGACCCGGTCCCGCCCCGGCGCACCGTCCCCCTCCCGCCATCTTGACAGCGCGCGCCAACGACGCACCCTTGGGGCGGCAGCGAAAGGAGCGCGCAATGAATCTTCAGAGCAAGGATATCGCCTATGACGGGCCCGGCGGGCCGTTCATCGGAAAGCTGCACTGGGACGCCGATCTCGAGGGGCCGCGTCCCGGTGTGATCGTGTCGCCGGCCTTCCGCGGACGGTCCGCGTTCGAGGACCAGCGCGCGGAGGATCTGGCCGCGCTCGGCTATGTCGGCTTCGTCATGGATTATTACGGCGGCGGCCGGACCACCGAGAGCGCGGAGGAGGCCCATGCCGCCAAGGACCGGCTCGATGCCGATCGCCCGGCGCTGGCCGCGCGGATGGAGGCGGCGCTCGGCGCGCTGAAATCCGAACCTCTCGTGGATCCCGCCCGCACGGCGGCCATGGGCTTCTGCTTCGGCGGCAAGAGCGTGCTCGATCTCGCGCGGCAGGGGGCGGAGCTTTGCGGCATCGTCTCCTTCCACGGCATCCTCGACCGCGCCCCGACCGCACCCGACGTCCCGATCAGGGCGGCGGTGCTGGTCTGCCACGGCTGGGACGATCCGCTCGCCCCGCCACACAGCGTCACGGAGCTTGGCGAGGAACTGACCGCACGCGCGACGGACTGGCAGATCCATGCCTACGGCCATACCGGCCATGGTTTCACCAACCCGGCGGCGAAGGCCGGGGCGCAGCCCGGTTTCGGCTATGCCCCCGCGGCGGCGGCACGGAGCTGGCGGACGACGGTGGATTTCCTGGGCGGGCTGTTCGACTGACCGGGCGGCCGCCGCCGTGGCACCGCGTCGCAACACGCCGGTCCGATCCGGGCAATTGGCACCTTTTGATGCGGCGCGCTCCGGCATATGGTGGCGGCGCAGTCAGCCTCCCCCGCCCGGAGGAGAAAGTGAGTTCCCATGGCCGCTAAATCCGAAAGCGCCGCCCCGTTCAATGTCGTCGTCGTCGGCCAGGACGGGCGGCTGATGTATGAAGCGCTGCTCTTCGCGGCCTCGCTGCGGCAGTCCGATCCGGGGTTTTCCGGCCGCCTCTTCGTGGCCGAGCCGCAGCCGGGGCCGCTCTGGCCCGGCGATCCGCGCATGAAACAGTCCGATGCCCGCGCCGCCTTCGACCGGCTCGGGGCGGAGATCCTGCCCTTCGAGAGCCGCCATTTCGGTCATGCCTATCCCTATGGCAACAAGATCGAGGCGCTTCTCGCCCTGCCCGAGGGCGAGCCCTTCGTCTTCTTCGACACGGACACGCTCATCACCGGACCGCTCTCCGAGGTGCCGTTCGATTTCTCGCGGCCCTGTGCCTCGCTGAAGGCGGAGGGCACATGGCCGCAGATCGAGCTGTACGGGCCGGGCTATGCGGAAATCTGGAAATCGCTCTACGACCGGTTCGGGCTCGATTTCGAGAGCACGCTCGACCTGTCGCAGCCGGACGAATACTGGAGGCGCTACCTCTATTTCAACGCGGGCTTCTTCTTCTACGAATGCCCCGGCGTCTTCGGCCGGCGCTATCTCGAGATCGCGCTGGCGATCCGGGACGATCCACCGGAAGCCGCGCAGCTCCAGGTCTTCGATCCCTGGCTCGACCAGGTCGCCCTGCCGCTCGTGATCCATGCGCTCGGCGGCGCGCGCCGGACGATTCCCGCGGACACGCTCGACGGCAGGACGAGCTGCCATTACCGCACCTTCCCGCTGCTCTTCGCGCGCGAGGAGGATCGCGTGGTCGAGGTGCTGCGCGAGGCCGCCTCCCCGAACTGGATCAAGAAGGTGCTGAAGGAATACGAGCCGATCAGGCGGCTCGTCTACCAGCCGAAGGGCGACCGGATCCGCGGGATGTTCGACCGCGACCACCTGCCGCGCCGCGAACAGATGATCCGCAACCAGATCAAGAAGGCGGGTCTCTGGATGCGCTGAAGCGCCCGCGGCGGCAAAACAGGCGAGGTTTCGCCCGCCGCCCGCGCAGCGGCGTCCGGGACGCCGGTTTCTCTTTGCTCCGGGCGGAAGCTGCGATAGTGTGCCCTCCGAACTCCGGGGAACTCGAGCAAGAACACGGAAATGAAACCGAATTTCGCCCTTGATCTGAGCCATGACGGGATCGTGCTTCTGCATCGCGCCTCCGCCGGGTGGCATCACATGGGCGAAGTGTCGCTGGACGCCCCCGACATGGCGGCCGAGCTCGAGCAGCTCCGCGATCTCGCCACCGCCGTCTCGACGCGCGGGCTTTCGAGCAAGCTCGTCATTCCCGACAGCCAGATCCTGTACCGCAGCATTCCCGATCCGGGGCCCGATACGGCGACCCGCGACGCGGCCATCCGCGCCGCGCTCGAGGGTGCGACGCCCTACGCGCTCGGCGATCTGGTCTGGGACTGGCGCACCGTCGCGGGACGGTTGCAGATCGCCGTGGTCGCGCGCGAGACGCTGGAGGAGGCGGAGGCCTTCGCCACGGAGCACCGGTTCAACCCGGTCACCTTCGTCGCGATGCCCGATCCCGCGCTGTTCGGCGGTGAGCCGTTCTTCGGACGCACCCGCTCCGCGGATGCGCTGATCGGCGCGGACGTGACGGTGGAGCCCGACCGGGAGGCGATGCACCTCCTGTCCCATCGCGCCACCGCGAAAGCGCCCGCCCCTGCCCCGGCGCCGGAGGAGACCGTGCCGGAGGAGACCGTGCCCGAGGCGGAGATTGCTGAGGTTCCCGCCGAGACCGCTCCCGGCGAGGCGGCCTCCGGCATGCTGCCGATTCCCCTCGTCGCGACGGAGACGGACGAGAAGGCATTTCCCGCCACCGACGCTGCGCCGGCCGAACCTCTCCCGCCCGAAACCGGCGCCGGCGAGGAAGCGCCCATGCTCGAGGACGCCGCCCCCGAGGATTTCGAGGATCCGGCCCCCGAGGCGCCGCGCGCCACCGGGGCGCAGGCCGCCCCCGGCGGCGACGAGCCGACGCCCCGGCCCGACCCCGCCGCCGACGCGACAGAGCCAGAAGCGCCGTCCGAAAAGGCCGAGAAGGCGAAAGACGAGGCGGAGGAGATCCGGTCCGAACCGGACCAAGATCCGGCGACCGCCTTCCACAGCCACCGCGCGGAGCTTCCGCAATCCGGCGAGGAGGCGGAGGCCGCGCCGCGCCTCGCGGCCCTGCCCTCGCGCGTGTTCAGCACCGCGCCCGCGGCGGCGGACATCCCGCCGGCCCCGCGCGTCGATGCCGCCACGCGCGCACCGGATCCTTCGCCGCATGTCTCGGTGACCTCGGGCGAAGTGCCGCTGTTCGAGGCGGACGAGACGCCGAAACCCCGGCTGCGCAAGTCGCCGAAGACCGGGCCGCTTCCCGAACCGCCGCCCATGCCCGCCCCTGCGGCGCCCGCCCGGCCGGATCCGCAGTCCGACGCTGCGGCAAAGCCCGGCGGCCGGGCGCTCGGCGCGCTCAAGGGGCTGTCGGGCCGCGCCGCCCAGGCCAAGGCGAAGCGCAAGGCGAAGGCGACGCCGCCCGCGGACATCGGAACCGCACCGCTGCCGATCGCGGTGACCGAGGGCGAGACGCTGCTGCCGCTTTCGGACCGTGCCGCGGGGCTCGACCGGATGGAGAACGCGCGCGACGAGGCAGAGGCGCTGACCGTGTTCGGTGCGCGGCGTCAGGCGCGTGCGGGAACCGGCAAGCCGCGCCGTCTCGGCCTGATCCTCACGGCGCTGCTGATCCTGCTGCTGCTCGTCGCGGGCCTGCTTGCCGGGCTGCTGCCCGAGGACGAGGCGCCGACCGACGCCTCCGGCCCTGCCGCCAGCCTCGAACAGACCGCCCCGCGCGACCTCGCCGGGACCGAAGGTGAGGCGGAGAGTGACCCGGACGGCGGGGAGGCCCCCACGACCACCGTGCTTGTGGAGCCGGACGCCGCCGGCACGGGCGTGGACGAGAGCGAACTCGCCTATGAGAGCGACGGGACGGAAGAGGAGCCCGAACTGCTCGACCAGGCCGTCCTGCCCGAACCGCCCGCCGGCGCGGAGGCCGCAGACGCGCCCGATCCGGCGGAGGTGGCGCAGCGCTACGCGGCGACGGGGATCTGGCCGCTCGCTCCGGAAGGCGGTGACGGCGAGGTCGCGGAGGACCGCCTCGAAGACGTCTACATCGCCTCGATCGACCCGGAGATCGAACCGCAGGACGCGCTTGCCCTCGCCCCCGGCGCCGGTCATTCGGCGGAGACGCCGCCGCGCGCCGCCACCCCGCCCGCCCCGCCGGGCACGGTCTACGATTACGACGACGACGGTTTCCTGCGCGCGACGCCGGAGGGCACGGTGACGCCCGACGGGGTCGTGGTCTATGCCGGACGGCCGGAGATCACCACGCGCCCGCGTCCCGGCAGCGATGCCGACACGGCCGAGGCCACCCCGGCCGACCCGCTCGAGGCGGCGACCGATGTGGACAATCCCGTGCGCCTTTCGCTTGCCTCCGCGCGGCCCTCGCTCCGGCCCGAGGATCTGATCGAGGACAACGAGCGCGCCAATCTCGGCGGCCTCACCCGCGCCCAGCTCGGCGGTTTCCGGCCCGCGCCGCGGCCGGTGTCCGAACAGGAGCGCGCGACCGAGGATGCGACCGAGGAGGGCGCCAGCGCGCCCTCTCCCACCGCGCCGGACGTCGCGGTCTCCCTCGTCCCGCAGGCCAGGCCGCAGGATTTCGAAAAGCTCGCGGCGGCTGCGGCCGCGGCGGCCAATGCCGCCAGCGACGCCGCATCGGAGCCCGAGGGAGAAACCACCGCACGCTCGGCGGCGGCGCAGGTCACCGCCCGCGTCCCGGAACCCGCCCTGCCCTCTTCCGCGCCCACCTCGGTCGCGCGCGCGGCCACGGTCGAGAACGCGATCAACCTGCGCAAGCTCAACCTGATGGGCGTCTACGGCGGCAATTCCGACCGCCGGGCCCTCGTGCGCCTGCCCTCCGGGCGCTTTGCCAAGGTGCAGGTCGGCGACAAGCTCGACGGCGGACGGGTGCAGTCGATCGGCTCGAGCACCCTCACCTATGTGAAGAAGGGCCGCGCCTACACGATCCAGGTGGGAAGCTGAGGCGGCGGCGCCCGAACCGGGCGGTTCCGCGGCGCGACCGGGCACAAGCTGCTGTTTCCCGTGCCACATTCCGGCCAAAACCTTTCGCCCCCTCTTGCTGCGGCGGGCGAAGCCTTTACTTTTGAACTCCGCACGCCCCTCACCTGCCGCGTCCGAAGGAGTTCCTGATGCAAGGCCTACTGATTTCCGCTGTCGTCTATCTCGGCGCGATGGTCATCGCCGTGCCGCTGGCGCGGCGGCTCGGGCTGGGCTCGGTTCTGGGATACCTGCTCGCCGGCATGGTGATCGGGCCGCTGCTGGGCCTCGTGCAGCATTCGGAAAGCGAGGATCTGATGCATTTCGCCGAATTCGGCGTGGTGATGATGCTCTTCGTCATCGGGCTCGAACTCGATCCGCGCGCGCTCTGGGAAATGCGCCACAAGCTCATGGGCCTCGGCGGGCTCCAGATCCTGATCACCGGCGCCGCGATCGCCGCGGCGGCGACCTGGGCCGGGCTGGCCTGGCAGACCGGCGTGGCGCTCGGCATGATCCTGTCGCTCTCCTCGACCGCGGTCGTGCTCCAGACCCTGACCGAGAAACAGCTCATCCACACCGGCGGCGGGCGCGCGGCCTTTTCCGTGCTGCTCATGCAGGACATCGCGGTGATCCCGATGCTTGCGCTCATGCCGCTTCTGGCGACGCAGTCCCAGCTTTCGCTCAACACGGACGGGTCGATCGCCCGCGCGGGAGAGGCCACCGCGGCGCATGGGCAGGAGGCGCTGTCGCTCGTCGACGGGCTCCCGGCCTGGGGTGTGACGCTCGCGACGCTCGGCGCGGTCGCGGCGATCATCCTCGCCGGTGTCTATCTCACCCGGCCGGTGTTTCGCTATATCCATGCCGCCAACATGCGCGAGATCTACACGGCCGTCGCGCTGCTCATCGTCATCGGCATCGCGCTTCTGATGACCGCGGTCGGCCTCTCCCCCGCGCTCGGCACCTTCCTCGCCGGCGTCGTTCTCGCCAACAGCGAATTCCGCCACGAGCTCGAAAGCTCCATCGAGCCGTTCAAGGGTCTTCTCCTCGGTCTCTTCTTCATCGCCGTGGGCGCGGGCATCAACTTCACCCTGCTGTTCCGCGAACCCGTCCTGATCGTCGGCCTGACGATCCTGCTGATGGTGTCGAAGGGGGTGATCCTCTACGCCATCGGCAGGCTCTTCAAGCTGCGGCAGCGCGACCAGTGGCTCTTTACCCTCTCGCTCGCCCAGGCCGGCGAATTCGGCATGGTGCTCACGACCTTCTCACTCCAGCAAAGCGTGCTCGCGCCCTATCTCGGCCAGCGGGTCCTGCTGATCATCGCGCTGTCGCTGCTGTTCACGCCGCTCTTCTTCATGCTCCAGGACTATCTGCGCGCCAAGCTCTCCGAGCGCAGCGAGGACCAGCCCGACGACCATATCGACGACCAGCAGGCGATCATCATCGCCGGGATCGGCCGGTTCGGACAGGTGGTGAACCGCCTCGTTCAGGCCTCGGGTTTCCACACCACGGTGCTCGACCACGATCTCAAGACGATCCAGCTCATGCGCAAGTTCGGGTTCAAGGGATTCTTCGGCGATCCGACGCGCCCGGAGCTCCTGCATGCCGCGGGCCTCGACACCGCGCGGGTCCTGGTCGTCGCGCTCGACGATCCCGGCGCCTGCACCCAGCTCGTGAGCTACGCGCGCCATCGCCGGCCCGATCTCTTCATCATCGTGCGGGCGCGGGACCGGATCCATGTCTACGACCTCTACAAGGCCGGCGCGGACAAGATCGTGCGGGAGATGTTCGACAGCTCCCTGCGCGCCGGGCGCTATGTGCTCGAGGAAATGGGCTTTTCCGAATACGACGCCGCCGAGGCGGAGGCGGCCTATTATCAGCACGACCGCGAGGCGCTGCGCACACTCGCCGAGCTTTGGGATCCGGCGATTCCGACCTCGGAAAACAGCGCCTATATCGAACGGTCGAAGACGCTCGACAAGGATTTCGAGGCCGCGCTCATCTCCCACCTGGAAGAAAAGCGGGCGTCGCGCGAGGGCGGGAAATAGGACGACCGACCCCGCGCCCGCGGGAGGCCGCGCCGGCGACAGTTCAGACCTGTCCTTCTGCGGTGCCGGCGCGCTCAGCCGCCGGAGACGCCCGCCTCGGCAAAGGTCGCCATGCCGGAGAGGCATTCGACGGCGCCGCGCAGGACCGGGATGGCGAGCGCCGCGCCCGTCCCCTCGCCAAGGCGCTGGTTCATCGCGAGGAGCGGCTCCTTCGCGAGGGCGGCGAGCAGGCGCGGATGGGCGTGTTCTGCGGAGACATGGCCCGCAAGACAGTGGTCGAGCGCCCCCGGCACCGTCCGGTCGAGAACGGCCGCGGCCGCGGTGCAGATGAATCCGTCGAGCAGCACGGGAATGCGCAGCCGGCGCGCCCGCGCGATCGCACCCGCCATCGCCGCCACCTCGCGCCCGCCCAAGGCGGCAAGAAGCCCGAGCGGCGGCTTGCCGGCGTGGCGCGCGACCCCGGCGGCACAGACCTCCCGCTTGAGCGCGAGGCCGGTGTCGTCGACGCCGGTGCCGCGCCCGACCCAGTCCTCCGCCGTTCCGCCGAAGAGCGCATTGGCGAGCGCCGCCGCGGAGGTGGTGTTGCCGATCCCCATCTCGCCGGTGACCAGGAGATCCGCCTCGGGATCGACCGCGTCCCAACCGGTGCGCAGAGCCGCCACACAGGCCGCCTCGTCCATCGCCGGACCGCGGGTGAAATCCTCCGTCGGGCGGTCGAGGTCGAGCGCGTGGACCGACAGCGTCGCCCCGGCGTTGCGCGCGAGCTGGTTGATCGCGGCGCCCCCGTGTTCGAAATTGGCCACCATCTGCGCCGTCACCTCGACGGGAAAGGCCGAGACGCCCCGCGCGGCGATGCCGTGGTTGCCGGCGAAGACCAGGATCTGCGGACGCGCGATCCGGGGACGGGCGGTCCCGCGCCAGCCGGCATACCAGATCGCGATCTCCTCGAGGCGTCCGAGGCTGCCGGCGGGCTTGGTGAGCCGGGCATTGCGTGCCTCCGCGGCCGCGCGCGCCGCGGCGTCGGGTTCGGGAGCCTCCCGCAACAGTGCCTCAAAGCCCGCCAGATCGGAAAATGTCATCCGCCCCCTCCGTTATTGTCTTTGACCTGTGGAGGTTCTATCCCCATGACTGTGCAAAGGACAGGACCCATTTGCTGCGAAAGAGGCCGCCATGTCACCGGATTTCCGCCCCCGTTCCGCCGATCTCGCCACCGCGCTCGCGCTCCTCACGCGCATCCCGGTGCGCGCCGGCTTTGCCCGCAGCGCCGAATGCGCCTGGGCCTTCCCGCTCGCCGGCCTCGCGGTGGGGCTCATGTCCGGGGCGGTGGCGACCGTCGCGATCTGGCTCGGGCTGGGCGCGGATCTCGTCGCGGCCTTCGCGCTTGCGGCAGGTGTCGTCGCGACGGGCGCGCTGCACGAGGACGGGCTGGCCGATGCCGCGGACGGGTTCTGGGGCGGGGCCACGCGGGCCCGGCGGCTCGAGATCATGCGCGACAGCCGGATCGGCACCTATGGTGTCCTCGCGCTCGGCCTCGCGCTTCTGCTGCGGTTTTCCGCCCTCTCCGCCCTCGCCCATGAGGACGCGATCGTCACCGCGCTGATCGCCGCGGCAGGGCTGTCCCGCGCGCCACTGGCCTATCTCATGCTGCTTCTGCCGCCGGCGCGGAACGACGGCCTGTCGGTGCGCACGGGGCGGCCGCCACGCGACGCCGCGAGCCTCGGCGCGGGCGTCGCCTTCGGCCTCTCCTGGCTGCTCGTCGGCTTCGTCCCCTCGGTCGTGGCGGCGAGCGCCCTGGTCGCTGTGACCCTCCTCGCCGGGCGCATCGCCCGCGCGAAGATCGGCGGGCAGACGGGGGACGTGCTGGGCGCCGCGCAGGTTCTGGGCGAGATCGCGGTTCTCGCCACCTTCACTGCCCTTGCATAGGGCGCACAAGGAAAACCGCCGCGAGGTCTCCCTCCCGGCGGTCCCATGGTCTCACGTGGCGGCCTCTCAGGCGGCCCGGTTCACCAGCACGTCGTCGACCTTCTTCTGGGCCTCGGCCTCGCCGGTGCCGGAGACGGCGGCAACCTCGCGGGTCAGGCGGTCGAGCGCGGCCTCGTAGAGCTGACGCTCCGAATAGCTCTGCTCGCGCTGGTCGTCGGTGCGGTGCAGGTCGCGCACGACCTCCGCGATGGCGATGAGGTCGCCCGAGTTGATCTTTTGCTCGTATTCCTGCGCCCGGCGGGACCACATGGCGCGCTTCACCTTCGCCTTGCCCTTCAGCGTCTTCATCGCCTCCTGAACGACATCGGGAGTCGAGAGCGACCGCAGGCCGGATTCCACCGCCTTGTTCGTCGGCACACGCAGGGTCATCTTGTCCTTTTCAAAGGAAATGACGAAGAGTTCGAGCGGAATGCCCGCGATTTCCTGTTCTTCGATCGACATGATCTGGCCCACGCCATGCGCCGGATAGACGACATAGTCATTGGGACGGAATTCAGATTTCTTGGTCTTGCTCATTTGCAGCCTTTTTCCTCACGAGGGAACCGTATCGGCCACATGCTCAGAAGCTCCGCTCTTCACGTTCCGGACGGCACACACAAAAGCCCTCCGACATCGCCGCGGCAGGTCCGTTCGGGACCGGCGCCCGGCAACAGGACGCGAAAAACTCAATCCCCGAACTAGCATGCTATTGGGGTTGAGGTGGTTATGCCCTGATGTGGTTTCCCAACCATACCAGAATCGGCGCCGAAAAGAAAGCCGAGCGCAGTTTCTGCCCATGAAAAGCCAAAGGTTTTCAGCCTACTGGCTGTATTTACAAAGGGTTATGCCGCGTCTGCACAGTCCTTCCGCACCCCGCAAACAGGCGCGAAAGGCGCGAATCAGTTGCAATAAGGTGAACCGGCCGGTTCAGGACCCCTCGCCCGCGGCTTCGGAGAAATATTTCTCGAGCTTGCCGTCTTCGCCGTCCTTTTCCTCATAGCCCGGAAGCGGATCCTTCTTGGCAAGGATGACGGGCCATTGTTCGGAATACTTGCGGTTGAACTCGACCCATTTTTCCATGTCCGGCTCCGTGTCCGGCCGGATCGCATCCGCCGGGCATTCCGGTTCGCACACACCGCAGTCGATACATTCGTCGGGATGGATCACCAGCATGTTCTCGCCCTCGTAGAAACAATCCACGGGACACACCTCGACGCAGTCGGTGTATTTGCAGGCGATGCAGTTCTCGATAACGACGTAGGTCATGCCGGTTCATCCAAATTCGCTTTACCGCGCCCTAGCTAGCGTCAGTCGCGCGATCATTCAAGCGGATCCCCGCGGGAAAGGAGAGAGGTGCGGCGATCTTTCTTTGTCGGACGACCTTTTCCCTCGTATCGCGGCGCGGGGGGAACCTCGTCCCGGCGGACGGGCGGCGGGCTGAGATCCTCATAGAGCGCCTGCGCCTCGGGCGCCGGACCCCGGCGCGTGCCACAGGCCAGAAGGCGCACCACGCGGATGCGGCTGGCCTGCGGAAAGGTGAGCACATCCCCTGCCCCGATGGCGGTCGCGGGCTTTGACACCTTCGCAGAGTTGACGCGGACATGGCCGGCGGAGACCAGCTTCGTCGCCAGTCCCCGCGTCTTGAAGAAGCGGGCATACCACAGCCACTTGTCGAGACGGATGGTTTCCCGCTGTTCCAATCAGCTCTTGTCCTTAAGCCCCATCAGCGCCGCGGCGAAGGGATTGTCCGGGTCGATGGCCTTCTCCTTGCGCGGCGGACGGGCAGAGAAGGTCTTCGGGCCAGTGCCGCCCTTGCCGGTGCCGCCGTTGTCGCGGCGCGGCCCCTTGCCCTTCGGCTTGCCGCCGCCCTTCTTGCCCTGCGGGCGGTCGCCGCCGCCATGGGACCGGCGGTTGCCGCCACGATGGCCGCCCCGGTTTCCGCCCCATGTGAAGGTGTAGAAGGTCTCGATCTCCGCCCCGGCGAGCGGCGCATCGGGCGACGTGCCCGTCGGCACCTCCTCGGACGAGACATCGGGAATGATGTCCGCATCGGGATCGCCCTCGGCCGGCGCGGTTTCCGCGATCGGCGCGATGTCCTCGTCGGGATAGGTCTCGGCTGCGGGGACCGCGTCGGCGGCAGCGGGCTCCGCCGCTTCGCCGGTGACCGCGCCCGGCTCCACGGCCTCGGGCGTGCCCGCGTCGAACACCGGGCGGTCGGCGTTCTCCGCGCCCTCCTCCAGGGGCGGAACGACATCCTCATGCGCCACGCCCTCGTCCGTCGGAACGACCTGGTCGACCGCCTTCACCTTCGTCCGCTCGGCCTTTTCCGCGCGATAACCGAGACCTTCCATGAGGCCCGCGAACTGTTCGAGGGTCATGCCGGTGATCGACAGCATGTCGGGATTGGCCTCGAACCCGCCGCGGCTGTCCTGCGCGCGCAGCAGGTCCGCAAGGCGTTCGAGCATGTCGATGCGGATCGCGCGTTCGCCAGCGAGCCGGTAGCCCGACATCGGATAATACCCCTCGGGCGCACCGCCCACGGCGGGGATCGTCACGAGTCCCGGAGGCGGGGCCTCGGGGAATTCGTCGAATTTCGCATTGAGCGCCCAGAGCAGAAGCCGCAGCCGGGTCGGCGCCGGTTTCAGCAGCGCGGGCATGAAGATCGTGAACTGGCCGAAGCGCACGCCATGCTTGCGCAGCGCGCCGCGGGCGTCCTGGTCGAGCTCCTTCACCTCCTGGGCGACCGTATCGCGCGGGATCACGCCATAGGTTTCCGACAGGCGGAAGGCAAAGCCGCGCGCGATGCCCTGGAGCATCTCGTCCTTCGCAAGCGCCAGCAGCGGCTCGAAGAGCGTCGCGACCTTCCGGTCGATGAAGTGCTGGAGCCGGCGCTGCACCTTCTCCGTCACATCCGCGCCCGCACCCTCGTCGACGAAGGCGACCGCACGCGGCCTCATGGCCTCGTCGCCCGGCACGAGCTTGCCCACGGCGTGCTCGCCCCACATCAGCCCGCCCTGGTCGGTGAAATCCATCTCCGTGTCGGGGGCATTGTAGAAGCGGTCCGCCCGGAGGCTGAACTCCGGCGCGAGCGCCGTCATCGCGGCCTGTGCGAGGGTCTTCGCCTCGTCGGCATGGGCTGCCTTGTCCTGTATGAACCGGAACCCTTCGAGACGGCCGATGAACTCGCCCTCGACCGTCACTTCACCCTTGTCGTTTACGTCGGCCACCAGGCCCTCCTTCTGCTTGAGCCGCCGAAGGAGCACACTCGTCCGCCGGTCCACAAATCTCTGCGTCAGCGCGCCATGCAGCGCGTCCGACAGTCGGTCTTCTACAGCGCGGGTCGCGTCGCGCCAATGACTTTCGTCATCGACCCATCCCGTCCTCTGGGCAACATAGGTCCAGGTGCGGATGTAGGCGAGTCTCTTGGAGAGAGTGTCGATGTTGCCCTCGGTGCGGTCAATGCGTTTGATCTGCCCTGCGAGCCAATCGTCGGGAACCCGCCCATATTCGTGCAGGAACTCGAAAATCCGTTCAAGCAGCGTGCTGTGCTCGTTATGGCTGATCGAACGGAAATCGGGGATGCGGCAGACGTCCCACAGCAGGCGCACGTCGCGGCCGGTGCGCAGGCGCGGCCGGACGGATTTCAGATCCGCGAGCGTCTTGAGCGCGAGCAGGTCGTCCGCCTCCCGCGCCCGCACCAGCGCCGGATCGCCGGGCGCGCGTTCCAGCGAGCCGATCAGCGCGTCGACCGATCCGAATTCGAGCGCGGAATTGCGCCACTGGAGTTTCTTCTGCGGCGTGAAGCGATGCTCCTCGATCGCCTCGATCACATCGGCGTCGAGCGGCTCGGCCTCCCCCGTCACGCCGAAGGTGCCGTCGGTCTGGTAGCGTCCCGCCCGGCCCGCGATCTGCGCCAGCTCGTTGGGCGCGAGGTGACGCATGCGGCGGCCGTCGAACTTGACGAGCGAGGAGAAGGCGACATGGGTCACGTCGAGATTGAGCCCCATGCCGATGGCGTCCGTGGCCACGAGATAGTCGACATCGCCATTCTGGTACATCGCCACCTGCGCGTTGCGCGTGCGCGGGCTGAGCGCGCCCATGACCACCGCCGCCCCGCCCTTCTGGCGGCGCAGCAATTCCGCGATGGCATAGACATCGTCGACCGAAAACCCGACGATGGCGGCACGGGCGGGCATGCGGCTTATCTTTTTCGAACCGGAATAGGTCAGGCGCGAGAACCGCTCCCGGCGCATGAACTGCGCCTTCGGCACGAGCTCGGCGATGACCGAGCGCATCGTGTCGGAGCCGAGGAACAGCGTCTCGTGCAGCCCCCGCGCATGCAGGAGCCGGTCGGTGAAGACATGGCCGCGCTCCGGATCGGCGCAAAGCTGGATCTCGTCCACCGCGAGGAAATCCGCGCCCATGCCGGTGGGCATCGCCTCGACCGTGCACACCCAGTATTGCGCCCGCGGCGGCACGATCCGCTCCTCGCCGGTGACGAGCGCCACGACGGAGGGGCCGCGCGCGGCCACGATCCGGTCGTAGACTTCGCGCGCCAGGAGCCTGAGCGGCAGACCGATGACACCGGTGCGGTGC
This sequence comes from Celeribacter indicus, assembly GCF_000819565.1. Lineage (NCBI taxonomy): Bacteria > Pseudomonadati > Pseudomonadota > Alphaproteobacteria > Rhodobacterales > Roseobacteraceae > Celeribacter > Celeribacter indicus. Next base: position 3,356,551 of record NZ_CP004393.1, read on the forward strand.
GCCAGCATCCTGTCGATAGCGTAATGCGTCTTGCCTGTGTTGGTGGGGCCCAGCACGGCCGTGATCCGGCCGCCCGCCCCGCTCGCGCCTTGCATGAGACCGGCTTTCTTCTTGTGACTCGGGACCGTTCTAGAGCGTGGTGCCCTGGAGGACCAGTTCGAGCCGGTCGATCCGCGCCTCGAGCCCGGCCATCTGCGGGTGGATCTCCCGGATCTTCAGGAGCGCCTCGAGCGCCATCGGCTCGTCGCCGATCTCCTCGAGGATGAGCGCCAGCCCCGACAGCGCCCCGAAATGCCGCGGCTCGCGGGTCAGCACCTCCCCGATATCGTCCACCGCCGGTCCGTAGAGGCCGGCCATGAAATAGGCGGTGGCGCGGGCGTTGTAGCCCTCGGTGAAGTCGGGGGCATGATCGACGAGCGCGGTCAGATGCCCGAGGGCGCCGTCGACATCGCCCCGCTGCAACGCCGCGCGCCCGCGGTCGAGCAGCAGATCCATCGCATCGGAGCCGGAGCGCGCCATCTCGAGCGCGATCTCCTGTTCGAGCTGCGCCGCCTCGACCGGACCGGCGCCGGCGAGTTCGCCGAACATCCGGTCGAGCCGCGCCTGGTCGGCCGCAAACGCCCCTGCGGCCGCAAAAAACGCGCCCGACGCAACGGCATGTTTGAGAAACTGTCGCAATGATTTCATAACACCCCCGAGTGTAGCTTTTCACGCGGGATGGGCAAAGTCACAAAACCGCGCCTATATATGACCGACGTGAACCCCAACGGAGGAAGACCGGATATGAGCGAAGTCCTGACCAAGGCCGTCGAAGCCCTGAACGAGAAGATGGCGGGCGGTTTCGACGCCGGCGTGGCGAAATTCGTCATCGAGGGCGAAGGCGCGATCATGCTCGACGCCGATGGCGCGCGCGCCGGCGACGAGGAGGCCGACGTGACGCTGACCGCGGATGTCGACACCTTCCAGGGCATGATCGAGGGCGACGTCAATCCGACCGCGGCCTTCATGCAGGGCAAGCTCTCCGTCGACGGCGACATGGGGCTCGCCATGCAGCTCGGATCCGCCCTCTCCTGACGATGCAGACCGCGCCTTACTTCGCCGACCTGGCGGAGGGACCGGAGGGCCGGGAGGCCTTCTGGCTCACCGCCGCGGACGGGCTGCGCATCCGCGCCGTCCTCTGGCCCCATGCCGGCACCGAACATGGCGGGGCGGAGCGGTGCAGCGGCACCGTCTTCATCCTGCCGGGACGGACCGAATGTATCGAGAAATACGGCCGCGGGGCGCGCGATCTGGCGGCGCGCGGCTTTGCCAGCCTCGCGATCGACTGGCGCGGACAGGGCATCGCCGACCGGCTCCTGACGGATCGCAGCATCGGCCATGTCGGGCATTTCCCCGATTACCAGAAGGATCTCGATGCGGTGATCGCGCTCGCGGAAGCGCGCGACATGCCGAAACCGTGGTTTCTCATCGGTCATTCGATGGGCGGCGCGATCGGCCTGCGCGCGCTGATGGAGGGCAAGCCCTTTGCCGCCGCGGCCTTCTCCGCACCGATGTGGGGCATCGGGCTGTCGGGACTGCAAAAGGCGATGGTGCGCTTCGTTGCGCCGGTGCTGAAACTCCTCGGCCTCGACAACCGCCGCGCCCCCGGCACCAGGGCGCCGACCTATATGGAATGGCACGGGTTCGAGGACAATCTGCTGACCTCGGACCGGGAGATGTTCGACTACATGACCCGGCAGGTGCGCGCGCAGCCCGATCTCGCGCTCGGCGGCCCGTCGAGCCATTGGGTGATTGAGGCGGTCGCGGAAAACGACTGGTCCCGCACGCAACCCTACCCGGAAACGCCCGCGCTGTGCTTCGTCGGCGGCGACGAGAAGATCATCGACACCGCGGCGGTCAGGGCCTACGCGAGCCTGTGGCCCGCCTGCGACTATATCGAGATCCCCGGCGCCCGGCACGAGATCCCGATGGAGCGGCCGGAGACGCGCGCGCTGTTCTACGACCGCCTCGCCGCCTTTTTCGCCGCGCAGGCGCGCTGACCTTTGCATCCCGTCCCCCGAGCGCCTATCTCTTGGGACGAGACTGATCAGAGGAGAGACGAGATGCGGTTCACGCTTCCACAGAAGGTTTTCGACGCGAAGGCCACCGGCGGCGGCCAGGAGTTCGGAGACCTTCCCGACTGGGATCTGACCGATCTCTATCCGGCGACCGACGCGCCGGAGGTCAAGCGGGATCTCGACTGGCTCGAGGAGGCCTGCGCCTCCTTCGCGCGGGATTACGAAGGCAAGCTCGCGGAACTCGACGGCGCGGGCATGTACGAATGCCTCCTGCGCGACGAACGCATCAGCCAGGTCGCCGGCCGCCTCGGCTCCTTCGCCGGGCTGCTCTACTACCAGAACACGGTCGATGCCGGGCGGGCGAAATTCTACTCCGACATCCAGGACAAGATCACGACCTACACCGCGCCGCTGGTGTTCTTCTCGCTCGAGGTGAACCGCATTCCCGACGAGAAACTCGAGGAGATGCTGACCCACGAGGGCCTTGCCCGCTATCGCCCGATCTTCGAGCGGATGCGCAAGATGCGGCCCTACCAGCTCTCCGACGAGCTCGAACGCTACGAGCACGACATGTCGGTCGTGGGGGCCGCGGCCTGGAACAAGCTCTTCGACGAGACCATCGCGGACCTGAAATTCACCGTGAACGGCGAGACGCGCGGGATCGAGGCGACCACGACACTGATGATGGAGCAGGACCGCTCCGTGCGCGAGGCGGCGGCGCGGGAGATCGGCCGCGTCCTCGGCGACAATGTCAAGATCTTCTCCCGCGTGCACAACACGCTGGCGAAGATGGGACAGGTCGAGGACAAATGGCGCGGCATGCCGACGCCGCAGACCGGGCGCCACCTCGCCAACGATGTCGAACCCGAGGTGGTCCAGGCGCTGCGCGACGCCGTGGTGGCCGCCTATCCGAAGCTCAGCCACCGCTATTACGAATTGAAACGCGGCTGGCTCGGCCTCGACAAGTTGCAGGTCTGGGACCGCAACGCGCCGCTTCCGATGGAGGAAAACCGCGTGGTCGGCTGGGACGAGGCGCGGGAAACGGTGCTCGACGCCTATGCCGGTTTCGATCCCAAGATGGCGGAGATCGCACAGCCCTTCTTCACCGAGGGCTGGATCGACGCGGGGGTGAAGCCCGGCAAGGCGCCCGGCGCCTTCGCCCATCCGACCGTGACCGATGCCCATCCCTATGTGATGCTCAACTATCTCGGCAAGCAGCGCGACGTGATGACGCTCGCCCATGAGCTCGGCCACGGCGTCCACCAGGTGCTCGCCGCCGACCAGGGCGAGCTCCTGGCCTCCACTCCACTGACGCTTGCCGAGACCGCCTCCGTCTTCGGGGAGATGCTGACCTTCCAGAAGCTCCTGAAATCCGCGACGACGGATGCCGAACGCAAGGTGCTCCTCGCCGGCAAGGTCGAGGACATGATCAACACGGTCGTGCGCCAGATCGCCTTCTACGATTTCGAATGCAAGCTCCACGAGGCGCGCAAGGGCGGCGAGCTGACGCCCGAGGACATCAACCGCATCTGGATGAGCGTGCAGGGCGAAAGCCTCGGCCCGGCCTTCGACTTCATGGACGGCTACGAGGTCTACTGGTCCTACATCCCGCATTTCGTGCACTCGCCCTTCTACGTCTACGCCTATGCCTTCGGCGACGGGCTGGTGAACGCGCTCTATGCGGCCTATACGGAACAGCCCGAGGGCTTTCAGGAGAAATATTTTGACATGCTCCGCGCGGGCGGTTCGAAACACCACACCGAGCTTCTGAAACCCTTCGGCCTCGACGCCTCCGACCCGAAATTCTGGGACAAGGGCCTGTCGATGATCTCCGGCTTCATCGACCAGCTCGAGGCGATGGAATAACAGTGACCGTCACGATCTCACCGCTGCCCCGCGACGCGCTCGACCGTGTCGCGGGGTTTTCCCTGCCCCCGGAGCAGGCGCAGTTCAGCGGCCTGCCGGCCCGGACGATGGACGACGCCCCGCCCGATCGCGACGGCCATGTGATCGAGGAAGACGGCACCCCAGTCGGCTTCTTCGCCATCGACCGCGGCTATGCCACGGCGCATGAGTTCGCGGAGGCGGGCGCGCTCGGGCTGCGGATGTTCCTGATCGACCGTCGGGCACAGGGGCGCGGCATCGCCTCCGCCGCCTGCCGCCAGCTCGCCGGCTATCTCGCACGCGCCTATCCCGACCGGGCGCTGTGCTATCTCACGGTGAATTGCCGCAATCCGCATGCGCGCAGGGCCTATCTCAACGGCGGGTTCACCGATACGGGCGCGCTCTACCATGGCGGCGCGATCGGGCCGCAGCATATCCTGCGCCTCGCGCTTCGCTGATCACTTGAGTTGACTGTCCTTCGAGCCGCGCCGGTTGATCCCGCCGCGCGGCCTGTAGGCCCGGTCCCGGCCCGTCTGGCAGTCGATGCAGAGCTTCACCCCCGGCACCGCGCGGCGCCGCGCCTCGGGGATCTCCTCCCCGCATTCCGCGCAATGGGTGAAACTTTCCCCGACCGGCGCGCGGCGTGATTTCATCCGCTCGAGCTCGTCGCTGATCGAGGCCTCGATCTGCTCGCTCACCGCACCGTCCCTGGCCCAGCCGCCCGCCATGGCTCAATCGAGCTCCGTCCAGGGCCAGGGCTTCACCTCGCTGTCGGCGGTGATGTAGCGCGTGGCCTTGGCGAACCAGATCCCGATGTCCGTGCCGAAGCCGGCGAGGCGCGGGTTGGGCTTCCGGCCCGCCGTCAGCAGGATAATGCCCTGGAGGATCGCGAGCGCACCGATGACGGTGGAGGCAAAGCTCATCATCACCCAGATCACGACGGAGAACAGGATGCGCATCCCGAGAGGTTCGCGCACCACCTCCACCCGCTCCTCGCGCGGGGCGGAGAGGTCCGGCATCACATGATCGAATTCGTTCGGGTTGGCCATGGGTGATTCCCTTCCTGCGCAGCTTGCAGTCTAGCGCGAAGCGCCCCGCAGGAGAACGTGACGCGCGGTCCCGCTTTGCGCGGGGCAACGGGACGGATAGGCTCGCGGGAAAAGGGAGGAAATTTCAATGCTCAAACGGATCGCAGGCGGGATCGCCATCCTGATCGTGCTCGGCGCGGTGCTGTTCTTCACCTTCGCCCCCGGCATCGTCGAAAAGGCGCAGAACGGTTACGTCGCCCATGCCCCCTATGCCATTTCGCCCGAGGCGCAAAGGCTCCACGATCGCCTCGTGATCGGCGACTGGCATGCCGACAGCCTGATGTGGAAACGCGACCTTCTGGAGCGGGGCGATCGTGGCCATGTCGATTTCCCGCGCCTTCAGGAGGGCAATGTGGCGATCCAGGTCTTCACCACCGTGACGAAAAGCCCCGCCGGGCAGAATTACGCGGAAAACTCCGCCGAGACGCGCGACAACATCACCGCCCTCGCCATCGGCCAACTCTGGCCGGTGAAGAGCTGGTTCGACCTGACCGAGCGCGGCCTCTACATGGCGGACCGGCTCACACGCTATGCCGAGGAGGCGCCGGAGGTGGTCCGGGTGATCCGCACGAAATCCGATCTCGATGCGCTTCTCGCGGCGCGCGCGGAGGGGGCGCGGACCATCGGCGCGCTCCTCGGCTCCGAGGGCGGGCATATCCTCGAGGGCGACATCGCCAATCTCGACCGGATCTTCGACGCGGGCTTCCGCCTCATGGGGCTCACCCATTTCTTCGACAATGCCCTCGGCGGCTCGCTCCATGGCGAGGGCGGCGCGGGGCTCACCGACTTCGGGCGGCAGGTGGTCGCGGAGATGGTCGAGAGGCACATGATAATCGACCTTGCGCATGCCTCGCCGCAGATGGCGCACGACGTGGTCGCGATGACCGATGTGCCCGTCATCCTGTCCCATACCGGCATCCGGTCGCATTGCGAGGCGCACCGGAATTTCGAGGACGATCTGATGCGGGAAATCGCCGGGACCGGCGGCGTGATCGGGGTCGGCTACTGGGAGGACGTCACCTGCGATGCGACGCCGGCGGGCATCGCCCGTACCATCGTCGCGGCCGTCGACCTCGTGGGAGTCGATCACGTCTCCCTCGGGTCCGATTACGACGGCTCGGTCGAGGTCCACATGGACAGCTCCGAATTGGCCGCGCTCACGCAGGCGCTGATCGACGAGGGGCTGAGCGACGACGACATCGCCGCGGTCATGGGCGGCAACATGGTCCGCGTGCTGTCCGAACTTCTGCCGGAGTGACGCCGGCCGCCACGCAAACAGGGCGCCCGATCAGGGGCGCCCTTCCAGATTTACCTCCCGAGGGCCGTTCCGCATCCGGCCATCCCGTCAGATGTCTGCTCTTTGAGCGAGGGGGCACATGCTCCTCCGTCTCGCTTCATCCAGAGCGCGTCGCCACAACCGGCGGCACCTGGCGGGTCGCTCCGTCTCCGTTGACCGTTCCTCCCTCCACGGGGCGCGGTCGCGGGATCGCGGGCGGCTCCTCCGCGTCGGATCGGCAGGCTTTTCGGGATCGTCTTCCCCGGAACCTCCTTTCCTCGCCGTTCCAACATATCAAAATTTAGTCCGATTCGGACCTATTTTCCTTGATCTGCCTCAAGCACCCTGTCGATCATCGCCTGCGTGCCCTGCGCTTCCTCGAGCGTCCAGGGATAGGCCGCACCTTCGGTCGCGCTGCGCACGAAGGCCTCGACCTGAAGAACGTATTGACGCACCGTCGGAAATTCCTTGCGCCGGATGCGGCCCGAGGCCGCGCGCAGCTCCATCGCGGCCAGCCCGTAGACGCCGGCGTTGAAGGGCGTGCGCAGGGTGATGACACCGCGCTCACCGTGGAACCGCGCCTGCTGATAGGGCGCCATCCGCATCGAGACATAGCCGTGATAGGCAAAGGAGGGGAAGCGCGCGGTCACTTCGGCGGTCACGTCCACGTCATTGGCATAGACGATCCGGGTGGAGGTGATCTCCTCCGGCTCCTCGCCCGTCGCGAACCGGGCGCAGCCGAAGGCATAGACGCCGATGTCGCCCAGCACCCCGCCGCCGAGCGCGGCCTTGTTGCGGATGTTGTCCGGGTCGGGATTGTTGAAGGAGAAGGCCACGTCGACATGCAGGAGCCGCCCGATCTCGCCCGCGGCGATCAGGGCACGGGCGCGCTGCCATTGCGGATGATGCACGATCATGAAGGCCTCGGCACAGAGCAGCCCGGTCTCGTCGCGTTTCGCGATCAGCCGGTCGATGTCCGCCGCCCTCATCGCGATCGGCTTCTCGCAGAGCACATGCTTGCCCGCCTCGAGCGCCCTGAGGCTCCAGTCCACATGCATGTGATTGGGCAGCGGGATGTAGACCGCGTCGATATCGGGCCGGGCGAGCAGCGCGTCATATCCCGGCTCGATCTCGAGCCGCGGGGCAAAGGCCAGAAACGGCGCGGCCTTTTCCGGCGCGGTGGTGGCGAGCGCGACGAGTTCCGCCCCTTCTGCCTCATGGATCGCCCGCGCCATGTGCTCGCGCGCGAAATTCGCGGCGCCCAGAATGCCGAAGCGTAGCGGTTGCGTCATCTCTGCCTCCTGTCCCTGTCCGTCCGGCGGAGCATGACAAGTCCCGGCGCAAAGAAAAAGGGGTGCGCTGCACCCCTTTCATCCGTCCGGTTTCATCCCTCCGCCTGAGTGCGGGTCACACCTCTTCGAGCATGCCGGCCTCGGCCGCGAGGTCCTGCATCCGCTTTTGCAGCTTCTCGAAGGCGCGCACCTCGATCTGGCGGATGCGTTCGCGCGACACCTGATACTGGCTCGACAATTCCTCGAGCGTCACCGGCTGATCCTTCAGACGGCGTTGCAGCAGGATGTCCTTCTCGCGGTCGTTGAGCACGTCCATCGCCTGCACCAGCAGCTCGCGGCGGCTTTCGAGCTCATCGCGCGCCTCGTATTCGGCGGCCTGGTTGGCATTCTCGTCCTCGAGCCAGTCCTGCCACTGGGCCGATCCTTCCTCGTCATTGCCGACGGTGGCGTTGAGCGAGGCGTCGGAGCCGGACATGCGCCGGTTCATCGACACGACCTCATCCTCCGTCACGCCGAGGTCATGGGCGATCTGCTTCACGTTGTCGGGATGCAGGTCGCCTTCCTCCAGCGCGCCGATGCGGGCCTTCGCCTTGCGCAGGTTGAAGAACAGCTTCTTCTGTGCCGAGGTGGTGCCGAGTTTCACGAGGCTCCACGAACGCAGGATATATTCCTGGATGCTCGCCCGGATCCACCACATCGCATAGGTCGCGAGGCGGAATCCCTTTTCCGGGTCGAATCGCTTCACCGCCTGCATCAGCCCCACATTGGCTTCGGAAATCACCTCCGCCTGAGGCAGGCCGTAGCCGCGATAGCCCATGGCGATCTTCGCCGCCAGGCGCAGGTGCGAGGTGACGAGCTTGTGCGCGGCGGAGGCGTCCTCATGGTCGACCCAGCGTTTCGCGAGCATGTATTCCTCTTCCGGTTCCAGCATCGGGAATTTCCGGATTTCCTGAAGATACCGGTTCAGCCCCTGTTCGGGGGACGGAGCCGGCAGATTTGCATAGTTGCTCATGTCCTTCACTCTCCCACATGTACGGCCCGTCCTGTTGCAGCGGCGCTCTCTCTTCCGGATGTAACGGGTGTTAACATCCATTTGGGACCGCTAACAGGCGATTTCAAGGGCCGCGACACGCGTTTTCCTATCGTCAAGTCTTGAACGAAGAATGAACGAAACCCTGTCGTCGTTCCACGCGGTTTCGTTCCCCTCACGGCAATGTGCCGGTTGTTTCAACATCCATATCACGCACACATGGTGCGGTAAAATCAAACTTATGTGCGCGTGGGAACATGCCCCTGCGCATCACCGAAGACGATCGAGCAGGTCCTGCATATCCGCAGGAAGCGGCGCCTCGAAGCGCATCCGGTCCCCCGTCACCGGATGGACAAAGCCGAGGACGGCCGCGTGCAGCGCCTGGCGGGGAAAGGCCGCCACCGCTGCCCGCACCTCTTCGGACAGGGCCTTCTGGCTGAGCTTGCGCCGGCCGCCATAGGTCTGGTCGCCCACGAGGCCATGGCCGGCATGGGCCATGTGCACGCGGATCTGGTGGGTGCGGCCGGTCTCGAGCCAGCATTCCACGAGCGCAAGCTGCGGCGGATGGCCGAAAAGCTCGAGCACCCGCGTGCGCGTCACCGCATGCCGCCCCTCGGTGAAGGAGACGGCCTGCCGCTGCCGGTCCGTCTTGTGGCGTCCGAGGAAGGTCTGGATCCTCAGGATGTTGGAGCCCTCGAACCCGACGCCCTTCACGCCCCGCAGGCGCGGATCCATCGCGTCGGGACCGCCGTAGACGAGCGCGAGATAGCGGCGCTCGACCGTGTGCCTTTCGAACTGTTTCGCCAGCCCCTGATGCGCCTGATCGCTTTTCGCGACCACAAGGAGGCCGGAGGTATCCTTGTCGATCCGGTGCACGATGCCCGGCCGCCGCTCGCCGCCGATCCCCGACAGGCTGCCGCCGCAATGCGCCATCAGCGCGTTGACGAGCGTTCCCGTCGGCGCGCCCGGCGCCGGGTGGACGACCATGCCCACGGGCTTGTCCACCACGATGAGATCGTCGTCCTCATGGACCACGTCGAGCGGGATCTCCTCCGGCCGGAGCGCCGTCTCGACCGCCTCCTCCACCGCGATCTCGATCCGGTCGCCTTCGGCCACCCTGGCGCTCTGATCCATGACCACCGCGCCGTTCACCGCGACCGCACCCTCCGCCAGCAGCTTTGCGAGACGCGAGCGCGAGAGCGTGGCTTCTTCTGGCACATCGCGGGCGATCGCCTTATCAAGACGTTTGGGCGGGTCTTCCGCGATGGTGAAGGACAGGGTGGTTTTGGGCATGAGCGATCCGAAGGCGAACGAGGCGGGCGAAATGGACCCGAGAGACGCGGCGCGGCTGACGCTCCTGCGCCGGCTCGTCACCGGGCTCCTGGTGGTGATGATTGCCGGGTTTCTAGTGCTGATCGGACTGCTTGTCACCCGTTTCCCGTCCCTCGGCTCCCCCGTCTCCTTCGATCTTCCCGACCGCCTCGACCTGCCCGAGGGCGTGAGGCCCGAGGCCTTCACCCGCGGCGCCGACTGGATCGCCGTCGTCGCCGGGCGGGAAATCCTGATCTTCGATCCCGAGACCGGCGCGCTGCGCCAGCGGATCGGCATCGAATAGCCGGGATCCCATCACATCCGCCGTGAGGCCGGAACGACTTGCCCGGCCGCCTGTTATGTCCCCGAAGGCACGGGATGGACCCGCGCCAGGACCGAAAGACGTGATGGAGGACATAATGCCGAAGATCACCGAGGCGAAGATTCTCATTCTCGCCACCAACGGCTTCGAACAGGCCGAACTCGAAGTGCCCCGCGACAAGCTGCGCGAGGCGGGGGCGACCGTCGATGTCGCCTCGCTCGACGGGCAGAAGATCAAGGGCTGGGACAAGACGGACTGGGGCCAGGAGGTCGACGTCGACAAGGCGCTCGACGATGTGCGTGTCACCGATTACGACGCGCTCGTGCTGCCCGGCGGCCAGATCAACCCCGACCTGCTGCGCGTGGAGCCGGAGGCGATCGCCCTCATCAAGGAGTTCAACAACGCCGGGAAGGTGATTGCCGCGATCTGCCACGCGCCCTGGCTGCTGATCGAGGCCGGGCTCGTGTCCGGGCGCGAGGTGACGTCCTACAAGTCGATCTCGACCGATGTGCAGAACGCCGGCGGCAACTGGAAGGATGTGGAGGTCGTGTCCGACAACGGCATCGTCACCAGCCGCAATCCCGGCGACCTCGAGGCGTTCTGCAAGAAGATCGTCGAGGAGGTGCAGGAAGGCCGCCACGACCGGAAGGCCGCGTAAGCCAGCCCCCGATCCGGATCAAAGGAAAACGCCCCGCAGATCGCGGGGCGTTTTTTTTGCGCGCCCTCCTCCCGAAGGCGCGCGACCGGTCATGCCGCCCGGCGTTCCATGCCGGCGGCGCGACCGGGGTCGCGCAGGTCCGACAGGACGAAGGCGAGGAATATGGCCGGCGAGGCGACCAGAAGTCCGTACACGAGGCCGATGATGAAAAGCTGCATTCTGTGTCCTCCCTGAGGAAGACTGTAGCGCGGCATCGCCCATCTTGCTACATTTTGTCGCACCCTTCTGCGACACATGGTCCCGCCCCACCCCGCTGCCGGACGAACACCAGACGGAAATTCAATGAAAATTCCGGAACATGCAACGCCGCTCCGAAGCTCCGGGACCGGCGGGAGGTCGTGTCAGGGGACGCTCGGACCGCGCGTGCGACGATGGCCACGGACGGTCACGGCGGAACCGCATGAGACGGGCACGGGGAAAGGGGGGGAGGTGGTACCGCCTCCCCGGCTTGAACGGGGGACCTCTGGATCCACAATCCAGCGCTCTAACCAACTGAGCTAAGGCGGCACTGGCCGCGGATTTACTGCCCCCGGCCGGTGAATGCAAGAGGCAGATCGCGAAAAGCGGCGGAAAAACCCGCGCCCCTTGCGCCGGCTGCCCTTCTCGGCGTATGCCCCTTCGCGATCATGACGGAGACCAGTCCCATGGGCATCAATTCGGAAAAAGACATCGAAGCCAATCTGCAAATCGGCCCGACCACGCTCGGGATGGTGCGGATCTTCATCGAGGCCGGCGGGGTCGAGATCCCGATGGATTTCGAACCCGAAGAGGCCGAGGAAATCGCCGAGGAGATCCTCGCCGCCGCAAAACAGGCCCGCAAGGCCAGGTAGGGCTCAGCCCTCGCCGCCGAACAGCGCCGCCACGCCCGGATCGCGCCAGGCCTGAAGGCGGCTCGCGGCATGGCGGGCGAATTTCATGTGCATGACCTTGCGCCGCGCCGGCGCGAGCTTGTCCTCCTCCGGGATGCGGAGAATTTCGGCACCATAGCTGTCGGCAAGGATGAGACCCGTCTCCTCGGGCAGGAGCTCCAGCGGAAAGGCCTGATCCACCGCCCAGAAATAGCGGTCGCAGAAGCCGAGATAGTTCTGCCACTTGCCGTCGGCCATGAAATCCGCCCGGCTCGACTTGCATTCGACGATCCAGATCTCTCCCTTCGGGCCGAGCGCCATCACGTCGACGCGCAGCCCGCGCGCCGGCACGAGTTCCTCGACGCAGACGAAGTCGAGCTCCCGCAGATGACGGCAGACGCCGCGGGCAAGCAACTGGCCGGGCTGCGCGGTGGCGTGAAAGGGATCGGGAGTCGGGGACATGGCGACAAGGTGAACAAAACGGAAACGAAGTTCAAGAGTTTGTTTCGCCCTGCCCCCTTGTCCGCGGGCCGCCAGCATATTATCTCCGGTCTCAGGCGGGATCTGCTCTTCTCGTACACACGGGCGCACGTCTCCGGAGGCCTTACGCAACCGAATGGGAGCTGGCTCTGTCCGGGCCCTGGTCCGGTTACCCGGCGCCCACCTGATTTATCAGGCATCGGGAGCAACGCGTCGCTACGGATGCTGTGGTCCCCCGCCGCCTTACCCATGATCGAAAAAGCGCGCCCCTGTCTCCGGGGGCGCGCTTTTCATATCGGCCTATGGGTGCAGCGGGTGCAGCCGGGCGGTCAGCGGCGCTCGCCCTGCTCCACCCGGACCGGCTCCAGAAGACCCACGGGCAGATCGTCGCGCTTGCCGCCGGTATCGCCCCCCTCGGCCTCGGCCATGCGCATGACCGTGATCCCGAACTGCACGCCGGAAAACACGATCCCGTTGGCGAACCAGAGGATAAGAACGGCGAGCCAGCCGATGTCGGAATGGCTCACGAGATGCCACATGTTCACCACGTTGAAATACAGAAGCCCCGCCACGAAGGCGGCGGCGACTCCGAATCCGATGAACACCTGGGTGATGTAGAGTTTGACGAGTTTCGGCATGGCAGCGCACCGGTTGCGGGAAACATGTCTCGAAGATAGCATGTTTCCGGCCGGTTTCCAGCGGCGCCGCCTCCGCAACGGCCCCCGGCCCCTGCGTCAGAATGCCTCCGGCCGGGCCTCCCGCGCCATGTGATCGAGCACGGCATTGACGAATTTCGGCTCGCGCCCCTCGGGATAGAACGCCTTCGCCACATCCACGAATTCGCTGATCACGACTTTCGGCGGCGTGCGGTCGGAAACGAGCTCGGCCCCGGCGGCACGGAACAGCGCGCGCAGGGTCGAATCGATCCGCGCGATCGGCCATTTCGCCACCAGGGCACGGTTCGTCATCTGGTCGATCTTTGCCTGGTCGTTCACCGCGATCTCGGTGATCTCGTGGAACAGGTCGCTGTCCCCGTCGATGAACTCGCCCTCCTCCTCGGTCACCAGACCGAAGAAATGGTCGTAGAACTGGCGGCGCACCTTGTCGACCGTCATGTCGGCGGCTTCCATCTGATAGAGCGCCTGCACGGCATAGAGCCGGGCGGCGGATCGCATCTCGCGCTTGGAGGGCGGTTTCAGATGGGCGTTGCCGCCGGCGTCTTCATCAGTCATGCTTTGTCGCGTCCTTCGGGCGTCCCCGCGAGGCGGATCGCGTCGGAATGGAATCCCACGTTCTTCTCCGGGTTCGCCCATTTGCGCGAAAGCGCGACGAGATGCAAGGCCGCAGCGGCCGCGCCGCCGCCCTTGTTCTGTCCCTTCGCCTCGGCGCGCACGACAGCCTGCTCGCGGTTCTCCACGGTCAGGATCCCATTGCCGATGCACAGCCCCTGGAGCCCCATGAGCGCGAGCGCGCGCGAGCTGTCGTTGCACACGGTCTCGTAATGGGTGGTTTCGCCCCGGATGACGCAGCCCAGCGCCACGTACCCGTCGAAATTCGACATCTTGTCCGCGATGGAAATCGCCGTCGGCACCTCGAGCGCGCCCGGAACCTCGACGAGATCCCAGGTGCCGCCGACCGCCTCCACCGTCGCCTTCGCCCCCGCGACGAGCTCGTCGGCGATATCCTTGTAATAGGGCGCGACGACGATCAGGAGCTTCACCGGCCGGTCGAAGTCCGGCAGGGCGAGCGTGTAATGCTGTTCATTGGCGGCCATGTCAGGCTCCCTTGATCTTGCGCGTGTCGAAAATGTTGAGCCCGTAGGCCTCCAGCCCCACGATCTTCGGCTGCGGATGATCGGTGAGCAGGATCAACTCGTGCAGGCCGAGCACCGCGAGGATCTGCGCCCCGAGCCCGTATTGCCGCAGGGTATGGGGCACTTCGCTGCCCTCGTCGAGCAGCTTCATCTCCGTGTCGCGCAGCAGCACGATCACGCCGCGACCCTCTTCGGCGATGAGTTCCATCGCGCCCTCGATCTCGCGCGAGGTGCGGCCAATGCCCAGCACGTCCTCGAGCGGGTTGATCGCGTGCATCCGCACGAGCACCGGCTCGGGCGTCGCCACGTTGCCCTTCGTCAGCACGATATGCTCGGCCCCCTTCAGCACGTCGGTGAAGACCTGCATGTGCCAGTCGCCGCCGAAGGCCGAGGTCACGTCGCGCTCGGCGGTCCTGACCACGAGGTTGTCGTGGCGGCGGCGATAGGCGATCAGGTCGGAGATCGTGCCGATCTTCAGCCCGTGCTTCTGCGCGAAGGCCACGAGATCGGGAAGGCGCGACATGGTGCCGTCCTCGTTCATGATCTCGCAGATCACCGAGGAGGGCAGAAGCCCCGCGAGCCGCGCCACGTCGACCCCGGCCTCGGTATGCCCCGCCCGCACCAGCACCCCGCCCTCGCGGGCGCGCAGCGGGAAGATATGGCCGGGCGTCGCGATGTCGGCCCCGGTCTTGCTGGGGTCGATCGCCACGGCGACGGTGCGCGCGCGATCATGGGCGGAAATGCCGGTGGACACGCCCTCCCGCGCCTCGATCGAGACGGTGAAGGCGGTTTCGTGACGCGAGGAATTGTTCGACGCCATCAGCGGCAGGCCGAGCGCGTCGATCCGCTCGCCGGTGAGCGTCAGGCAGATGAGCCCGCGCCCGTGGGTCGCCATGAAGTTGATCGCCTCCGGCGTGGCCATCTGCGCCGGAATGACGAGATCGCCCTCGTTCTCGCGGTCCTCGTGATCGACGAGGATGAACATCCGCCCGTTGCGGGCATCCTCGATGATCTCCTCGATGGGGGAGATCGCGGCTTCGTAGCTGTCGTTCGTCTCAGTCATGGTCGTCTCGGCGGGCCTCATGTCCATCTTCCGCCCTCCGATACAGCTTTGCTTGCGGGAAAGCCAGCCACTTGGACGCACAGCGCACACGCGCCGATGCGCGCTCAGAGGCCGAAAAATCCCTCCGCCGTCAGCGCGCCGGCGAGCTTTCCGACCTCGCACCATTCCCGTTCGAACGGGGCGTCCGCGACCAGCACGATGCCGTCGCGCGGCAACTCCCGCCCCAGCAGCCCGGCGAGCGCCGCGCGCTGGTCGGGCCAGGAAGCGAAAGGCCGCGGCGCGCGCCCGGCCCGGTCGATCCCCGCGAGTGCGGCAATCTCCCCCGGCGCGAGCGGATGATGCACCGCCGCCACCCGCGCCGCGCCGAGCGCGGCGAGCCGGTCGGCGCAGGCCGCCGGCATCCGGTCGCCCGCGCGCACGATCCGCAGCGCGTTCGTGGAGAACAGGAAGCCGATGACGTCGCGCCCCGTGGAGGCGCGGATCGAGGCATAGGAGCGGTAGGGCAGGCCGAGCTCCGCGGCGCGGCGCACGCGCATGCGGATCACCTCGACGGACAGCGTCTCCCCCATCAGCCCGTGCCGCGCCTTCTTCCACAGGAAGCGCCGGTAGCTCACCCCGGCATCGAGCGCGGGGCCGCCGTTGTGGCCGATCCCGCTCATGCCTGCCATTCCTGAAGCCGCGCCACATAGCGCGCGAGCGTGTCGATCTCGAGATTGACCGCGTCGCCCACCTTCGCACCGCCCCAGGTCGTGACCTCCTGCGTGTGCGGGATGACGTTGACCCCGAAGCTGCGGCCCTCGACCTCGTTCACCGTGAGCGAGGTGCCGTTGAGTGCCACGGAGCCCTTCGGCGCGATGAATTTCGCAAGCGCCTCCGGCACGTCGAAGGTCATCCGGGTGCTGTCGCCCTCGTCCTGCATCGCGGTGATCCGCGCCACCCCGTCGACATGGCCGGAGACGATATGCCCGCCGAGTTCGTCCCCGAGCTTCAGCGCGCGCTCGAGGTTGATCCGGGTGCCGACCTCCCAGCCGCCGATGCCCGATTTCGAGACGGTCTCCGCCGAAATCTCCACGTCGAACCAGTTGCGCGGCTCCCGCCCCAGCGCGACCACCGTCAGGCAGACGCCGTCGCAGGCGATGGACGCGCCGATCTCGATCGTCGCGACGTCATAGGTGCAGCCGATCCGCGCCCGCAGATCGCCGCGCTTCTCAAGCTCCAGCACCTCGCCGATATCGGTCACGATCCCCGTAAACATCCCGCCTCCGCCTTGGCTCCGTTCGTCCGTGATCCCAGTGGTAGCCCCGGCGTGCCGCGGCTGCAAGCGGCGCGGCCCCGCCCGCCGCGAAGTTTTTCGCGCATCGCACCCGGTCCCGGAGCGGATACAACCGCGGCGCGACTGCGGAGCCGTGGCCACAAAACCGCCGGATTTTTCTCCTAGCCGAATATTCGCGAAGATTTTTTAACCATTTTACGCCAAGACATCCCCATGCAGACCGAAACCTCCGACACGACCCCCGGCAGGAAGGTGTTCCTGATGCTCCAGGGCCCGCACGGGCCGTTCTTCTGGAGCCTCGGACGCATGCTGCGCCGGACCGGGTCGGAGGTGTGGCGCGTCGGCTTCAACGCCGGCGACCGCGCCTTCTGGTTCTCCCCCGGCAGCTTCCTGCCCTATACCGGGCAGGCGGAGGACTGGCCGGACCGGTTCGAGGCGCTCGTGCGCGAGAAGGGCGTGACCGACATCGTGCTCTACGGCGATACCCGGCCCGTCCATGCGCTCGCCACCGACCGGGCCCGCGCGCTCGGCCTGACCGTGCACGTCTTCGAGGAAGGATATATCCGCCCCTACTGGGTCACATATGAACGCGACGGCTCGAACGGCAATTCGATGCTGATGCACCTGAGCGTGCAGGACATGCGCACCGCTCTCGAGAAGATCGACCTCGACCCCATCGAACCGCCTCCGCAATGGGGCGAGATGCGCCAGCACATCTTCTACGGCGCGCTCTATCACTGGTTCGTCATGTTCCGCAATGGTGCCTTCCGGCATTACAAGGGCCATCGCGAGCTGCCCGTCTCAAAGGAATTCCTGCTGTATTTCAAGCGACTGGTGCTCATGCCGCGGCACCACCTGTCGCGCGAATGGCATACGCGCCGGATCCTCGCGAGCGGCTTTCCCTTTCATATCGCCCTGCTCCAGCTCGAACACGACACGAGCTTTCAGGTGCATTCGCCCTATACGACGATGCCCGAATTCATCGCCGACGTGATCGCGGGTTTCGCAAGCGGCGCCCCCGCCCACCACCATCTCGTGTTCAAGGCGCATCCTCTCGAGAACGACCGGCGCAACCTCACCCAGGAGGTGCGCCGCATCGCCGCCGAACACGGCGTCCCCGACCGGGTGCATTACGTGCGCGGCGGAAAGCTGAAACGGCTGCTGCACATGGCGCGCTCGGCCGTGACCGTCAACTCCACCGCGGGCCAGCAGGTGCTCGCCCTCGGCCTCCCGCTCAAGGTCTTCGGACGCGCGGTCTACGACAAGCCGGAATTCGTGTCCCACCAGCCGCTCGACGAATTCTTCTCCCGGCCGGTCCGCCCGGACCGGCGCGCCTATCGCGACTACCGGCAATTCCTTCTTGAAAGCTCGCAGATCCCCGGCGGGTTCTATTCGAAACGCGGGCGGCGGCAGCTCATGCGCGTCGTGGTCGACCTGATGCTCGCGCCGGAGGCGCCGGACACCGCACTTCTGCACGGCACCGCCCAGCCGCGCCAGCCCCTGCGCCTCAGGCGATGAAGAGGCCCCGACGGCCCCGTGCCGGACGAAACCCGGAGGAAATGAGGCGAAATCCGGGCGGGACAGCCGCGAAATTCCGCCTCCCCTCCCACCATATCCTGCGGGCGAACGGGCCGCGACCACAGCCCCTGCTCCCGGCGCGTCCTTGCGGCAACACCGCCCGCCACCCTGCGCCGGCCATTCACAGTTTCGTGGATTTTTGACTCGCGTGCCGATAATCTTCTGATTAGACCCAATAAAAAATCTACCGGGGCAGAGGAGAGCAATCCGTGGCATTTCTGACATCGCGTACCACCCGCGCCGTCGCGCTCGTGGCCGTGCTGGCGAGCCTGTCCGCCTGCGGCCTGCCCCGCTCCGGTCCGAACAAGCGCGAGGTCTTCTCCGGTTCGGTCCTCAACGAGGGCGACGCCTTCGTCATCTCGGTCAACGACCGCGTCAACACCGCAACCGCGATCAACAGCGAACTCGGCTTCTCCTCCACCTTCCTCAACGCGGGCCTCGTGGGCTCCGACACGATCAGCCCCGGCGACGTCCTGTCGCTCACGATCTGGGAAAACGTCGACGACGGCCTGCTGGCCGGCCAGGGCGCGAATGCGACCGCCCTCTCCGAGGTCCAGGTCGACGGGGACGGCTTCATCTTCGTGCCCTATGCCGGCCGGATCAAGGCGGCGGGCAACAGCCCCGAGGCCATACGCCGCATCATCACCGAAAAGCTCGACGCCCAGACGCCCGACCCGCAGGTCATGGTCACCCGCGCCGCCGGGAACGGCGCGACCGTCACCGTCAGCGGCAAGATCGGCGCCCAGGGCGTCTATCCGATCGAACGCCCGACCCGGCGCCTCACCGCGATGCTTGCCGCCGCCGGCGGTCCCTCGGTCGAGCCCGAGGTCGCGCAGGTCAAGGTGATGCGCGGCGGACGGATCGGCACGATCTGGTTCAACGATCTCTACAGCAATCCGAAATTCGACATTCCGTTGCGGGACGGCGACCGGGTGCTGGTCGAGGCCGACCCGCGGTCCTACACCGCACTCGGGGCGACCGGGGCGCAGAGCGTGATCCCGTTCAAGACCCGCGACCTTTCCGCACTCGAGGCGATCGCGCAGGTCGGCGGGCTCCAGACCAATTCGGCGGATCCGAAGGGCGTCTTCGTCTTCCGCAACGAGCCCGAGCAGATCGCGAGGATCGTCCTCGGCCGCACGGATCTCATCGGACCGCAACGTGTGGTCTACGTGCTCGACCTGACCCAGCCGAACGGGCTGTTCCTCGCCCGCGATTTCCTCATCCGCGACGGCGACACGGTCTATGTGACCGAGGCACCGTTCGTCCAGTGGCAGAAAACGCTCAGCGCGATCACCGGAACCGCCGGCTCCGCGAACCAGATCAACAGTCTCGCCGGCCAATGACGCCGGCCGGCGCCCCCGCGCGCCGCGCGACATCCGCCGTCCCCGCCACCGCGCGGGGGCGGCTTTTCTCCGCGCCGCCGCTGCTGATCGAACGCGCGATGGCCGAGCCGGACCTCGGTGCCCTGCCCCGCCGCGGGCTGCACGAGGTGCTCGCAGCCGGGCCGCTCGACGACAGTGCGCAACTCGTCCGCGCCCGCGACGCGATGGACTGGTGGGCGGCGCTCCAGGCGGAGGGTCCGGATCCGGCGGAACACCGCAGTCCGCTCCCCGAATTTCCCTATGTGCTCGTCCTCGACGAAACGCGCCGCCGCCCCGACGCCCCCTCCGAGGAGGCAATGCGGGAAATGCTCGTCTTCGCCCAGACCGAGACGCTGAACGCCCGCGTCGCGGTCCTCGGCTGTGCGGACGGCTATTTCGGGACCGAGGACGATCCGCGCCTGACCCGCCTGCCGCCGGGCACCGCGCTCTATCCCGCGCTCGAACGCGCCACCGCGGTCTATACCCATGGCGCGGGCTACGGGTTCGATGCCATCCTCGCCGGTCACCGCCCCCGCGTCTTCGGCATGCCGTGGTATCACGGGCTCGGGCTGACCGGGGACGAGGTTCCCCCACCCGCGCCGCGGCCCGCCTTCACCCGCGCGCAACTCTTCGCCGCCGTCGCGCTCGAGGCGCTGGACTGGCAGGCAGGGGGGCGATCCTGCACGCTCGAAAGCCTTCTCGCCCGGCTCGAGGCACGGGCGCGGGCGCGGCGCGAGGACGCGGCGGGATATGTCGCCTCCGGGATCCTGCCGTGGAAACGCCGGTTCCTGCGGCGCTATATCGGCGCGGGCGGGCTCAGCTTCCGCGACGACGCGGAGGGGATCGCACGGGCCCGCGGGGCAGGACGCCGCCACCTCGCCTGGGGCGCCGCACAGCCAGAGGCCGATCTGCGGATCGAGGACGGCTTCCTGCGCTCGCGCGGGCTCGGCGCGGCGCTGGTGCGGCCGGTGTCTCTCGTCTTCGACGACCTCGGGATCTATTTCGACCCGACCCGGCCCTCCCGGCTCGAGGCGCTGATCGCCGCGCGCGCCGACCTGCCACAGCACGCCGCGCGGCGGATCGAGGCCCTGCTGTCGCGGCTCACCGCGCTCGACCTGTCGAAATACAATGTCGGCCGCGGCCTGCCGGAGCTTCCCCCCGGCCACCGGATCCTTGTCGCGGGCCAGGTGGAGGACGACGCCTCGATCCGGCTCGGCGCGGGGACGCCGGCAACCAACCGCGCGCTTCTCGACGCGGCGCGGCGGGCGCATCCGGGGGCTGTGATCGTCTACAAGCCGCATCCGGACGTGGAGGCCGGATTGCGCCGCGGCCACCTGCCCGATGCCGCGCGGATCGCCGATGTGGTGGCGCGGGATGCCGATCCGCTCGCCCTCATCGCGGCCTGCGACGAGCTGTGGACGATGACCTCACTGATCGGGTTCGAGGCGCTGCTGCGCGGACGGCCCGTCACCTGCACCGGCGCGCCCTTCTATGCCGGCTGGGGCCTGACGACCGATCTCGGCCCGGTGCCGGCGCGGCGGAGCCGGCGGGTGAGCCTCGCCGCGCTCGCCCATGCGACGCTGATCGACTACCCGCGCTATTTCCATCCCCGCAGCGGCGCGCCTCTGTCGCCCGAGGAGGCAATCGAACACTTGGCAGAGGCGCCGGACGGGCGCAGCCGGGCGGCGCAGGTCCTGCTCGCCCGGCTCAGGCAGCTACGGGCGCGGTGGCTCGGCCTCGCCGGATGAGGCGGAGCGCCAGAGGGTGAGCACATCCGGCCCGAGCCGTTCGATCCGCGCAAGGCTGTAGCGCGGCGCCTGCGCAAGCCGGTCGAGCCCGAGCGCGCCGAGCCCCGGCATCCCTTCCGCGCCGATCGCGAGCCCGGCAGTGAACAGCGCCACCCGGTCGGCCAGCCCCGCCCCGAGGAGCGACGCGGCAAGCGTCCCGCCCCCCTCGCAGAACACCCGCGTCAGCCCGCGCGCGCCGAGCGCCGCGAGGCTGGCGGCCGGGTCGAGCTGTCCGCAGATCACCGGCGCCTCGATCAGCTCCGCGCCGAGATCGCGCCACGCCTCCCGCAGGTCCGCCGCCACGCTGGGCCCGTGCAGGAGCCAGAGCGGCACCTCCCGCGCGCTGCGCGCGAGCTGTCCGTCGCGCGGCAGGTCGAGGCGGCGCGACATCACCACGCGCACCGGCTGATGCGCGATGCCAAGGCCGCGCACGGTGAGGCCCGGATCATCCGCCCGCGCGGTGCCCGCGCCGATGAGGACGGCATCGTGATCGGCGCGCATCGCATGCACACGCCGCCGTGCCTCCGGGCCGGTGATCCACTGGCTCTCCCCCGTCGCCGTCGCGATGCGCCCGTCCCAGGACAGGGCGAGCTTCAGCGTGAGCATCGGGCGCCCTTGCGTCACGCGGCGCAGGAAACCCTCCTGCGCTTCGCGGGCCTCCGCGGCGCAGATCCCGGTGTCCACGGCGATGCCGGCGGCGCGCAGCCGCGCGATGCCCTGCCCGTCGACGCGCGGATCCGGGTCGCCGAGGGCCACGACCACGCGCGCCACGCCCGCCGCCACCAGCGCATCCGCACAGGGGGGCGTCCTGCCGTGATGCGCGCAGGGTTCGAGCGTGACATAGGCGGTGGCGTCGCGTGCGGCCGCGCCGGCCTGCGCCAGCGCCATCGTCTCCGCATGGGGGCGTCCGCCCGGCTGGGTCCAGCCGCGCCCGACGATCCGCCCGTCCTGCACGATGACGCAGCCAACCGCCGGGTTGGGCCAGGTGCGCCCGAGGCCGCGCCGCGCCAGCGCCAGCGCGTGACGCATATGCGCCCGGTCGTCGTCCATCGCGGGTTACTCTTCGATCTTCGCGTCGGGGCGCAGCTCGCTCACGAACTTGTCGAAATCGTCGGCGGCCTGGAAATTCTTGTAGACGGAGGCAAAGCGCACATAGGCGACCGTGTCGATCCGCGCGAGGCTTTCCATCACGATCTCGCCGATGGTCTTGGAGGGGATGTCCGTCTCGCCCATGCTCTCGAGGCGGCGCACGATGCCGGAGATCATCTGGTCGAGGCGTTCCGGTTCGATGGGTCTTTTCTGCGCCGCGATGCGGATGGAGCGTTCGAGCTTGTCGCGGTCGAAATCCTCGCGCCGGCCGTTAGACTTCACGACAACGAGGTCGCGCAGCTGCACACGCTCATAGGTGGTGAAGCGCCCGCCACAAGCCGAACAGAAACGCCGCCGCCGGATCGCGACGTGATCCTCAGCCGGGCGGCTGTCTTTCACCTGGGTATCAACATTTCCGCAAAATGGACAACGCATTCTGGCGCCCCTCTATCCTTCTCTGCCTCTGCCCCCATGGGGTCTGCGCCCCATTTATCCACAGGTACTATAGGGTCTCGCCCAGAATTTGGGTAGATGAAATTTGCCAGCCTAGATGTAGTGGCCGCTCCTCTCAGCGCAGGAGGGCGACGACGCTGCGCCGGTGCGGCCGCGCCCGGTGTTCGAAAAGGTAAAGTCCTTGCCACGTTCCGAGCGTCATGCGGCCGCCGATGACGGGAATGGACAAGGTCGTCGGCAGCAAGGCCGCCTTGATATGTCCCGGCATGTCGTCCGGCCCTTCGTAGGTGTGGGTGAGGTAGGACATCGCGGGATCGGTGGACGGCGGCACCAGCCGGTGAAAGAACGCCTGGAGATCCGTCCGCACCTCGGGATCGGCGTTTTCCTGGATGAGGAGCGAGGCAGAACTGTGCTGGACCATCAGCGTCAGGCAGGCCTCCATCGGCCCCTCGCCTGCGACCCATCGCGCCACCTGTTCGGTGAATTCGTAGAGACCCGGCCCATGGGTGTCGATGTCGAAACTCGTGTGGCTCACCCTCAGGCTCCTTTCCGCGTCATGAATCCCTCTGCGCCGCGGCAGACCGCTACCCCGGCATAGGCATTGCAGACGGCGGCGAAGTCAAGATCCGGACCCTTCCGGTCTCATTTCGCGACACAGGTGACGGTCGGCCCCCGCTCCGCCGGATCGAGCGCGGCGCTTTGCACCGTCGCGTCGACGACAGGGCCGATGAACACCTGTTCGAGCGTCGCGATGCAACGCGACAGATCCTCCTGCGGGACTTCGATCACGATCGGTTCGGGGTGAAGATGATCCTCGGTGAGCGGAACGTAGGGCGAAGCGACGGCGGCCGCGGCGGCCAGTCCCGCCACGCCGAGCAGTCCAAAGGTCAAGGTCGTCGATCGCATCTTCAGGCCCTCCTGAGCATGTCCTACAGGAAGATAACACCCGATCGCGCAAGATGGTTTCATTCCATGGTTTCACTGTCGCGCCGTGGCGCGCGCCTTCTTCACTCCGCCGCGTCGAACGTGCGGCGCGCGGCTTCGATCTCCGGCATCCGGGCTTCGGCCCAGGCGACGAGCGCGCCGAGCGGATCGAGCATCGCCCGCCCGAGATCCGTCAGGGCATATTCCACGCTCGGCGGCTTGGTGTCGAAGACCCTGCGGCGGACGAGGCCGTCGCGCTCGAGCCCGCGCAGGGACTGGGTCAGCATCCGCTTGGAAATATCGGGCAGGGCCCGGCCCAGCACGTTGAACCGGCGCGGTCCGCGTTCGAGTTCGAGCAGGACGAGCACCGTCCATTTCGCCGCCACATGGTCGAGCACCTGCCGCACCGGGCAGTTCTCCGGATGGAATCCCCGCGCCTTCCACTCCTCGAGGCGGCTGGTCGGTATGTCACGCATGCTGGCTCTCCCCGGCGGTTCCCTGCACGTAACCTGGGGCGCGAAAAGTGCCTCCTTTTCGATCCGCCCAAAAGGTCTCTAAATGAGACCGATCATATGCGACACCGAAGCGGAAAGGAATGCTTCCATGACCACCTATCTCGTCACCGGCGCCTCCGGCCATCTGGGCCGGCTCGTGCTCGACCATCTCGCAACGCTCGTGGCCCCGCAGGACATCCTCGCCCTCGTGCGCTCCGATACGGCCGCGGAGGCCTGCGCGGCGAAGGGCATCGCCAGCCGGCGCGCGGATTACGACGATCCCGCCGCGCTCCGTACCGCGCTGGAGGGCGTCGACCGCCTGCTGCTCATCTCCTCGTCCGAGGTGGGCCAGCGCGCCGCTCAGCACGGCAATGTCATCGACGCGGCCCGCGCGGCCGGCGTCGATTTCATCGCCTATACCTCGATCCTCCATGCGGACACCGGCGGCATGCGGCTCGCCGAGGAACATCTCGCCACGGAGGCAAAGCTCGCCGAAAGCGGCATCGCCTTCACTCTGCTGCGCAACGGATGGTATTCGGACAACATCACCATGACGGCCGCCCAGGATCTGGAGACAGGCCAGCATTTCGGCGCCGCCGGAACCGGCAGGTTCGCCACCGCGCCGCGCAAGGATTATGCCGAAGCCGCCGCCATCGTGCTCGCGGGCGGCCATGACGGAGAGGTGCTCGAACTCGCGGGGGACGAGGCCTACACGCTCGCCGACTATGCCGCGATCCTGTCGGACGCCGCGGGGAAGCCCGTCGCCTATACCGATCTGCCCGAAGAGACCTTCCGGCAGGCGCTGGTGGAGGCCGGGGTGCCGGGGGGCTTCGCCGCCGTGCTCGCGGACAGCGACGCGAAGGCGGCGCAGGGGGCGCTGTTCGACGACAGCCGGACCCTCTCGGCGCTCATCGGCCATCCGACGGAACCGATCGCGGAGACGGTGAAACGGGCGCTGGCCTGACCGCGCGCGGGGGCGGGTCACGCGACTGTGTGCCCTGCCCCGCCGCATCCTGCGAACCGGGCCGCCGCGGCGGGCGTTGCTCCCCCGACAGACAGGGACCAGATACCGCGAAGGAGATCTCATGACCCGCTTTGAAGGAAAGACCGTCATCGTGACCGGCGCCTCCTCCGGCATCGGCGCGGCCACCGCCCGCCGCTTCGGAGGGGAAGGCGCAAACGTGGTGCTCGTGGCGCGCACGCAGGAAACGCTCGAGAAGGTGGCCGCCGACATCCCGCAGGCGAAGGTGGTCGTCGCGGATGTCCGCGAACAGGAGAATGCGGGCAGGATCGTCGCGGAGGCCAGGGCGGCTTTCGGCCAGATCGACGTGCTCGTGAACAACGCGGGCATCGTGGCGATGGGAGAGATCGGGGAGGTCGGCACCGACGCCTGGAGCGATGTGATGAACACTGACCTGAACGGCGCCTATTTCGTCACCAGGGCGGCCTGGGAGGACTTGAAGGCGTCGAAGGGAAATGTGGTGATGACGAGTTCCGTCTCCGGCACGGGCGGCGACTGGGGCATGTTCGCCTATAACGCGGCGAAAGGAGCGGTGACCAATCTGACGCGGGCGCTGGCGCTCGACGCACGGAATTCCGGTGTGCGGGTGAACGCGGTGAACCCGACCTTCACGAAGACGGCGCTGACCGAAGACATGCTCAAGGACGAGGAACTGGTCGCGAAATTCGTGGAGCGGATCCCGCTCGGCCGCCCCGGCGAACCCGAGGATATCGCCGCCGTCATCGCCTTCCTCGCCTCGGAGGACGCCGGCTTCGTCAACGGGGTGAACCTGCCGGTGGACGGCGGCCTGTCGGCCTCCAACGGGCAACCGCCGCAGAGCTGAGCGGGCTCAGTCGAAGATCCCGTCGCCCATCTGGTCGATGAAGATCTGCGCCTTGCGCAGGCTCGCCAGCCGCGCCTCGTCCTCGGAGGCGATGGTATCGGCGCGGATCATCACATGTTCACGGGTCTCGCCGTCGAAATCCTTCTCGATCCGTGCGGCGATGCGATACCCGCTCTCGGCCTTTTGCGGCTCAGGGAAGATGCGAAAGCCCTTGCCGTACACTTCCGACTTCGCGGCGGGGCGCGGCGCATCTTCGGACCGGGATTTGCCGCCGAAGAGTTTCGAGAAAAGGGACATGCGGACCTCCTGTTTGGGAGGCAGTTTGGAGCGGGAGCGTCGGGAGTGCAAGCTGAGGATCGCCTGAGCGGGGGACAGCGATCAAATGGTTGAACCGTTCCCCTCATGTCCGCCCAATCCGCCGGACGAATGAGATAGGCCTCAATCCAATAAAATCGCTAGCCCCCAAAATGGTCAGGCAACGTGCGGCGGCCTGCGGTCTTGTTCCGCGCAATCGGTCATTTAATCCAGCTTCTTGAGCGCCGTCTCAATTGCATCTATCGCCACAGCGCCTTCACCCTCGGGAGTGCCCGCTTCTTCAATTAATTCTCTCGCCTCCGACAAGATTTCTTTAATCTCGAAAACTGTCTTTGCTCCGACATAAGGACCCGGAGGGGGAAGCTTGTCCTCTGGAAACGCTTGTGCATTAGGATAATCGCACTTTCCAGTCGCGACCTCTGCTACTCTCCCACCATTCACACCGAAGTAAGAAGCAATATCATGCTGCTTATCACCACGATTTAACATTCCCTTAACCATTTGGGTCTCTCGATATGTAAAAGCCATATTCCCCTCCAATAAAACAAGGGAATTATGTCTCACAAAGACCCAAAAGCGAGAAAAATAAAAGGCGCTCCGATGAGCGCCTTTTGTGATCACTGATCCAAGAACGACCGCAGTTTCCGCGACCGGCTCGGATGCTTCAGCTTGCGCAGCGCCTTCGCCTCGATCTGGCGGATACGTTCGCGGGTGACGGAGAACTGCTGGCCGACCTCCTCGAGCGTGTGGTCGGTGTTCATCCCGATCCCGAAGCGCATCCGCAGCACGCGTTCCTCGCGGGGCGTGAGCGAGGCCAGAACCCGCGTCGTCGTCTCCTTCAGGTTCTCCTGAATCGCGGCATCGAGCGGCAGGACCGCATTCTTGTCCTCGATGAAATCGCCGAGCTGGCTGTCCTCCTCGTCGCCGATCGGCGTCTCCAGCGAGATCGGCTCCTTGGCGATCTTCATCACCTTCCGGACCTTCTCCAGCGGCATTTGCAGCTTCTCGGCCAGCTCTTCCGGCGTCGGCTCGCGGCCGATCTCGTGCAGCATCTGACGGCCCGTGCGCACCAGCTTGTTGATCGTCTCGATCATGTGCACCGGAATGCGGATGGTCCGGGCCTGATCGGCAATCGAGCGGGTGATCGCCTGCCGGATCCACCAGGTCGCATAGGTCGAGAACTTGTAGCCACGGCGGTATTCGAACTTGTCCACCGCCTTCATCAGGCCGATGTTGCCTTCCTGGATGAGATCGAGGAATTGCAGCCCGCGGTTGGTGTATTTCTTCGCGATGGAAATCACGAGGCGCAGGTTGGCCTCGACCATTTCCTTCTTGGCCTGACGGGCCTCCTTCTCGCCCTTCTGGACCTGGGCCACGATGCGGCGGAATTCGGAAATGTCGACGCCGACATATTGCCCGACCATCGCCATCTCGGACCGCAGCTCCTCGACCTTGTCGCTGTGGCGCTCGATGAACATCTGCCAGCCGCGGCCGGCCTTCCCGGCCATGCGGTCGAGCCAGGTCGGATCGAGCTCCGCCCCGCGATACTCATCGATGAATTCCTTGCGGTTGATGCGCGCCTGGTCGGCAAGCTTCACCATGCTCGAATCGATCGTCATGATCCGCTTGTTGATGCCATAGAGCTGGTCGATCAGCGCCTCGATGCGGTTGTTGTGCAGGTGAAGCGAATTCACCAGCGCCACGATCTCCCCGCGCAGGGTCTGATAGTCCGCCTCGTTGGCCGCCGAAAAGGAACCGTCCTCGTTGAGCGTGGCGCTCATCCGCAGATCCTGCATCTCCGACAGGGTCGCGAAATCGGAGGAAATGCGCGCCAGCGTCTCAAGCACCTGCGGCTTCAGCGCGGCCTCCATCGCGGCGAGCGACATGTTGGCCTGCTCGTCGTCGTCCTCGTCGTCGTCGGAACTGATCGGATTGCCGTCCGCGTCGTATTCCTGTTCCTTCTCCTTCGCCTCGCCGGAGCCGCTTTCGACAGCGAGCCCCTCGACCACGCCGGCCTCGTCGTCGCCCTCGACGCCGCCGCCGAAGGTCGCCTCGAGGTCGATGACGTCGCGCAGGAGAATGTCCTCGGACAGAAGCTCGTCATGCCAGATCGTGATCGCCTGGAAGGTCAGCGGGCTTTCGCACAGCCCCGCGATCATCGTGTTCCGGCCCGCCTCGATCCGCTTCGCGATGGCAATTTCGCCCTCGCGCGACAGAAGCTCGACCGAGCCCATCTCGCGCAGGTACATGCGCACCGGATCGTCCGTGCGGTCGAGCTTCTCGGTCTCGCCGGAGGCCGTGGCCAGCTCGCGCGAGCCGCCCGTGGTCACGAGTTCGCCACCCGGCCGGGCCTCGCCCTCGACCGCGCCGTCCTCGTCCTCGACCTCTTCGTCCTCGATGACGTTGATGCCCATTTCCGAGAGCATGGACATGACATCCTCGATCTGCTCGGAGCTCACCTGTTCCGGCGGAAGCACCTTGTTGAGCTGATCGTAGGTGATGTAGCCCTTCTCGCGTGCCTCGGAAATCATCTTCTTGACCGCGGCCTGGCTCACATCGAGCATGGCGTCCTGATCCTGATCCTCGGTCTTGGTGTCGTCGTTGTCCTTTGCGGCCATACGGCACTCCCCTTCTGTCACTTGGCTCCGCCCGGCGGTCCCGTTCCGCACCCCCGCCCCGATGCCATCGGGTCGAACGGACGGGTCAGTCCCCTGCCGGACCGTCGGTCCCGCGCAGGCACCGCTGGAGCCCGTGAACCGCCCCTGCCCGAGGACGCCCCACTGAGTTAAAGCGAATCATGTCACGCGAATCGACGATTCGCCACATGGATACCCATATTTCCTTAACCATTCCTGCACCAGAGGGCAGCGCGCGCCCCTGTCCGTCCACAGGCAACAGCTATGTCTCCGGCGCCCCGTGTCCAGCCCCGTCAGGACCGGCTTTGCGGATCAATCCGCGACAGCAGCGCCCGGAACGCCTCCCTTTCGCTGCGCGACAATTCGAGCCCGTTCTCGGCGATATCGAACTCGGTGCGATCCTCGGCCTCGGCCTTGGTCGCGCGGTTGCGCGCCTCCGCCGCCTGCCTCAGGCGCCATGTCAGCTTTTCGTCTTCTGCCTCGAGAAGCGCCGCCACCCCCTCGTCGAGTTCCGCACCGTAGCCGCGGCGGGCCTTGAGCTTGGCAAGCTCTTCGGCCAGGCACATCTCCGCGATCTCCGGGTCGGGACGGCGCACCGGGGGCGCGATCTGCACATGGGGATGCGCCAACAGCCGGTCAAGAGCCTCCAGCCCGGCAATCGCGATCACGTTTTCCCGCAGCGCGGCGGCATCCTCCTCCTCGGCATGCAGCAGAAGCGCGTGGAGAAGCGTGGCATGTTCCTCGCCCTGCGGATGCAGCGCCTCGAGCTGCGTCATGAATTTCAGCCCGGCGCCGGGATTGCGCAGCAGCGTGGCGAGCACCACGGCCTCGCGCATCAGATCGGCATGGCTTTCGTCGCCCGCGACGAGGGCGGAGGCCTTCAGCCCCTCCGTGGGCACGGCCGGCCCCCTTCCGAAGCGCCCGCGCTGGGGTGTCCACGCCCGCCGCTCCGCCCGCGCCTGGCCGCCGCGCTGCGGACGGAAGAGCTCGTAGCGCATCTCCTTGAGGATCTCGCCGTAATGTCGCTTGATCGACGGATCCGCGATCGGGCGGATCGCGTCGCGCAGCGCCTTGTCGAGCGCCGCGCGCCGTTCGGGGCTGTCGAGGACCTTGCCCTCGGTCTCCCGCCGCCACAGGAGCGTGACCATGGGCACGGCGGCGGCGAGCACCTCGGCCATCGCCTCCGGCCCCTTCGCCTTGATCAGGTCGTCGGGATCCTGCCCCTCCGGCATGATCGCGAAGCGCAGCGACTGGCCGGCCTGCAAGAGCGGCATCGCGAGGTCGATCACCCGGTAGGCCGCGCGCAGCCCCGCCGTATCGCCGTCGAGCGCGATCACCGGCTCGGGCGACATGCGCCACATGAGCTGCAACTGGCGGTCGGTGATCGCGGTGCCGAGCGGGGCGACGGTGGCCTCGAATCCGGCCTCGGCCATGGCGATCACATCCATGTAGCCCTCGGCCACCACGAGCACCTGGCCGCGCCCGCAGGCCGCCCGCGCCTCCCTGTGGTTGTAGAGCGCCGCGCCCTTGTCGAACAGCAGCCGCTCCGGCCCGTTGAGATATTTCGCCCGCGCGTTCGGGTCCATCGCCCGCCCGCCGAAGGAAATGAGCCGCCCGCGCGCATCGCGGATCGGAAAGGTGATGCGGTCGCGGAAGAAATCGTAGGGATCGCGCCCGTCGTCGGGCTTCGCAACCACCCCCGCCTCGATGGCGAGGTCGAGCGAGACGCCCTGATCCCGCAGGGCCCGGATCAGCGCATTGCCGGACGGCGCATATCCGATCTCGAAGCGCTCCCGCGTCGCCGGCCTCATCCCGCGCCGGTCGAGATAGGCGCGCGCCTCCGCACCGCCCTGCTGGTTCAGGCAGAGCCGGAAGAACCGGTTCGCCGCCTCGTTCACCTCCGCAAGCTCGCTGCGGCGGTCGGCCTGCTTCTGTGCCTGCGGGTCGCGCTCGGGCACGGGCATTCCGGCCTCGCGCGCGAGGATCTCGATCGCCTCCATGAAGCCGACGTTCTCCGTCTCGCGCACGAAGGTGATCGCGTCGCCCTTCGCATGGCAGCCGAAACAATAGTAATAGCCGTCCTTGTCGTTGACGTGGAAGGAAGCGGTCTTCTCGTGGTGGAACGGGCATGGCGCCCACATGTCGCCCTTGCCGGCATTCGACTTGCGCGCATCCCACATGACCTTTCGGCCGACCACGTCGGTCAGCGACAGGCGGTTGCGCAGCTCATCCAAGAATCCCGGCGGCAAAGACATGGGCGGGAGTATCCTCTCTCACGGCGCCAAGGTCCAGAGCATGCGCACGCCATGCCCGCCTCTCCGCGAAGGACTCACATCTGGGAAAAAATGCGCCGAAAATCCGGCGCACTCATGGCGAAAAAAGGCAAGATCGTGGCGCGACCCCGCGCCGCCCTCTCGCGCCGGGCCGCTTCCGGCGCCAAATCTGACCATTTCGGGGCGAGACGTCATGGCGCTTTACCGGCGCCCGAGAAGCGTCCAGAATGCTCTCGGGTGGCGACTGTCATGCACGGGGAAACTCCGGCCGGGCGTCACGCAAACTGGGGTCACGGGGGCACCACTCGGAACGAGAGACGGTGTCATGTTGGGGAATGTTACGCGTCGCGAAGCGGCGCCTGTGGAGCCGGTCCGGCAGCAAGGCCGCGCCCGTCTGTCGCGTTACAAGCTGCTTGCCACGATGCGCGCCGCGCGCCGCGCCTACTGGCGCGACGAGGACGGGGCGCTCTTCATCTTTGGCCTCTTCGCCTTCGTGATCATTCTCATGGTCGCGGGGATGGGGGTCGACGTCATTCGCCACGAAACCCTCCGCACCCAGCTCCAGGGCACGCTGGACCGCTCCATCCTGGTCGCCGCCAACATCCAGACACAGGCCGCGACCGACGACGATGTGAAAAACATCGTGCTGGACTATTTCGACAAGGCCGGGTTTGGTGACTACATCTCGAAGGACGACATCGACGTGACCCGCGGCATGGCCGGACGCAGGGTGAGCGCCACGGTCGACGGCTCGATCAACACGTTTTTCATGCGTCTCGCAGGCGTCGACGACATCGGCCTCTCCGCCGCCGGCACCGCCGAGCAATCCGTCGGCAAGATGGAAATCGCCCTTGTGCTCGACGTGTCCGGGTCAATGGATCAGAACCACCGCATCGCCAACCTGCGGGACGCCGCCGACGATTTCGCAAAGACGATTTTCAGCGCCGACGACAGGGGACAGATCGCCCTGTCCATCGTGCCCTACAGCGGACAGGTGAATGCCGGCCCGTCCATCGGGAAGATGTTCAATCGCGGCGACCCGAACGACTATTCCTATTGTCTGCAATTCGATTCGAATGACTTCAAAACCATCTCCATCCAGCCCAACACGATGCCGGGTGCGAAAACCTATCCGCAGGCTTTCACCTTCGACGCCTGGAACGACAGGTCCGAGGGCCTGGAGCTCGAATATTGCGACTCTGCGGCAGCCAACGAAATCCTGCCCTTCGTCAACTCCTACGAAGACGCAAGGAGCAAGATCCGGGGGCTTCGCGCCCTTGGCGGCACCTCGATCAACATCGGCCTGAAATGGGGCACCGCCCTGCTCGATCCGAGTTTCCGCCCGATCACCGCCTCGCTCGAAGCGAAGGGAAAGGTGTCCTCCACCCTGAAGGAGTACCCGCTGGACTTTCCCGCCGAGAACGACAGTGCCGGCACCCAGAAAATCATCGTGCTGATGACCGACGGGGAACACGACACGCATTACTTCATCAAGGACAAATACCGCCGCGGAAACACCGACGCCTTCGTCTCGCCGGAGGGCGTCACCTCGTTCAAGACGGACAATTACAAGATCACGGAAAAGGTCTGCACCAAGTCCAGATGCAGGAAAGAGTCGGATTACGAGACGAGAACCCGTTACGAGACGAGATACTACATCCCCTCGACCGGAAAATTCCAGACGACGCCCGCCGGCGGAAACAACGCGACCCCGATGGAATGGGCCGATATCTTCGCCCGGTACACGACCCCGCGCCATGAGGACATCCGCATCCGGGCCGACAACAACGGGGAAAAGCCCAGATCAAGCTCCTACGCCAAGGTTTACGACACCTCGGCCGCCAGCACCAAGGACAGATACCTTGAAGATTTGTGCACCAGGGCCAAGGACGCGGGCATCATCATCTACAGCATCGGGTTCGAAACCACCCGCAACGCCAAGACCCTGCTGAAAAGCTGTGCCACCACCTATTCGCATTATTACGATGTCGAAGGGATCGAGATTTCCGAAGCCTTCTCCGCCATCGCCGCGGAAGTCACCGAACTGAGGCTGACGCAATGAGGCTGTGGTCCAGAGTGCGCGAAAAGGCGCGGCGGCAGGACCGCGGCGAAGAGGGAAGTGTGACGATCGAATTCGTCCTCCTCTTCCCGGTGTTCATCGCCCTGATCCTCGGCGGGGCCGAGATCGGCTATTTCACCGTCTCCGGCGCCATGCTCGACCGGGGGCTGGATCGCGCGATCCGCGATATCCGCCTCGGCAGGATGACGGTCGTGACGCTCGACACGCTCAAACCCGTCGTCTGTGGATATGCCGACTTCCTGTCCGATTGCGAAGCCAATATCCACATCGCCCTGGAATCCGCCGACGCCTATCATTTCACGCCGCCCGCCACCTATGCGACCTGCATCGACCGCTCTGCCGAGGACCTGCCCAACACGGTCTTCAGCCCCGGCGCCCCGAACGAGCTGATGCTCGTGCGGGCCTGCCTGAACGTCGATCCGCTGTTCCCGACAACCCCGTTTGGCGCGGCATTGGCGGGCGATGCCGGGAACGGCTATTCCCTCGTCGCCACTTCCGGCTTCGTCTACGAGCCGTGACAGAGGACGCAAACCCCATGCGACAGTCGCTCATCTCCCGCTTTCAGGCCCTGCACCGCGCCTACCGTCAGCGCACGGAGGCCACGCTCACGGTCGAAACCGTGCTGGTCCTGCCGCTCCTGGTGACCGCGATCACCATGACCTATTCCTATTTCGCGGCCTTCGAGCAGAAAGCCATCGCGAACAAGGCCGCTTACACGATTTCCGACTATCTTTCGCGCCAGACCGTCCCGATCAACGCCGACTTCATCGACGGGCTCGAAGAGATCTATCGCTTTCTCAACAATGTCCCCGATGCAAGGCTGCGCGTCACCTCGGTCCGGCGCTCTCAGGACTGGAACAAGAACGAATATTACAAGCTGATCTGGTCCTACGCCTCCAATGGCGGCACCGTGCTGACGCAGGATACGCTCGCCTCCGTCGAGGACCGGCTGCCCACCCTCGCCCTGGGAGAGGAATTCGTCATCGTCGAAGTCTCGAGAGACTGGCAGCCGATTTTCAAGGTGGGCCTCGGCACGGTCACGTTCGGCGATTTCGTCGTCACCAAGCCCCGCTTCGCCCCCAAGGTCGTGTTCGAATACAGCGACGGCAGGCTGTCGTCCTGACCGGAGCGGCGCCTCAGTCGAGGCGCCCGGCCCCGGCGACGCGCGCCGCGATCACATCCGCCATCGCCTTTGCCTGGCTTGCCGGGGTGACGCCGCCGACGCCGATCCGGCGTCCGATCCGCCACCACAGGCCCGGCGCCCAGACCCGCGGTCCCGGCGTCTTCAGCCGCAGCAGGAATCCGTTGGACGGCTTGAAGGCGAAGGTGCCGCGCTCCACCCGCGCGATGTCGTCGAGGCGGCACAGGAGCCGCCCGCTGCCCTCCTCGACAAGCGCCTCCCCGGTCAGCACGAGGCGCCGCGCCGTCGCCAGCCAGAGCGCGAGCGCGAGCCAGACCGCCCCCGCCGCAAGGACGAGCAGCATCGCGCCATAGCCCGGCCCTATTCCCTCCGGACGCAGCACCACCCAGACCAGCAGCGCACCGAGCAGGAGGAGCATCAGGCAGGCGACGACCCGCCGGGCGGGCGAGACGCTCAGGATGAGGTCGGCCGGGGCGGCCTCGGATCGGGGGGACGCGGACATGGAGCCTCCTGTGACGGTCCCCTCCCCTCTAGCCTGCCGCGCCGCGAAGGGAAAGCCGCGACCGGCACCGGGGCGCAAAGGCCGATTGTCCCCGCCGGTCCCTGCGGTTACTGTGCCCGACGAACCCGATCCGACGGACCCGCATGACTCGCCCGCGCCTCCTCTTCGCCACGCTGCTCGCCCTCTCCCTCGCCGCTTGCGGGCCGCGACCGGATCTTTCCGGGCGGGTTGCACCGGTCGACCCGAACCTGCCCTGGCCGGAACTGCTGTCGACCGAGACCCTCGCCGCCACGCTCGACAGCACCACGGGAACGCCGGACGCTCCGGCGCAGTCCGACAGCCTCTCGGCCCGTGCCCGCGCCCTTTCGGAGCGTGCGGCGGCGCTCGCCGCGCAGCCGTCGCTCGACACCTCCGGGCGTCCCCGCCTCGACCGCGCGGCGCGCGGGACCGAGGACGGCGGCTGAGCCCGTCGCCCCTGTTGCAGAGGCGCGCATTCGCGGCTATCAGGGCGGTCAGTTTTCAAATCCGACCCGGAGCCCCCCAATGCCGCACGACAGTTCGCCCAACGCCCCCCTTCGCCTCGGGATCGCGGGCCTTGGCACCGTCGGCACGGGGGTGATCAAGATCGTCCAGCGCAAGGCGAACCTGATCGCCCGGCGCAGCGGACGCCCGGTGGTGATCACCGCCGTCTCTGCCCGCTCGCGCGACAAGGACCGCGGTATCGACATCTCGAAATACGCCTGGGAGGACGATCCCGTCGCCCTCGCCCTGCGCGAGGACGTCGATCTCTTCGTCGAACTCATGGGCGGCCCCGACGGACCGGCGAAGGCCGCGACCGAGGCCGCGCTCGCCGCCGGAAAGGACGTCGTGACCGCCAACAAGGCGATGCTCGCCCATCACGGGCAGGACCTCGCGCTGCGGGCCGAGGCGAAGGGGGCGGTGCTGCGCTTCGAGGCGGCGGTCGCCGGCGGCATCCCGGTGATCAAGGCGCTGACCGAGGGTCTCGCGGGCAACCGCATCGAGCGGATCGTGGGCGTGATGAACGGCACCTGCAACTACATCCTGACGCGGATGGAGAACGAGGGCCTTCCCTATGACGAGGTCTTCGCCGCGGCCAAGGCGCTCGGCTATCTCGAGGCCGATCCCACCCTCGACGTGGGCGGCATCGACGCCGGCCACAAGCTCTCGCTGCTCGCCGCCATCGGCTTCGGCACGCAGGTCGATTTCGAGAACATGGTGCTCGAGGGCATCGAACGGATCACCATCGAGGATATCCGCCATGCCGCCGACATGGGCTATCGCATCAAGCTCCTGGGCGTCGCGCAGATGACCGGCCGCGGGCTGGAACAGCGCATGACGCCCTGCCTCGTGCCCTGCCTCTCGCCGCTCGGACAGCTCGAGAACGCGACGAACATGGTCGTGCTCGAAGGCGACGAGGTCGGGCAGATCGTGCTGCGCGGCGCCGGCGCGGGCGAAGGACCGACCGCCTCCGCCGTGATGTCCGACGTGCTCGACATCGCCCGCGGCATCCGCATCCCGACCTTCGGCGTCCCCGCCGTCACGCTCGAGAAGGCGACCCCCGCCGTCGCGGCGACGCCCGCGCCCTATTACCTGCGCATGTCGCTTCTGGACAAGCCCGGCGCGCTGGCGAAGATCGCCGCGGCCCTGGGCGATGCCGGCGTCTCCATCGACCGGATGCGGCAATACGGGCAGGATGCCAATCCCGATGTCGCGCCCGTGCTGATCGTCACCGATGCGACCTCGCGCGCCTCGCTCGACGCCGCGCTCGAGGGCATGGCGCAGGCCTCCGTCCTCGCCTCCGAACCGGTCGCGATCCGCATCGAACAGGTCTGAACCGCCCGCCGCCAACCGGGGCGGTGACACGGGAACGTCATGCGATATCATGCCGGTAGCGCAAACACCTGCCATGTTAGCGCTGCCTTCCCCGCGCCCACTTGCCGCGCGGGGAGACATGTGGTCTGGATCGGGCAGCAAGAAGAACCGGCTGCGCCGAAAAGGAATCCCCTGCCCATGTCCGATCCCAAGATGAACACCGTCGCGTTTTACGACCGCATGCTGTCCCTCGGCCTCGCCCGCGTCGCGGAACAGGCCGCCATCGCATCCGCCGACCACGTCGGCCATGGCAACGAGAAGGCCGCCGATCAGGCCGCGGTGAACGCGATGCGCGACCAGCTCAACCAGCTCGACATCCAGGGCGTCGTGGTGATCGGCGAGGGCGAGCGCGACGAGGCGCCGATGCTCTACATCGGCGAGAATGTCGGCACCGGCAACGGCCCCGCCGTCGACATCGCCCTCGATCCGCTCGAGGGCACGACCCTCACCGCCAAGGACATGCCGAACGCGCTCACCGTGATCGCCATGGCGCCGCGGGGCACGCTGCTGCATGCCCCCGACGTCTACATGGAGAAGCTCGCCATCGGGCCGGGCTATCCGAAGGACGTCGTCTCCCTCGACATGACCCCGACCGAACGTGTCGAGGCGCTGGCCAAGGCCAAGGGCGTGACCCCGAAGGACATCACCCTCTGCGTGCTCGAGCGCCCGCGCCACGAGGACATGATCGCCGAGCTGCGCGCCACCGGTGCCGCGATCCGTCTCATCACCGACGGCGATGTCGCGGGCGTGATCCACTGCGCCGAAGCCTCCACCGGCATCGACATGTACATGGGGTCCGGCGGTGCGCCCGAGGGCGTTCTCGCGGCCTCCGCCCTCAAGTGCATGGGCGGCCAGATGTGGGGCAAGCTCCTGTTCCGCAACGACGACGAACGCGGCCGCGCGGCGAAGGCCGGCATCACCGACCTCGACAAGATCTATTCCCGCGACGAACTCGTGACCTCCGACGTGATCTTTGCCGCGACCGGCGTCACCAACGGCTCCATCGTCCAGGGGCTCAAGCGCGAACCCGGCTACCTGACCACGGAAACGATCCTCATGCGCTCGAAGACCGGCTCGATCCGCCGCATGACCTACCGCAACCCGGTCAAGCGCAAGAGGGACTGACGACCGCGCCGCCGGCCCGGCCGGGCGATCCTTTGCGGCCGCCCGTCAGCGGACGTTGCATCCGCCGGCGGCATGACGGATACAGAGGGCCATGAGCGATTTCCTGAACGTCTCCACCTCCCTCACCGGGCGCCGCTGGGTCGGGCCGACGGCGGACCACGACCGCCACGCGGAACTCCTGACGCAGCGCACCGCCCTGCCCCTGCCGCTGTGCCAGACCCTCGCGCGGCGCGGCATTTCCCCCGAGGAGGCGGAGCGTTTCCTCGCGCCGAAACTGAAGGACCTGCTGCCTGATCCGCGGGGCCTCAAGGACATGGAGGCGGCCGCCGGCCGCTTCCTCGCGGCGGTGAAGCGCGGCGAGAGGATCGCGGTCTTTGCCGATTACGACGTGGATGGCGGCAGTTCGGCGGCGCTCCTGCTCACCTGGCTGCGGCAGATGGGACGGCGCGCGACGCTCTATATCCCCGACCGGATCGACGAAGGCTACGGCCCCAACGACGCGGCGATGGCCGCCCTCGCCCGCGATCACGACCTGATCGTCTGCGTCGATTGCGGCACGCTCAGCCACGGTCCGATCGCCGCGGCGAAGGGCGCGGATGTGATCGTTCTCGATCACCATCTCGGGGCGGAGACCCTGCCGGACTGCGCGGCGGTGGTCAATCCGAACCGCCAGGACGAAAGCGGCGAGCTCGCCCATCTCTGCGCCGCCACCGTCGTCTTCCTGATGCTCGTCGAGGTGAACCGCCGGATGCGGGCCGAGGGCACGACCGGTCCCGACCTCATGGCGATGCTCGATCTCGTCGCCCTCGCCACCGTCGCCGACGTCGCCCCGCTCATCGGCGTCAACCGCGCGCTGGTGCGCCAGGGGCTGAAGGTGATGGCCCGGCGCGAGCGCATCGGACTGCGCGCGCTGGCCGATGTCGCCCGGATGGACAGCGCGCCCACCTCGTATTCCCTGGGCTTCCTGCTCGGTCCCCGGATCAACGCGGGCGGCCGGATCGGTGCCGCGGATCTGGGGGCGCGGCTCCTGGCCACAGACGATCCCGCCGAGGCGCAGGCGCTCGCCGAACGGCTCGACGCGCTCAATTCCGAACGGCGGGAGATCGAGACCATGGTCCGCGCCGATGCGCTGGCGCAGGCGGAGACGCGGGGCCTCGAGACGCCGCTCGTCTGGGCGGCGGGCGATGGCTGGCATCCCGGCGTCGTCGGCATCGTCGCCTCGCGGCTGAAGGAGGCGACCAACCGCCCGGCCATCGTCATCGGTTTCGATGCCGAGGGCATCGGCAAGGGCTCGGGGCGGTCCGTCTCCGGCGTCGACCTGGGCGCCTCGATCCAGCGGCTCGCGCAGGAGGGCCTGCTCCTGAAGGGCGGCGGGCACAAGATGGCCGCGGGCCTCACCCTGCGGCGCGACATGCTCGAGCCGGCGATGGCGCGTCTCTCCGATCTTCTGGCGAAACAGGGCGCGGGCGCGGCGGGGCCGGCCGATCTCATGCTCGACGGGATGCTGATGCCCGGCGCCGCCTCGCTCGATCTCGTCGCCCGGCTCGATGCCGCCGGCCCCTATGGCGCCTCCGCCCCCGCACCGCGCTTCGCCTTCTGCGACTGCGCGATCCATTTCGCCCGCCGGATCGGCGAGAGCCATCTCAAGATCAGCTTTTCCGATGGGATCGGTCCGCGGCTCGAGGCGATTGCCTTCGGCGCCTACGACACCCCCCTCGGCGCCGGGCTCGAAGGCCATGGCGGCGCACGCTTCCACCTCGCCGGCCGGCTCGAACTCAACAGCTGGGGCGGCCGTCAATCGGTGCAATTGCGCCTCGAGGACGCCGCCCCGGCATGACCGCAGACCGGCGCCGGAAGGCCGCCCCGCAAAAAACGTCACGAAGGTGCAGAATCCCCCTTGCACCCCGCCCGCGCATTTCCTAAAAGCCGCCTCACGCCAAGCGCGGCCCGTTCGTCTATCGGTTAGGACGCCAGGTTTTCAACCTGGAAAGAGGGGTTCGATTCCCCTACGGGCTGCCATTTCTCCCCGACAGTCTCCGCGACCCGCGCCCCTGCGGAATCCCCGCGCCGTCGAAGGCCGTGCCGGGAAGACCCCCGCGTCGGTGCCGGATCGGCAGAAATATGACACCCGCGAAACACGGGGGCTTCTTTCCGGCGAAGGACTTCCTATATCCGCAGGCATCCCTTCCGCCTGCGAGTGACCCGCCCTTGCCCCGCGATACCACGATCCCAGACCCCGAGGCCGCGCTGCGGCGGTTCGTCCGCGACAGATTCGGTCCGCGCGGCACGCTCAGGCTGCATCGCGCCGCCTTCGGCCTCGATCTGTTGCGCGCCCCGGTGAACGTGCTCCTGGCGCCGGTGTTCCTGATCGTGCGACTTCTTGCGCTGCTCGCCTCCCGGCTGCGGGCGCGGCGCATCGCGGCATGGCTCGGCGCGCGGCGCGTGTTTCTCGAGACCGACATGGCGCGCGAGGTCGCACGCTCCGTCACCGCCTTTCTCGAGACCGACGGCCCGCAGGTGCCCACGGCCATCCGCCACCGCGCGGTCGAGGACTATGTCGGCGTGCGTGGCGCGGTGGCGGAAATCACCACGACGCTCCTCGTCCTGCTCGCGGGCGCGCTGCTGTTCCACACCGCCACGCCCGGCATCCTCTCCCTCGTCGCCCCGGTCTCGGAACTGCGCGCCCATGCGCTCGCGGTGGAGAATTTC
Organism: Celeribacter indicus; assembly: GCF_000819565.1. NCBI lineage: Bacteria > Pseudomonadati > Pseudomonadota > Alphaproteobacteria > Rhodobacterales > Roseobacteraceae > Celeribacter > Celeribacter indicus. The sequence continues at coordinate 3,397,210 of NZ_CP004393.1, forward strand.
CCCCTCGGCCGCGGGCTCGGACGGGTCTATTACAGCGTCTTCCCGACCGCCCTGCCCCTCTGGCAGGGCGTCGTGACCGGCGTGCTCCTCGCGATGGCCGCCTCGGTCGTGACCACATTCGCCGGCCTCATCGCCGATCCCGTCCAGGTCGCGACCGGCGTCCACCGGCGGCGGCTGCGCCGCCTGATCGACCGGATCGCGGCGGAGCGCGAGGCCGGTCTCGCGCGGGAACATGTTGCCGCACGGGCCGCGGACCTGTCCGACCTCGCGGTCAATCTCTGGCGGCTGCTGCGCGGATGAGACACATCCTGACGACGCCGAAATGCCGCCCGGACGGGCGAGTGCCGCACCGCGGAGCCCCGGCCCCGGCGCGGCGCGCGAAAAATCCCGCTTGCCCGTCCGAAGAATCTGGTAGAAACGCTTGGTATGTCGGAAGAAATCCTCCGATCGTGAGCAGCTTTCTGCCACGCAGGGGGTTTTCCGGCTTTTCTTGCTGCAACGCATCAGAACTCCTGTCTTAACTACGCTGAACAGGTACTTATGGAGTGAAGGTTTGACGATCGCTACAGGCCCCGCCGCATCCGATTCGCCCAACGCCACACTGTCGCCCGACAATCCGCGCCGCCGCCGTTTCCTCGCTTCACTCGCAAGCGGGGTGGCCGCGTCGGCGGTGCTGTCGCCTTTCGCGATCGCCGCGCAGGACAATCCCGAACCGGCAGACACGCCCGCCCCCCCGCCCGAGGCACAGCCCGAGCCCGAACCGGCCCCGCCGCCGCCCTTCAGCTTCGATGCGCTCACCGAGCGCATGCGCGAGGCGGCGGCCCAGCCGTGGCGCGAGGCGGGCGCGGTCAGCGGCTTCCTCGCGGATCTCGACTACGACGCCTACCAGCGCATCCGCTTCAACCCCGACCATGCCCGCTGGCAGGAGGACGGCCAGGAATTCCGCCTGCACGCCTTCCATCTCGGCTGGCTCTTCGAGCAGCCGGTCCACATCCATGAAATCGTGGACGGTCAGGAAGTTGCGATGGATTTCTCCACCTCCGATTTCCTCTATGGCGGCAATGTCGGCGACAACATCCCGGCCGACGCGACCATGCCGGGCGTCGCGGGCTTCCGCCTGCACACGCCGCTCAACCGGGCCGACATCTTCGACGAGCTGGTCGTCTTCCTCGGCGCGAGCTATTTCCGCGCGCTCGGACGCGGCAATGTCTACGGCCTCTCCGCCCGCGGGCTTGCGGTGAACACGGCGATGAACGGCAGCGAGGAATTCCCGCGCTTCACCGATTTCTGGATCGAGCACCCGCAACCGGGGCAGACGACCGCGGTGATCTATGCCGCGCTCGACAGCCGCTCGGTGACCGGTGCCTACCGCTTCTACATCACGCCGGGAGAAACCACCGTCATGGAGGTGACCGCCCGGCTCTTCGTGCGCGAGGATGCAAGCCAGATCGGCATCGCGCCGCTCACCTCCATGTATCTCTTCGGCGGCGCCGATCCGCGCGGCTTCGACGATTTCCGCTCCTCCGTGCACGACAGCGAATATCTCGTGCTCAACACGCGCTCGGGCGACACCTTCCTGCGGGCGCTCAACAACCCGCCGCGCCTTGCAAGCTCCTATCTCGGGGCGGAAAACCCGGTCTCCTTCGGACTGGTCCAGCGCCGGCGCGATTTCGACGCCTATCTCGACGCGCAGGCGCATTACGAACGCCGGCCCTCGCTGATGGTCGAACCGCTGGGCGACTGGGGCAAGGGCTCCGTGCGCCTCGTGGAAATCCCCTCGAAGCTCGAGGGCAACGACAACATCGTCGCCTTCTGGGTGCCAGAGGGCGAGATGAAGAAGGGCGATGCCCATGAGTTCGCCTATCGCATGCACTGGGGCATGAACACGCCCGGCGACCGCAGTCCCGCGCGCGCGCGTATCGTGCGCACCCGCGTCGGGGAAGGCGGCGTCGCGGGGGTCGAACAGAAGACCGATGAGCGGAAATTCGTCATTGATTTCCGCGGCGGGCTTTTGTCGGAACTTTCCGCAGAGGGCGACGTTGAAGCCCAGGTTAGCGCCGTGCGGGGAGAGATCTCCGATGCGGTCGTCAGCAAGATCAGCGGCACCGACATCTGGCGGCTGGTGATCGAAGCGAAAGGCGATCCGGGCACGGTCGTGGAACTGAAGGCATCCCTGGCGGGGTATGGACAGACTTTGACGGAAACATGGCTCTACCAGTGGGTGAGGGAATGATCTCGGAACCGAAACACATGAACGCACCGACTGACACACTGATCGAAGACTCCCCGCAATGGGCGCCTCCCGAGGCGCCTCTCGACATGCCCGAGCAGGCGCTCGAGCGCCGGGAGGCCAGGTTTGAGCTTTCCCGGCTGCTGCGGCTGTTCATGCCCGGCAAGCCGGTCTGAACACGGAAGGATCGAAGGTCGTCATGTCGCCCCTCCAACGCACGGCGCTCGCGCCAGATCGCAGGACACGGCTGCTTCGCGCACTGGCTCTCGCCTTTGCGGCACTGGCGGCCGTGACCGCCTCGACCCTCCTCGCCGAGGCGGCGATCCAGGACGGAACGGTCATCTGGGACGTGGTGCGCATCGCGCTCATCCTCATCACGACCGCCTGGCTCGCCTGGGGCGCGACCCTGTCCTTCGTCGGGCTTGCCTGGTCCTCGCGCAAGACGCCCGCCATCCCCGACCTGCAATCGCCGGCGCCGCGCGTCGTGGTGCTCGTGCCGATCTGCAACGAGGATCCGGTCGCGACCTTCGCGCGCATCGCGGCGATGGACCGCTCGATCCGCGCGGCGGATTTCGCCGCCGATATCGCGATCCTCTCCGACACCCGCGACGACATGGCCGCGCATCGGGAGCGCCAGACCTATCTGCGCCTCCTGAAGGAGACGGAGGGAGAGGGCCGCATCTTCTACCGCCGCCGGTCGGACAATCGCGGACGCAAGGCGGGCAATATCGAGGATTTCATCCGCCGCTCCGGCGGCGCCTACGATTTCGCGCTGATCCTCGACGCCGACAGCCTGATGGAAGGGCAGACCATCCGCGAAATGGCCGCAAAGATGCAGGCCGATCCGCAGATGGGCCTGTTGCAGACCCTGCCGAAGATCATCGGCGCGCAGTCCTTCTTCGGCCGCGCCATGCAATTCGCGGCCTCCTTCCACAGCCCCGTCTTCACCCGCGGCCTCGCCCGGCTCCAGGGCAACACCGGCCCGTTCTGGGGCCATAACGCGATGGTGCGGGTCAGGGCCTTCGCCGAAAGCTGCTGTCTGCCCGAACTCTCCGGCCCGCCGCCCTTCGGCGGCCATATCCTGAGCCACGACTATGTCGAGGCCGCGCTCCTCGCCCGCGCGGGCTGGCGCGTGCAGGTTGACTACACGATCGGCGGCTCCTACGAGGAAGGCCCGGAGAACATCCTGTCCTATGCCAAGCGCGACCGCCGCTGGTGCCAGGGCAACCTGCAACATTCCCGCCTCCTCCTCGGACCGGGATTCGCGGGCTGGTCACGCTTCGTGTTCCTCCAGGGCATCTTCGCCTATCTCGTCTCGCTGCTCTGGGCCGCCTTCCTCGTCACCTCCGTGCTCTCCACGATCCTCGCACCGGTGCCGAACTACTTCCCCGAGCCGCACATGCTCTTCCCGGTCTTCCCCGACGACCGGACCAAGGAGATCACCGCGCTCATCGTCGGCATCATGGGCCTTCTCATCCTGCCGAAATTCGCGATCCTCTACGAGGCCGCGCGCACCCGCCGCACCGCCGGCTTCGGCGGCGCGATCCGGGCATTCTTCTCCGTGCTCACGGAGATCCTGCTGTCCTCGCTGATCGCATCGCTGATGCTCATGTACCAGACCCGCGCCGTGCTTCAGGTGCTCGCCGGGCGCGACGGCGGCTGGCCGGCCAACCAGCGCGGCGAAGGCAAGCTGACCCTCGCCCAGGGCTTCCGCGCCGGCCTGTGGATCATGCTCACCGGCGGCGCGACGCTCGCCATCGTCGCGCGGATCGCGCCGGACCTGACGCCATGGCTGCTGCCGGTGAGCCTGCCCATGCTCGCCGCCCCCTTCCTCATCGCCTGGACCTCGCGGCCGCTGACGCACAAGCTCTTCACCGTTCCCGAGGAGGGCGCGCCCTCCCCCGTGATCGTGACCTGCCGCGAGATCCACCGCCGCTGGTGTGCCGAGAGCACTCCGCCGCGGTCCGACACCGCCCCGCAAACGACGGAGGCTGCCAATGTCACGGCATGAGCTGACCGTCGCCCCCGCGCTCGCCCGTCAGGTGAAGCGCCCGCGGGATCCGCGCATCGACGCGTTCCGCGGGCTCGCACTCCTGATGATCTTCTTCGATCACACGCCGGACAACCCCTACCAGTACCTCACGGTGCGCAACATCGGCTTCTCCGATGCGGCCGAGGCCTTCTTCATCATGTCGGGCGTCGCCGCGGGGTTGGCCTATTCCGGCCGCTTCCTGCCCGAAGCGCGGAAGGAAAAGGGCCTCTGGCATGCCGTCTCCCCGATGTGGAAGCGGTCCTGGACCCTCTATCTCACGCAGATCTTCCTCACCGCCATGGCCATCGCGATCTTCGCCGGCGGTGCCGTGTTCTTCGGCCTCGACACCCTGCTGACGCAGATCAATCTCAAGCAGGTCTTCACCAACACCGAGGAGGCGCTGATCGGCATCCCCCTGCTGGGACACCAGCTCGGCTATGTGAACATCCTTCCGGCCTATTCCGTGCTCCTCTTCGTGGGTCCGCTCGCGATCTTCCTGGGGGTCCGGCGGCCCTGGCACCTGCTCGCCGCCTCTGCCGCGCTCTGGTTCGCGGCCGGGATCTGGCGCCTGAACCTGCCGAACTATCCCAATTCGGGCGGCTGGTTCTTCAACCCGATCGCCTGGCAGTTCATCTTCGTCATCGGGCTGCTGACCGGGATCTTCCTGCACCGCGGCGAGCGCCTCGTGCCGAAATCGCCCTGGCTCTTCGGCCTCGCCCTCGGCTGGCTCGCGATGGTGCTCGCCTGGCGCTACCTGCCCGTCTTCGGCCCGTTCATGAACCACCAGATGTCGCTCCTCGCGAAGGCCGGACTGCCCTTCAACATCACCTCGCATGACAAGACCTTCCTGGCGGTGCCGCGCCTCACCCACGCGCTCGCGCTCGCCTATGTGCTGTCCTGCATGGGCTGGGTCACCCGCCTCACCGGGACACGGGCCTTGTCCTTCCTGCGCCTGCTCGGGCGGCAGGGGCTCCTGGTCTTCGCCACCGGCACCATCCTGTCGCTCATCGGCCATGTCGTCTACGGCGCGGCGGAGGAGGCCCGCTGGGTCGTCTGGCTCTACCCGCTCTTCGGGATCTTCGCGATGATCCTCGCCGCCTGGCTCGGCGACATCCAGAAGCGCGGACGCCGCGTCGCGGAGGCCCCCCCGGCCTCCTCGCCGCGCCCCGCACCGGCGACTCCGCCGCGGGCGATGGCGGCGGAATAAAAGCCCGCGCAAGGCAGCCGCCGCCCCTCCACACCGGCTCCGGCACGCCGGCGCGGCGGCCCTCCTGCCCGACCGCAGCCCGACTGCGGAAAAATGCGCGGCGGGAGCGAAAATCCCTCTTGCGCGCGGGGCCGGCATTTCATACAAGCCGCCTCACGCCAAGCGCGGCCCGTTCGTCTATCGGTTAGGACGCCAGGTTTTCAACCTGGAAAGAGGGGTTCGATTCCCCTACGGGCTGCCATTTCCCCCCCTCCCCCGGAACGGCCTCTCCCTTGTCTCCCCGTGCGACAGCGTACGCGGCTCAGAAGCGACTCCCCCGCAACCGGCGGTCGAGCCCGCGACCTTTCGCCCCGATCTTCGGAAAGCGGCCGCCGCGGTCCGGTCCCCGAAACGCCGTCCACACGGCGGCAGTCCCCCGGCACACCCCCGATCCGGCCTCAACTCTTTGTGAAATCTCGGGCTTCTTCCGCGAATGCGTCAACGCGCCACAGTGAGCTTCGCCGCAAACGGGCCTAGCCCCTTGTCGTATAAATCGTGGTCGGGCGTGCCGGCGACCTCGGCCGCCGGCGCCGTCCGGACAAAACAAAGGCACGCACATTGCATAGAATACGGCTTCTCCTGCTGGCTCTCGCCGGCGCTTTCGCGCTGTCCGGATGTCAGTATCACGTCCTGTCACCGCAGGGATGGGTCGGCGAGCAGCAGCGCAACCTGCTCGTCATCTCGACCCTGCTCATGCTGATCGTCATCCTCCCCGTCCTCTTCATGTCGGTCTATTTCCCGCTGCGATACCGCGCCGGCCGGGAGGACAAGTCGGATTACGATCCCTCCTTCGAACACTCGAACAAGATCGAGGCGGTGATGTGGAGCATCCCGATCCTCATCGTGATCGCGCTCGGATATTTCACCTGGGTCTATACCCACCGGCTCGACCCCTACCGCCCGCTCGACCATCTCGGCGCCGGCGCGCCGGTCGAGGTGGAAGCGGTCGCGCTCGACTGGAAATGGCTGTTCATCTATCCCGAGTTCGGCGTCGCCTCGGTCAACGAGCTGGCGATCCCCGCGGGACGCCCGGTGAACTTCCGCCTGAGCTCCGCGACGGTGATGAACACGCTCTCGATCCCCGCGCTCGGCGGCATGGTCTATGCGATGGCCGGCATGGAGACGAAGCTGCATCTCATCGCCGATGAGGAAGGCACCTTCCCCGGCCGCTCCGCGCATTATTCCGGGCCGGGCTTCTCGCAGATGACCTTTGACACGCTGGCCATGGACGAGGACGGGTTCAACGCCTGGATCGCCACGCTGCGCGCCGGGGACGAAACGCTCGACCGCGCCCGCTACCTCGCGCTCGAGGCGCCGACGATCGACGAGCCGGTGCGCCATTTCGCCTCCGTCGAGGAGGGCCTGTTCGACCGGATCACCGGCATGTGCGTCGAGGAGGGCAAGGTCTGCATGGGCCATATGATGATGCAGGACGAGATGGGCGGCGGCGGGCTCGAGGGCATCGCGAACGCGCCCGCCTACAGCTACGACCGCCAGCGCGCGATCGACGGCTTCGGCACGCGGATCGACCTGCCCGACCCCGATGTCGCGGCCTTCCACGAAGCCTTCCTCAACGACCCCGACGCGATCTGCGGCCCCGGCTTTGCCGGCACGGAGACCAGAAACAATGGCTAACGCACACCCCGCTGAAACCCTCTCCCCCGTCTTCGGGCGGCTCACCCCCGACTGGATCCCGCTTCACGAGCCGATCCTCGTCGGCACCTTCGCCGGCATCGCGCTCGGCGGCCTCCTCCTGCTCGCGCTGCTGACGCGCTACCGCCTCTGGGCGCCGCTGTGGCGCGACTGGATCACCTCGGTCGACCACAAGAAGATCGGGATCATGTACATGATCCTCGGCTTCGTCATGCTGGTGCGCGGCTTCGCCGATGCGCTCATGATGCGCCTGCAACAGGCGATGGCCGCGGGCGGCGCCGAAGGCTACCTGCCGCCGCATCACTACGATCAGGTCTTCACCGCGCACGGGGTGATCATGATCTTCTTCGTCGCGATGCCCTTCGTCACCGGCCTGATGAACTACGTCATGCCGCTCCAGATCGGGGCGCGCGACGTCGCCTTCCCCTTCCTCAACAACTATTCCTTCTGGATGACCGTCGCGGGGGCGCTCCTGGTCAACATCTCCCTCTTCGTCGGGGAATTCGCACGGGTGGGCTGGCTCGCCTTCCCGCCCCTGTCGGGGGCGAGCTATTCCACCGGGCCGGGGATGGATTACTACCTTTGGGCGCTCCAGATCGCCGGCGTCGGTACGACCCTGTCGGGCATCAACCTGATCGCGACCATCCTCAAGATGCGCGCGAAGGGCATGCGCCTGTTCGACATGCCGATCTTCGCCTGGACCACGCTCATCACCAACGTGCTGATCGTCGTCGCCTTCCCGGTGCTGACCGCCACGCTCGCGCTGCTCACGCTCGACCGCTACCTCGACTTCCGCTTCTTCACGAACGATTTCGGCGGCAATGCGATGATGTATATCAACCTGATCTGGATCTGGGGCCACCCCGAGGTCTATATCCTCATCATCCCCTGTTTCGGCGTCTTCTCCGAGATCGTCGCAACCTTCTCGCGCAAGCCGATCTTCGGCTATCGCACGATGGTCTGGGCCACGGCCTGCATCATGGTGCTGTCCTTCGTCGTCTGGCTGCACCACTTCTTCACCATGGGATCGGGGGCGAACGTCAACACCTTCTTCGGCATCACCACGATGATCATCGCCGTGCCGACGGGGGTAAAGATCTTCAACTGGCTCTTCACCATGTACAAGGGATCGGTGCGCCTCGAGGTGCCGATGCTCTGGACCATCGGCTTCCTCGTCACCTTCACCATCGGCGGGATGACGGGCGTGCTCCTCGCCGTGCCGCCGGTGGATTTCCAGCTCCACAACACGCTGTTCCTGATCGCGCATTTCCACAACGTGATCATCGGCGGCGTCGTCTTCGCCGTCTATGCCGCCGTCACCTACTGGTGGCCGAAGGCCTTCGGCTTCCGGCTCGACGACACATGGGGCAAGCGCAGCTTCTGGTTCTGGCTCACCGGGTTCTACGTCGCCTTCATGCCGCTCTACGCGCTGGGGCTCATGGGGGTCACCCGCCGCATGAACGCCTACCCGGACCCGGCATGGCAGCCCTATTTCATCGTCGCGGCCATCGGTGCGGTGCTGATCCTCATGGGCATCCTCTCGACCTTCGTCACCTTCTACGTCTCGATCCGCGACCGCGCCGCCCTCGCCTGCGGCAACGATCCCTGGGACGGGCGCACGCTCGAATGGGCGACGCAGTCCCCGCCCGCGCCCTACAACTTCCCCGAGGGCATCAAGGTCGTCGGGCGCGAAGCCTTCTGGTACATGAAGCAGACCGGCTTCAGATGGTCGGGCCGCTATCACCCGATCCACATGCCGAAGAACACCGCGACCGGCGTGCTCCTGTCGGCGGGGGCGCTCGTCTTCGGCTTCGCGATGGTCTGGTACATCTGGTGGCTCGCCCTCCTGAGCTTCGCGGCCATGCTCGCCCTCGGGATCGCCCATACCTTCAACTACAACCGCGACTATTTCATCCCGACCGAGGACATCGCCGCGACCGAAGCGAAAGGAGCCTCGGCATGACGACCACCGAGTTCGACACCGACATCGACTTCCCGCCGGAGAACCCGGTCCCGCATGTGCGGGGCCGCGATCCCGAGGAATTCGACCACGGCCCCCATGTCAGCCCGACGCCCATCGGATTCTGGATCTACCTGATGAGCGACTGCATCATCTTCGGGGCCCTGTTCGCGACCTATGCGGTGCTCGGCGGCAACTATGCCGGCGGCCCCGCGCCGAAAGACCTGTTCGAGGCCGGCTTCGTCGCGGTGGAAACCGCGCTGCTGCTCGCCTCCTCGATCACCTTCGGGCTTGCCATGCTGGCCGCCGACAAGGGAAAGCGGGAAACCACGCTGAAATGGCTCGCCGTCACCGGCCTTCTCGGGGCGGGCTTCATCGGGATGGAGCTCTACGAGTTCAACCACCTGATCCATATCGGCGCGGGACCGGACCGCTCCGCCTTCCTCTCGGCCTTCTTCGCGCTCGTCGGCACCCACGGGCTGCACGTCACGGGCGGGCTGATCTGGCTCATGACGCTGATGGTGCAACTCGCGCAGCGCGGGCTCACCACCGAGAACATGCGCCGCCTCGGCACGCTGTCGATGTTCTGGCACTTCCTCGATCTCGTGTGGATCGGCGTCTTTTCCTTCGTCTACCTCGTGAGGCTGATCTGATGGCACATGACACGCAACTCCACGACCACGACCACGACCACGACCACACGGAGCACGGCCACGGCACCATGGGCCAGCTGATGATCGGCTTCGCCCTCGCCGCGCTCCTGACGATCATCCCCTTCGCCCTCGTCATGGGCGAGGTCGATCTGAGCCGGTCCACGCTCATCGCCCTCATCATGGGCCTCGGCGCGGTCCAGATCGTCGTGCATCTCGTCTTCTTCCTCCACCTCAACGCCTCGAAGGAGGAGGGCAACACGCTCATGGCGACGATCCTCGCGGTGCTCATCCTCGCCATCGTGCTGGCGGGCTCACTCTGGGTGATGCACAACATGAACGAGAACATGATGCCGCAGCACGAGATGGACCGGCATATCGAACGGATGAAGAGCCTTCAGTCGCAACAGGGCTAACTGTCGTTCCGAACTCCACGGCCGGGGCCCTGTCCGGGCGGCCCCGGCCTTTCCCTTCCTTCGAGGATCTTCGCGATGCGTCTCTCCGCGCGCCTTCTCATCGCCACACTCGTCGCCGTGATCGGCGTCGCGGGCTTCACGAGCCTCGGGATCTGGCAGGTGCAGCGGCTCGGATGGAAACTCGACCTGATCGAGCGGGTGGAGGCCCGCATCCATGCCGATCCCGTCCCTGCCCCCGGTCCCGAGGACTGGCCGGCGATCACGGCGGAGAGTGACGAATATACCCGCGTCACCCTCACCGGCAGGTTCCTCGACGCGGAAGAGGTCCTGATCTACACGCCCTCCGATTTCGGCCCGGCGGATTACGTGCTCACGCCGCTCGCGCGCGACGACGGGACCGTGGTGATGGTCAACCGCGGCATCGTGCCGCTCGAACGCGCGCAGGCCGGCGACTATACCCGCGTCGCGGGAGAGACCACCGTCACCGGCCTCCTGCGCATCTCCGAGGACGAGGGCTGGCTGTTCTCGCGCGACAACGATCCCGACAACGGCCTCTGGAATCGCCGCGACATCGGCTCCATCACCGCGGCGCTGGGGCTGCGCAACGCCGCGCCCTATTTCGTCGATCAGGAATTGACGGACCCGCAGGGCTGGCCGCGCGGCGGGCAGACCGTCGTCCATTTCCGCAACGCCCATCTGGGCTACGCGCTGACATGGTTCACCCTCGCTGCGGTCGTGGCGGGCGGCTACGTGCTCCTCCTGCGCCTCGAGACCCGCGGACGCGGTCAGGGCCAGGGGTAATCCGCCACCGTGACGCCCATGGCGTCGAGCTCCTCGACGACGAGCCGGCGATAGGCCACCACGTCGGGCACCGCCTCGGCGCGCCGGCGGGTGACTTCCTCCCCCGTGAACCGGGCAATCCCGCCCTCCGGCGCCCCGCCCCATGTGTCGATGACGTAATTCATCACCCCGGCGATCTCCGCATCCGTGAGCGAGGAGCCGACGACGCCCGGCACATGCATCATGTAGGTGCGCCCCCGCTCCGTCGCGGCGATATGGCCCACGCTGCCGGGAAAGGCCGGGATGCCGCCCTCGGGCGAGCCCGCGCCCCCGAACCCGTGACACCCGGCACAGCGCAGCACGTAATTGGTGTAGGCCGACCGCTCCGGCTGGTCCGCCGCTGCCGCGGCGCATGGCAGGGCGGCAAGCACGAGGGCCGCAATCCGTCGCATCCTCTCTCCTTTCCTCACTCCGCGGGGCGCATCGCGCGCAGGTCCGCATGGCTCGGGCGCGTCTCCCGCGCCGCCGCGATCTCCTCGACGCCCAGCGCGCTGCCGGTCTCCCCGAGCGTGCCGAGCACCCATGTGCCGATCTCCGCAAGCTCCTCGTCCGTCGTGCCCGCCACCGGGGGCATGATGAGGCCGGCATAGGTCTGCCCCTCGACGACGAGCGTGCCGTTCAGGCCCGAGACCATCACGCCCGCAAGATACTCCGGCGCCGCCTCGCCAAGCCCCTGCCAGAAGGCCGGGCGGTCGAGCGGCGGCGCAAGCCCCGGATTGCCGGTCCCGCCCGTATTGTGGCAGGCGGCACAATGGATCTCGAACAGCGCCTCGCCGTCTTCGGCCAGCGCCGGAGCGGCGGCGAGAAGGGCCGCGGCCAGCACCGCAGCCCTCCGGTCGGTCAGTCCCGATCGCACCTCCGGCTCACTCCGCAAGGCCGACGACCACCGACACGGTGCAGTGATAGCCCTTGTCCGTGTTGGCCATGCACCAGTTGATGTCGTTGTAGAGCCCCATGCGATAGCCCGGACGTTCGCCCTCGGACGTATAGCAGAAGGTCGCGGAGCCGACCTGCGGCTTGCCGCAGCAGTCGTTGTAGGACACGAGGTAGTCGCGCCCGTCCTCCGGGTTCGAACAGGTGCCGACCCAGGACACGGCCGAGGCCGAGGACCCCGGCGGGCATTGCGTGAGCGAACCGCCCGAGGTGGAACAGAGGTTGCCGTCGAGCGCGCAATGCCGCCAGTAGCCGCAGGCGTCGTCCTCCGCCGCCCCCGCCGCGCTCGCGCGCCGGTCGAAGGGCAGGATCGGGCTCGCCACCACGCCGCCGAGGATCGTGGCCCCGGCCTTCGCCATGAAGCTGCGCCGCCCGAGGCTGCGCGCCGCCGTGCGCGCACCGGTCTCCACGCGCCGGTCGAGGGATTTCATCAGTTTGTCGATCAGTCTGGTCATCGTCGGAACCTTTCGGAATGGGTGAGGGTCAGGCGGTCATGCGACCGGAGGCCACGGCGGCCTGGAGCGAGGGGATGCCCGTCTCGGAGGCGGTGAAGAGGCTTTCGAGCTGTTCGCGCGAATTCACGAGCCCCTTGGCGCGCACCCGCCCGTCCGGGCCGATCAGCACCGCAAAGGGCAGTTTCGCGACCTTGAAGGTCATGCCGAGGTCGGGAGAAAGCACATAGGGGAAGCTGTCGAGCGCCTCGGCCTCGATCAGCCGCCGATGCGCCGCCTCGCGCCCGTCGGAGGCAAGCACCACGTCGAGCCAGCCGCGCTCGTCGTCCCGGATCGACCGGATCGCGGGCAGGAGCGCCTTGCAGATCGGGCAGGTGGTCGAGAGGAAGAAGACGAGCTGCGCCCGCCCCTCCGGCCCGCCGAGCGGAAGCTCCGCCCCGTTGAGGTTCGGCAGGCGCATCGCCGGGACGGCCTCCCCGATCTCGGGACCGCTGTCGCTGATCATCGCGCCCACGGGGGAGACCCGCTCGAACAGGATGCCGATCTGGCGCGCAAGCGCGAAGATGATGGCGATCTGGACGAGCACGACGACCCAGAGCGCGATATTGGAAAAGATGAGTATGGTCATATCCTTGTCCTTCCTCGCTCATCCGGCCTGGCGGATGTGCGGCAGATGCGAGGCGAGCTTTTCCGCCACGCCATAGATCGCGGTGAGCGTCAGCCCGGCGGTGAGCGCTATCGCCGCCCCCGCCGCGCCGAGCGCGCCGACCGGAATCGCGGCGACGATGAGCGCGGCCAGCGTCAGCAGCGCGTTGCGCGCGAGCGTGAGCGGGGAGACGACCTGCGGCACACCTCCGCAGCCGCAGTCGATCTCGGTCCGCCCGCGCAGCAGCGCCAGCGCCATGAGCCCGCCATAGCCCGCAAAGAGCCCCGCCGCGAGGAGCCCGCCGGCCGGCCGGGTGAGCGGCACGATCAGGGCCGCGACGGCAAGCACCTCGAGCCCCGCGAGCCCGCGCACGATCGCGGGCACCATGTGACGCGGCGCAATGGCATAGCCCTGCGCAAATCCGACCGTCTCGTGGAACGCCGTCCACTTGTGGAAGGCCGCGCGCGCGATCACCAGCACGAGAAAGGTGGTGAGCGTCGCCGCCGCAAGCTGTCCGAGCCCCGCCATCAGCGATCGAGCTCCATCACCGTCGGCCAGCCCGCGATGTCGAATTCCTCGCTGAGCTCGAGCGTCACCTCCTCGCCCGTCTCCACGGTATAGAGATAGACCATCCCGTCCTCGTTCGCGCCATAGAGCATCGGCTCCTCGGTCTGGGTCACCGCGAGGCTGTTCTCGTGATTGGCGGGCGAGCGGCCGACGACGGATTTCGTCTCCATGTCCACCGTCCAGATCTCCGTCGCGCCGTTCTTGTGCGACCCGTCGTAGGAGGCCGAATGCATCAGCACGAAGGCGGTGTTCGTCGGCGCGTTATAGGCGATCACCTCGGAGCCGCCCGGCGCCCATCCGCCCAGCACGCCCCCCGTCAGCGGGATCGTCTCCGACAGCACCGGCACGTCGCCGCTGTCGTCCACCACATAGAGCGTGCCGCCATAGGAAAGGTAGACCAGCGTCTCCCCCACCCGCACGCCATTGGTAAAGAGCGCATCCGCATCCACGTCGAAGATCGGCTCGGACTTGCCCGGCTCGCCGAACCCGCCCTCCGCATCGAAGCTGTAGCTCTGGAAGGTGCCGTCGCCGCAGATCGTCGTGAACTTCATCCCCGAGGTCGCCGGGAACGCGCCCCAGCAGCCGGGCGTCGGGATCTCCGCGATCTGGGCGCCCGCGGCAATGTCGATCACGGAGATCGAGGTGGCGGGCGTCGCGTTCTGCGCCAGCGCATAGGCTTCGTCGGCGGTCAGCGACAGCAGCGCGGGCTGGGCCTCGACATGCGCCATCTTGTTGCCGAATTCGAACTCGCCCTTGATCGACAGCGTGTCCACGTCCCAGCTGTGGAAGACGTTGGTCACCTCGCCATAGGTGTAGCGCGCGAAATAGACCGAGGTCGTGTAGAGCGTCCGCCCGTCGCCGGACAGCACCATCTGCGCCGTCGTGCCCGGCCCCACGTTGCCCTTCATCGCGAAATCCTCCGCACCGAGCACGTTGACCGAGGACGGACCCGCCCATTTCTGGTCGAGCACGAACAGGTTCGGCCCCTCGTCGATGCGCTCCTTCACCGTCAGCGTCTCGGGTTCGATCGGCGCGGTCTCGTCCTGCGCAAAGGCCTGCCCGCAGATCGCGGACAGCGCCAGGAAGGCGGCGGCGGTTCTCTTCATCATCTGTCTCCCGTGATGGATTCACCGCCGAGCTTAGAAAGCCGTCGCCCCCTCCCGCTATCCGCTCTTCCCGGAAAAATATGCCTATTCGTTCAGCAGTTTGCAAAATGCGCCAGTTTCCCGAGCCAAAGCCTTGACTTCATCTCGCGCCCCGCGCGCAGAGTGAGGCCACTGCTTCACCCGGACCGGCCCCAGATGTTCACCAACGCCTCCCGCGACCTCTCCGCTCCCTCCGCACCCGCACGGCTGCGCGAGAGCCATTTCGACTGTTTCCTCGACCAGGAGGCCGCCCTCGACGGCTGGGACCAGATCTATCGCCAGCTCGCTCCCGGCGCCTTCAGCGGCCATGTCACCACGCTCGACTGGGGCGAGATCTCGCTCAGCCGCGAAACCGTCAACCTCTGCGTCGAAAACGCCTTCCGCCTGCCCGAAACCCACCTGTGCTTCGGCTTTTCCGTCGGACGCCCGGTGAAGCTCGCACAGGTCTCCGACCGGATGGCGCGCGGGGTCGGGACGCTGCATGTGCCGGAGGAAAATTACCACGTCATCACCCGCGGCGATGCCGATTACGTGCTCCTGACCGTCCCGCGCGCGATGCTGCCCGACCGGTTCGGCGCCGCCGCGCGCCTCATCCGCGGGACGGAGGCGCAGGCCATCGCCGACTGGATGCTCGCCCTGCTCGAAAGCGCCCGCACCGGGCTTGCCAGCGACAGCCTGCTCGCCCTTGCGCCCGACCTCCTGCTCGACCGGATCACGCTCTGGGCGCAGTCCGACAGCCGCGGCATGGTGCCGTTTCGGCACCGCCGCGGCCTGCTCAACGACCTGCTGGCGGCCTGCGACGGCCTGACCGCCGAAACGCTCTCCGTCGGCCATCTCGCGCGCCTGCTCGGCCGCGACCGCGCCACGCTCCGCACCATCTGCCTCGAAGAGACCGGGATGCGGCTCGACGACGTGCTCAAGGGCCGCCGCCTCAGCGAAGTCTACCGCCGCCTGCGCCTCGCCGGCCCGGAGGACACGCGCGTGTCCGATGTCAGCATGGAATTCGGCTACCTGCACTGGGGACGCTTCGCCCAGAGCTATCGCGCGATGTTCGGCGAACGCCCCTCCGACACCCTGCGCCGCCCGCGCCCATGCTGAGAGCGGCGCGGATCAGCCCCGCGCCGCCTCCGCGACCAGCGCGAGCATGAGCTCCGTCGCCTTCGCCATGTCCTGCACCGAGATCCATTCGAGCGGCCCGTGCAGGTTCTGCATGCCGGTGAACAGGTTGGGCGTCGGCACGCCCATCTCGGTCAGACGCGACCCGTCCGTGCCGCCCCGGATCGGTGTCGAGACCGGCGTGACCCCGATGGCGCGGCAGGCCGCCTCCGCAAGCCGCACCGGCCTCATGTCCTCCTCGAGCCAATAGCGCATGTTGCGATATTGCGGCCGGATCTCGCAGGCGACCGTCGCCCGCGGCTCTCCCGCCGCCACCGCCGCACAGACCTTGCGCAGGATCTCGCCCTTCTGCGCCAGCCCCTCGCGCTCGAAGTCGCGCAGGATCAGCCGGATCGTCGCCTCCGCCGCGGTGCCGTCGAGCTCGGTGACATGGATGAACCCCTCCCGCCCCTCCGTCGTCTCCGGCGTCATCGTCGCCTGCGGCAGCGTCTCCACGATCCGCGCGGCAAGATGCAGCGCGTTGACGAGCCGGCCCTTCGCCGTGCCGGGATGGATCGACACGCCGGTGATGCGCACCTCCGCCCCGTCCGCCGAAAAGGTCTCGTATTCGATCTCGCCCAGGCGCCCGCCGTCGAACGTATAGGCGAACTCCACCCCCAGATCCTCCGGCAGGCGCGGATCCACGCCGCGCCCGATCTCCTCGTCCGGGGTAAAGGCGATGCGCACCGGTCCGTGCGCAGGCCCCTGCCGCGACAGGAGCTGCCGCGCCGCCGTCATGATGACCGCGACCCCCGCCTTGTCGTCGGCCCCCAGGAGCGTTGTGCCGGAGGCGGTCACGATGTCGTCGCCCCGCTTCTCCCCGAGATAGGGACAGGCCTCCGGCGAAAGCACGAGCGCGGGATCGTCGGGAAAGCGGATCTCGCCCCCGTCATAGCCCCGCACCACCCGCGGTTTCACCCCGGTCGCGCAAAATTGCGGCGCGGTGTCCACATGGGCGAGAAAGCCGATCGCCGGCGCCTCCGCCCGCCCCGGCACCGTGGCGAGCACCGTGCCGTAGCCGGTCAGCACCACATCCTGCGCCCCCATCTCCCGAAGCTCGCGCTCGAGCAGGCGCAGCATGTCGAACTGCACCTCCGTGCTGGGCCTGCGCGCGGAGCTGTCGTCGCTCTGGCTGTCGATTGCGGCATAGCGCGTCAGCCTGTCCTCGAGTTCGCGGTCGAATTCCCCTGCCATGATGCCTCCTTCGCGGTCGGGCCCAGAAAGCGCCCCGCGCGCGCAGGTGTCAAGCGGACCCGAGCACCACCGATCGAGACGGCGGCTTAAGCGGCCCCCCGCGCGTGGGTGTCAAGCCGGTCTCAGGACGATGCCGAGGCGCCATCAAGGCGGCCTGTCACGGGCGCCCGGCCGCGCCCGCCCCGTCCCGGCCGCGGGGCGGTGGTGCCGCGCCGGGTCGAAGAGCGTCGCCCGCCCCCGCCCCTCGGATTTCGAGGTGTAGAGCGCGAGATCCGCATCCTGGATCATCTCGTCGGCGTCGGGATGGCGGTAGAGATCGGTGGCGGTGATCCCGATCGAGCCGGAAATCCGGCACAGCCCGTCCTCATAGGGGATCGGAACCTCGAGCCGGGCGATGATCCGCTCCGCCACGCCCAGAAGCCGGCGGCGATCAAGCACATCGGTGAAAAGGAGGATGAATTCGTCCCCGCCCACCCGTGCGACCAGGTCGTCGCCCCGGCTCTCCTCGCGCAGGATCACCGCCACGGCCTGCAACACCGCGTCCCCCGCGGCATGGCCGAAGGTGTCGTTGACGCGCTTGAAATAATCGAGATCGAGATGCAGTATCGCGAAGGCGATCTTCCCGCGCAGCATCCGCTGGAGGACGTGATCCATCGCGCGCCGGTTCCTCAACCCGGTCAGGATATCGGTATAGGCCTGTTCCTCCGCCATCAGTTTCGCCCCCTGGAGACGGATGTTGAGCTGCTTCGTCTCCTCGAGCACCGCCGATTTCGCCTCCACGAGATAGAGCATCTCGATCGCCAGGTCGGTATGGGCGAAATCTCCCGCGGTGAGGCGGTATTCGGCCACCGCATCGACGATGGAAATGCCGAAGGCGAGGTTCAGCACGTTGAGCCCCCGCTCCGGCAGCGGGACCGCCATGCCCTTCAGCGCCGTCGGCTTTCCCTCCCGGAAGGTCAGGTAGAGCCGGGTGAACAGCGGCAAGGGCCCCTCCCCCGAGCCGCGGCCATTGTCGCGCACGGAAAAGATCGCCCGCACGTCGCGGCCCTCGAGCGCCGTCCGGCTGCGCAGCTTCGCCAGCGTCGGCCCGGCATGGACGATGCGCCCGTCGTCGTCGTAGATCAGGCTCATCGGCAGGAAGGCCTCGATCAGTGCGAAATCTCCCCCTGTCACGCCACCCCCCGGACCCCGCCCGACAGATCGAAGCTGCGCCCCTGCGCATAGGCCGTCTCGAGCAGGTGGATGGTGACGGCCTCCTCTCCCGAATCCCGCCAGCCCTCATGCTCGAGAAAGACGAGCGCGCCGTAATCGTCGGCCATCGCCCGCATCACCCCGACCACGGCATATCCGAAACCCGGCATCGCGTTCGAACAGATGAGCCGGAATGTGCCGTCGGCATTCGCCTCGACCGAGAGCGCGGGCACGTCCAGATCCGGGAGCGCAAGCCGCACCCGCCCCTCGATCTCGTTGAGGGAAAACAGGAATTCCGTGAAATTCTCGCCGCCGAACCGCAGCAGCCGCCGGATCGCCTCCACATTCGGGTGGGAGACGAGATAGGTCCCGAGATCCTCCAGAAAGGTCTCCACGGGTTTGTGCAGGTGCCGCGCGGCATGGCCGAGCACGTCGAGCGTCACCTGGTCGGGATAGCTCAGCATCGCCTCGAAATTGTCGAAGCCGAGATTGGCGTTCTCCGCCACCTTCTGCCAGGTGCGGGGACCGTAGGTGTCGCGCAGAAAACACTGGATCGCCCTGTTGATCATTCCGTGCATGACGGCACGCCCCTCGCTTGCTTCCGGGACATGTCTACCGCAGCGGTCTTAAGAAAATACCAACGCCGGCAGATCGGGCGGCTAGCCTCCCAGGATCCAGTCGGACATCTCCGCGACCGAGGGAAAGAGCGCGTCGGCGAAGGGGGCGAGCTCCGCCGCGCCGGCGACGCCCGTCAGAACGGCGACGGTGCGCATCCCGGCGGCGCGGCCGGCGTTGAGGTCATGCAGACTGTCGCCCACCATCACGCAGGCATCCGGCGCGACGCCGAGCCGCGCGGCGGCGCCGGTGCAGGGATCGGGACGCGGCTTCCCGCCGAAGCCGCTGTCATAGCCGATCACCACGTCGAAGGCATCGGCCACGCCCATCTGCACCAGATGGGTGCGCGCCGCCGCCTCGAAATCGTTCGTCACCACCGCCAGCGCGATCCCCGCCCCGGCGAGGCGGGCGCAGCTTTGCGCCAGTCCCTCGACCGCCACGGGGGCGAATGTCGCGGGCTCGGGCGTCAGCCGGTCGAGCATCTCGGCATCCCGCGCGCGCGGGAAATAGGGGCGCAGCGCGGCGAGCACGTCCTCCGGCGTCCCCGCGATCACCGGACTGCCGGGCCGGAACAGCGCCGCGCGCCGGTCGAAACCCAGCGCCTGCGCCACGGCCGCGGCCTTTTCCTCATCGGCGCCGCAGAGCCCGTCGATCACGCGCCGCGCCCAGGGGCCCCAGCTCTTCTGGAAATCCATGAGCGTGCCGTCCTTGTCGAACAGCACCGCCGCGATGCGGCCGCGGGCGGGGACCGTCACGTCCAATGCACCTCTCCCCCGCCCGGAAGCGCGTGGCGCGCCCGCATCAGATCCCGCGGATCGAGCCGGGTGTCCTGCGCACAGGCGGTCACCCAGTCGTCGTCCTGCGTCACGAAATCGAGCACGGCGAGCAGCACGTCGCCATCCCTCGCCCGCTGTTGCAGCTCTGCGGCGGAAATGCCGCTGGCGCCGAGAAAGACGGGAAAGATCTCGTCCTGCGCGGCAAGCCAGGCGAGCGTCCTGAGCGCGATGAGTTCGGCGGAGTCCTGCTGCATCTGCGGGTCACCCTCCCGGTCCCGGAAACCAAATCTTAACCTTTTTCAACCAATTTCCCAGGGAAGTGCAACACCCTGATGGCAATGATCCCCAAGACGCGGCAGACAGCAGAAATCGCGCAGCGAGAGGACCCGATGACGGGCAGTATTCTTATCGCGGACAACGTTCCGACGAATCGCATCATCCTGAAGGTGAAGCTGTCGTCGGCCTTCTACGAGGTGACGCAGGCGACGAGCGGGGCGGAGGCGCTCGCGCGGGCGCGCAGCGAGCGCCCGAACCTCGTCCTGCTCGACATCGACCTCGGCGACATGACCGGCTACGCGGCCTGCGCCGCGCTGAAGGCCGATCCGCTCACCGCCCATATCGCCGTGGCCATCATCACCCCGCCCCGCGACCAGGAGGCGAAGATCGCGGCGCTGAAGGCGGGGGCGGACGAGGTGCTCGGCAAGCCGCTCGACGCGCCGACCCTCAGCGCGCGGGTGCGGGCGCTCATGCGTGCCTCGGCCACCTCCGGCGAATTGCGGCGGCGGGGGGAGACGGTCCGCGCACTCGGCTTCGCCGAAGCGCCCGCGACCTTCGGCCGGCCGGGCCGGATCACGCTGGTCGGGTCCACCGCCGAGGAGGCGATGGGATGGCGCGTGGGGCTGCGCGGCATGATCCACGACGAGATCGTGATCGAGCGGCGGGAAAAGGTGCTGCGTGCGGTCCACGACGGCGCGCATTCCGACCTCTACGTCATCTCCACCCGGCCGGGGACCGGCGAGGGGCTGCGCCTCATCTCCGATCTGCGCGCGCGGGAGGCGACGCGGCACGCCGGCATCATCGTCGTCCACGGCCAGCAGGAGCGGCGGGAGGCGCTGATGGCGCTCGACCTCGGCGCCAACGATCTCATCACCCGCGGCGCCGACCCGGAGGAAATGGCGCTCCGGCTGCGCACGCAGATGCGGCGCAAGCGCGATGCCGACCTGCTGCGCCAGATCCTCGACGAGGGCCTGCGCCTCGTGTCGATCGACAGCCTCACGCGGCTCTACAACCGCCGCTACGCGCTCGCGCATCTGGAAAAGATCGCGGAAGAGGCGCGCACGGGCGGACGGCATTTCGCGCTCATGCTGATCGACATCGACCGCTTCAAATCCGTCAACGACACGTTCGGCCATGCCGTCGGCGACGCGGTGCTCGCCGAGGTCGGCCAGCGGTTGCGCGACAGCCTGCGCGGGATGGACCTGGTCGCGCGCTTCGGCGGGGAGGAATTCCTCGTCTGCATGCCGATGACCTCCCTGACGGAGGCGCGCGCGGCGGCGGAGCGGCTGCGCGTGACGATCTGCGACCGGCCGATGACCATCGCGCCGGACGGCACGCCGGTCACCGTCTCCGTCTCGATCGGGCTGGCCATGGGGGGCGGCCCCGACCGCTCGGCCATTCCCGACCTTCTCGCCGTGGCCGACCAGGCGCTCTACAGCGCCAAGGCGGAGGGGCGCAACCAGGTCACGCTCGGCTCACATGCCGCCTGAGCGCCCGCGCGGCAGTCACAGGGAACCGGAACGGGCGCCAGACCAGACTGGCTCTGAAACGGGTGCCGAGACGGGCGCAACCTCCGGCGCGCAGCGCCGGCGCCGGCTGGGTCAACGGTCGGAGGCCGCCTCGCGCGGGCGATCGCCGCCATGCGGCGGGTGCGGCGGGCGCGTCAGAATTTCCTCGAGCCGGTCGGCATAGGCGATCCGGTCCTCCGGCTGCATCTCCCCGATCCGCGCGACCACAAGCTCGGCGCCGATCTTCTGGCGTGCGGCGAACCGCGCGTGCTGCGCCAGGAGCAGCGCCTGGAACCGTTCCGCGTCGAAAGGTTCGGCACGCAGCGTGGCAATGAGCGTCTCCACGCTCTCTCGCGCCTCCCGCCGTGCCGCGCGCCAGTCGCCCGCCTCCTCGACAAAGGCGCGGCCCAGCGCGCGCCGGTCCTCGCGGCTGAACGCGCCGACATAGGGTCCGAAGCCGAAATCGCGCGTGTGCATCGCCCGCGCGCGGTCCCGCGCCGCGTCCCAGCGCAGCGCCATGCCGATCCCCGCCCCGAGGATCGCCAGGTTGAGCGCCAGGGACAGGACCAGCACGATGCGGCCCCACCGGATGCCGCGCCTGCGCCCCTGCGTCATGTCCGTCTCTCCGCTCATCGCTCACCCTTCCATCGCGAGGTCGTAAAAGCTCGGCACCAGATTGTCGAGCGCATCGTCCGAAAGCGCGGCTTCCGCCGACAGGTCATAGCCCTCGCGGGCGGCAAGGCCGGAAATCATCCCCGGCGCGCCCAGCCCGATCGCGAGCCCCGCGACTCCCGCCGTGGCGAGCCCCGCCACCGCCCGCCAGCCGCCGAGCGCGGCGACGATCGCCGCCATCGCCGGATGCCGCGCCCGCGGGCGATCCGCCGCGCGCCGCCGCGCCGCATCCGCCTCCCGCCGGGCAGTCTCGGCCTGCGCATCCGCCATCACCCGCAGCAAAAGCGCCTCCGACGGCGTCGGCGCCGCCGCGCGCGCCTCCGCGAACAGCGTCTCGAGCGCCGCCTCCGCCGCCTCGTCCGTCCAGATATCCTTACGATCCGTCATCTTCGAACCCCAGTCTCTCGCGCTCGCAGGCCAGAAGCCCGGCGAGCGCTCTCTTGCCGCGGGCGATGAGACTTTCCACCGCCTCCACGCTGACACCCAGGATCTCCGCGATCTCGGGATTGCCCAATCCTTCCATGTGCCGCAGCACCACCGCCTCGCGCTGCCGCTCCGGCAGGGTCGAAAGCGCGGTACCCAGCGCCTCCGCCCTCTGCCGCTGCATCAGCACCGCATCCTGCGAGGGCCGGCCATCCTCCGGCTCGGCGATCTCGTCGAGCCGCGTTCCGCGCGCGCGCCGCAGCCGGTCGGTGCAGAGGTTGGCCACGACCCGGTAAAGCCATGTCGTCACCTTCGCCTCGCCCTGCCGCCAGTCCGGCGCGATCTTCCACAGCCGCAGCATCGCCTCCTGCGCGACATCCTCGGCCTCCGCCCGGTCCCGCAGCATCCGGGCAGCCTGCGCCAGCACCCGCGGCGTGAGCCGCAGCGTGAGGGCGCGTGCCGCCGTCACGTCGCCATTGCCGAATGCGATCAGCAAGGCCTCGTCGGTCACGTCGTCGGTCTGGGCGTCGAATGGCATCTGCATACCTGCTTACCGGTATCCCAGGCGGGGCGCGGCGTCCACCGTCCCGCCCTGCGACCGGGCGGGCGGTCGGTCCGCCCGCCCGTCGCGCGGTCAGTCGTCGCCGGCGTCCGGCTGCATCGTCCCCTGTCCGCCCGCGCCGGTCCCGCGCGGCCTGCCGAACTCGTCCTCGCTCAGGACCCCGTCACCGTTGCGGTCGAGCCGCTGGAACATGGTCGGCTGCGGCCGGGTCGTCAGCTCCTCGACGCTGAGCGCGCCGTCGCCATCGGTGTCGCGCGCGGCGACCATTTTTTCGGTCATCGCCCTCATCCGTGCGGCCCGCTGCGCCTCGTGATAGGCGAAAAGCTCCTCCGCATCCGCGGTCCCGTTGCCGTCCGTGTCGATCTCCGCGAAACGCGCGTCGCGGAAGGCCGTGAGTTCGCTTTCCGAAACCTGCCCGTCGCCATCCGCGTCGATCTCCGCGAAATCGGCCCCTGCCCCGAACGGCATCATCCCGCCGCCCATGCGCGACATCATGCCCCCCTGCCAGGGGTGGCCGGACCGCCCCTCCATGCCGTGATGCCGGCCCCAGCCGCCGGACCCGGAGCCGCCGGCAAAGGCGGCGACCGACCCGGCGAAAACGGCGGCGAGGGCAAGGCCCGACACAAATACGTTGCGTTTCATGGTTCACTCCTCTTTATATACAGCCCGTCGCGCCGCGCGGGCGGACCCGTTCCGTGGCGCATGACATCAATTGAAACGCGCAGGCGCCGGCATTCCGTCGGAGGCGGCGATAAACAGAACGTGACCCCGCGCGGGCGCCCTCGGGAAGGAGGCGGCGGCGCGGCATCGGGACGCAGAGACAGCACCGCCCGTTTCCCGCAAAACACCACCTTCCCCGGACTCACGCCCGTATCTCAAGAGAGGCGAAGCGCACATGCTCGATACCCACACGCCCAGGGCCCACACGGCGGCCCATACGGATGGCGCAGTCGGCGACGGCGAACGGCCCCTGCGGCCGGCGCTCCTGCGCGGCTGGAAACGGCGCTGCCCGGCCTGCGGCAGCGGCCCGATCCTCAAGGGCTACCTGACCGTGCGGGAGGCCTGCCCGGTCTGCGGCGAACCCTTCCACCACCACCGCGCCGACGACGGCCCCGCCTATCTCACCATCCTCATCGTCGGGCATCTGATGGCACCGATCCTCGGCTGGTTCTACGTCGCCTTCCGTCCCGACCCGCTGTTCCTGATCGCCGTCTTCGCCACCGGCTGCGTCGCGCTGTCGCTCTACCTGCTGCCGCGGCTGAAGGGGCTGATCGTCGCCTTCCAGTGGGCCAAGCGCATGCACGGCTTCGGCGAGGAGGGCGAGGCGGGCTGAGCCCCGCGCGAATCGCCCCTCCACCACCGGTCGCAGCCTACCCGGTCATCAAAACAAGGACACGCCATGAGAACCCTCGTCATCTGTTCCGGCGGACTGGATTCCGTCACCCTCGCCGATCTCGTGGCGCAGGAGGGACACCTGTCCCGCCTCGTCTCCTTCGACTACGGCCAGCGCCACGCGCGGGAACTCGACCATGCCGCCCGCGCCGCGGCCCGTCTCGGCGTGCCGCATCACCTCATCGACATGCGCGCCATCGGCGCGGCGCTCACCGGCTCCGCACTCACCGACGATATCGAGGTGCCCGACGGCCATTATGCCGAGGAGACGATGCGGATCACCGTGGTGCCGAACCGCAACGCCATCCTGCTCGCCGTCGCCTATGGCATCGCCGCCGCGGAAGGCGACACGGCGGTCGCGACGGCGGTGCATGGCGGCGATCACTTCATCTATCCCGACTGCCGCCCGGCCTTCACCGCGGCTTTCGCGGCGATGCAGGAGGCGGCGCTCGACGGCTATGCCACGGTCACGCTGCTGACGCCCTTCGTGCACCGCTCCAAGGCCGACATCGTCGCGGAGGGCGCCCGCCTCGGCACGCCCTTTGCCGACACATGGTCCTGCTACCGGGGCGGCGCGCGGCATTGCGGGCGCTGCGGCACCTGCGTTGAACGGCGCGAGGCCTTCGCCCTTGCGGGGGTTCCCGACCCGACCGTCTACGAGGATCCGGAATTCTGGACGGACGCCGTCGCCGGCCGGAGATGATCCCCGCGATCCGTCGGGCCGCAGGCGCCGGACCGCCGGCCGCATCCGCACAGGCGCCCGGCTCACGCCGCGCCGTTGCGCCCGCGCCGCGCGTCCGGGTGCAGCGCCCGGCCCAGGATGTGTTCGGCCCTGTGCACCACATGCCCGGCCTGGCCGACGATCAGCGGATCGGGCGCGCCGACCACCGCCGGATCCTTGTCCGGATAGTCGATCGTGGACAGGAAGTGTTTCATGCAGTCGATCCGCGCGCGCTTCTTGTCGTTCGACTTCACGATGATCCAGGGCGCATCCGCCGTATCCGTGTAGAAGAACATCGCCTCCTTCGCCTCGGTGTAATCGTTCCATTTGTCGAGCGACGCCTTGTCGATGGGCGAAAGCTTCCATTGCTTGAGCGGATCGGTTTCGCGCGCCAGGAACCGGCGCTGCTGCTCGGCCTGCGTCACCGAGAACCAGTATTTGTAGAGCCGGATGCCCGAGCGCACCAGCATCCGTTCGAATTCCGGCGTCTGACGCATGAATTCGAGATATTCGTTCGGCGTGCAGAAACCCATCACCCGCTCGACACCCGCCCGGTTGTACCAGCTGCGGTCGTAGAACACGAATTCCCCGCTCGTCGGGAGGTGTTCGACATAGCGCTGAAAGAACCACTGGCCCCTTTCGCGCTCGGATGGCTTGTTCAGCGCGACGACGCGGGCGTGGCGCGGGTTGAGATGTTCCATGAACCGCTTGATCGTGCCGCCCTTCCCGGCCGCGTCGCGCCCCTCGAACAGGACCACGAATTTCTCCCCGCTCTCCAGCGCCCAGAGCTGCGCTTTCAGCAGCTCGGCCTGAAGCGCCACCTTCTCCGCCTCGTAATCGCGCCGGGTCATCCGCCTGCGATAGGGAAATCGCCCGGTTTCGAAGGCGGCGCGGATGCGGTCCGGCGTCACGGTCGGGAATTGCTTCGCCTCGGCGGGCGCCGGCACGGCGTCGCCGGGGACGCTCGCGTCCGGGGTTTCGCATGCTGTCTCCTGCGGGGTCCGGGGGGTCGTCATGCTGCACGTCTCCTTGGCTGGCGGCTGTGGGTCCGCTGATACACCATTCCGCCGCGCCGCGCCTTGATCCAGAGCAGGGTTCGGCCGCGAAGATCCCACCATAGCTTGCGTCCCGCGCGCCCCGATGGTCTAATCCTTGGCCATACAAGGTGACACAAGAATCGAGCAAACCCATATGTCCGAAGATCTTCTGGCCGGCGCAGACCAGTCCTATGACGCCTCCTCCATCGAAGTGCTGGAAGGCCTCGAACCCGTCCGCAAACGGCCCGGCATGTATATCGGCGGCACGGACGAGCGCGCGCTGCATCACCTCGTGGCCGAGATCCTCGACAACTCGATGGACGAGGCCGTGGCCGGCCATGCCAACCGCATCGAGCTGATCCTGCACGCCGATTACTCGGTCACCGTCACCGACAACGGCCGCGGCATCCCGATCGACCCGCATCCGAAATTTCCCGGCAAATCCGCGCTCGAGGTCATCCTCTGCACGCTCCACGCGGGCGGCAAGTTCTCCGGCAAGGCCTACCAGACCTCGGGCGGGCTGCACGGCGTCGGCTCCTCCGTCGTCAACGCGCTCTCGGAGTCCATGATCGTGCAGGTGGCGAAGAACAAGGAACTGTTCGAACAACGCTTTTCCCGCGGCATTCCCGAAGGCCCGGTCGAGAAGATCGGCGCGGCGCCCAACCGGCGCGGCACCTCGGTGAAATTCCATGCCGATGCGGAGATCTTCGGCTCCCTCCGCTTCAAGCCGAAGCGCCTCTTCACCCTCGCCCGCTCCAAGGCCTATCTCTTTTCCGGGGTGGAGATCCGCTGGAAATCCGAGATCGACGACGGGGAGACGCCGACCGAGGCGACCTTCCGCTTTCCCGGCGGGCTTGCCGACTACCTGACGGAGACGCTGGGCAGCGCCTCGACCTATTCCGACCGCCCCTTCGCCGGCACGGTCGAATTCCAGCCGCGTTTCGGCGTGCCCGGCAAGGTCGAATGGGCGATCAACTGGACGCCCTCCCGCGACGGGTTCATCCAGTCCTATTGCAACACCGTGCCCACGCCCGAGGGCGGCACCCATGAGGCGGGCTTCTGGGCCGCGATCCTCAAGGGCATCCGCGCCTATGGCGAGCTCGTCGGCAACCGCAAGGCGAAGGACATCACCCGCGACGACCTGATCACCGGCGGCTGCGCGCTCGTGTCCTGCTTCATCGCCGATCCGGAATTCGTCGGCCAGACCAAGGACCGGCTCGCCACCTCCGACGCCACGCGGCTCGTCGAGAATGCGGTGCGCGACCATTTCGACCACTGGCTCTCCGCGGATACGAAATCGGCGGGCGCGATCCTCGATTTCCTCGTGCTGCGCGCCGAGGAGCGGATGCGGCGGCGGCAGGAAAAGGAAACCGCGCGCAAATCCGCCACGAAAAAGCTCCGCCTTCCCGGCAAGCTCACCGATTGCAGTTCGAAGGACCGCGCCAACACCGAATTGTTCATCGTCGAGGGCGATTCCGCCGGCGGCTCCGCCAAGGGCGCGCGCTTCCGCGAGACGCAGGCGCTTTTGCCGCTCAAGGGCAAGATCCTCAACGTGCTCGGCGCCGCCTCCGGCAAGCTCAGCTCTAACCAGGAGATTTCCGACCTCTGCGAGGCGCTCGGCACCGGGATGGGCACGCGCTTCAACCTCGATGACCTGCGCTACGAACGCATCATCATCATGACCGACGCGGATGTGGACGGCGCCCATATCGCCTCCCTGCTCATGACCTTCTTCTACACCCAGATGCGCCCGCTCATCGACCAGGGCCACCTCTATCTCGCCTGCCCGCCCCTCTACCGCCTCACCCAGGGCGCGAAGCGGGTCTATTGCCTCGACGAGGCCGAACGCGACGCCTGGCTGGACAAGGGCCTCGGCGGCAAGGGCAAGATCGACGTGAGCCGCTTCAAGGGCCTCGGCGAAATGGATGCGAAGGATCTGAAGGAAACCACGATGGACCCGGCCACGCGCAAGCTGATCCGCGTGACGATCGACGAGGACGAACCGGGCGAAACCGCCGATCTGGTCGAGCGGCTGATGGGCAAGAAGCCGGAGTTGCGCTTCCAGTATATCCAGGAGAATGCGCGGTTCGTGGAGGAGCTGGACGTGTGATCCGGTCCCCTGAGCGGGTCTCACGGGACAGGGCCGGCGCATTTGCAAGGGCACCCCGGTCCGGCCGCTGTGACGCGGCCTCCGCGTCCGGGCGCAGGCGTCGGCGGCTGGCGGTGCGGAACGTCGTCGGTCGGATATCGCCATCTTGTTCCCCGGTCTGAGCTGCGGCATCGCCACCCGGCACCGGTGGCTGCGCCTCCATGGATAGCCCAAAGATCTTAATTCATTATGACCTCCCCGGCCGGATCATCGGCGGCGCAGGATCCCGCAGCCGCGATTGCCGGCGGCCCCGGTCAGGAGAGCTGCCTGCGGCCCGTGTGGCGTGTCCTGCCCGGCGCGATCCCGACGCAGGGCCGACGCGGCTTTGGAAATCCTTTGACCGGCCCCCGCCGCGCCGCGCATAGTGGCGCCATGGCCGGCACCCTGGATCTTTTCGGACTGGACAGCGCCAGGGCGCGGTTGGACAAGATGTTCGCCGAGCGTCCGCATCTGTCTTCCCGCGCGACGGATGTCCGCATCGTTCAGGCCCGTGGCGAACGGGCCGTCTTCCGCCTCTGCTGGGACGGGCGCCCGGCCATGGCAAAGCTCATCTGGCATGGCAAGGCGGCGCAGGCGGTTTCGGGTCAGGCCGGGGCACTGCGGGAGATGTGTGCCTTTCTCGGACGGGGGCCGGCGCAGGTGCCCGAGGTGTTGCACGTCGCGCCCGGTGACGGCTTTTTCGTGATATCCGCCGTCCCCGGCCAGTCTGCCGAGACCCTCCTGACCAGGGGCGGGGAGGCGGAAGTCCCGCGGGCGGCGGACGCGGCGCGGCTCTGGCTGTCGCGGGCGGCGGGATTGCGGCGCGACACCGTGCCCTTTCCACGCGCATGGCTGCACAGGCAGCTCGACGCGCTCTCGCATGGCGACGCGGCGGATGTGGCGGCGCGCACCCGGCAGCTTCTGCACGAGGCGCCGCAGAGCCTGACGCGCCATGCCGGGCATGGCGATTTCTGGCCCGGCAATCTGATGATCGACGCGGAGGCGATCACCGCGATCGACCTCGCCGGGCGGCGCGACATTCCGCTGGCCGAGGACATCGCGCGCTTCGCCCATGGTCTGATGGGACACAGCGGGGATGACCTGGTGGAGCGTGTCGCCGCGCCGCTCCTGTCGCTGCTGTCGGGGGAGGAGGCGGCACAGGTCTTTCCGGTGTTCCACGGCCTGCACCTCGCCCGGACGATCCACGGCACGGGCGGATTGCGCCACCTTCACGAACGCGCCCGCTTTCTCGGCCTCTGAGCCTCAGACAGGCACGATCCGCCCCGCCTCGAGACGCAGCACCCGGTCCATCCGCGCGGCCAGGTCGAGGTTGTGCGTCGCGATGAGCGCCGAAAGCCCCTCCTCCCGCGCAAGGCCCATCAGCGTGTCGAACACCCGGTCCGAGGTCTCGGGATCGAGGTTGCCCGTCGGCTCGTCAGCGAGCAAAAGCCCCGGCCGGTTCGCAAGCGCGCGGCAGAAGGCGACCCGCTGCTGTTCGCCGCCGGAGAGCGCGGCGGGGCGATGGCCGGCGCGCGGCGCGACCCCCACCTTGTCGAGAAGCGCCAGGGCGCGCGCCTCCGCCTCCGCCTGCGGCGCGGCATTGGCGAGCTGCGGCAGAGCGACGTTGTCCAGCGCGGTGAATTCCGGCAGCAGGTGGTGGAACTGGTAGATGAAGCCGACGCCCGCCCGGCGCACGCCGGTCCGCCTGCGATCGCCGAGCCCGGTCATGTCCTCGCCCGCGATCGTCACCCGTCCGCCGTCCGGCACATCGAGCAGCCCGGCGATATGCAGGAGCGTCGACTTGCCCGCCCCCGAAGGGGCGATCAGCCCGACGATCTCTCCGCGCGCCACCGACAGGTCCACGCCGCGCAGCACCTGCACCTCGCTCGGCTTGCCGGCGTTGTAGGTCTTCTCGATCCCGGAAAGCCCCAGCATCTCACTCATAGCGCAGCGCCTCCACAGGGTTCATGCGCGCGGCCCGGCGCGCGGGGAAAATCGTCACGAGGAACGACAGCCCGAGCGACAGGGACACCGCCTTGAGCACGTCCTCCCATCGCAGCTCCGCCGGAAGCGCATAGATGCCGCGGATCGACGGATCCCAGGCCCCGCCGCCGTTGAGCCAGTTCACGAAGGACATGATCTGGTCGATATAGATCGCGAAGAGCCCGCCGATGACGACCCCGAAGAGCGTGCCGAGCACGCCCGTCACCGCCCCGCAGATGAAGAAGACGCGCAGCACCGAGCCTTCCGAAAGCCCGATCGTGCGCAGGATGCCGATGTCGCGGCCCTTGTTCTTCACCAGCATGATGAGGCCCGACACGATGTTCATCGCCGCGATCAGCACGAGGACGGAGAGGATCACGAACATCACGTTGTCCTCGATGTCGAGCGCGCGCAGGAAGGCGCCGGAGGCATCGCGCCAGGTCCAGACCATGCCGCGTTCGCCGACCGCCATCAGGAGCGGCACGGCCATGCGGTCGACCTCGTCCGGCCGCTCGACCATGACCTCGATCTCGTCCGCCACGCCCTCGCGGTTGAAGAAGCGCTGCGCCTCCGCGAAGGGCAGGTAGACCCGCGTGCGGTCGATGTCGTAGCGTCCCGCGGTGAAGACATAGACGACCTCGAAGGACGAGACCCGCGGGCTCGTGCCGAAGGCGGTCTTCGCGCCCTCCGGCGAAATGATCCTCACCCGGTCGCCGACCATGACGCCCAGTTCGCGTGCCACGCCCGAGCCGATGGCGATGCCTTCGGAGAAGCGCGAAAGATCGCCCCAGCTTTCGTCCGGGTGCCGCGCCACGCGCGGGATCCTCGCGAGGTCTTCGGCGGAGATGCCGTAGACCTCGATCCCCGCATTCTTGCCGTTGGCCGTCGCCATGACCTGCCCGCGCACGAGCGGCGCGGCGGCGGTGACGCCCTCGACCGCGGCGAGCTTCGCCGCCCAGTCCTCGTAATCGGGGATCTCCCGCGCGGTGCCTCCGTCTTCGGTCTCGTAGAGCGCCGAATAGACCGTCACATGGGCATTCGCGCCGAGGATCGTGTCGACGAATTCGTTGCGGAAGCCGGTGCGCACGGCGAGGGTGATGATGAGGGCGGCCACCGCGAGCGTGATCCCGATGAGCGAGATCCAGGTCATCACGGAGACGCCGCCTTCCTCGCGGCGCGCGCGCAGGTAGGCCCAGGCGATCTTCCATTCGAAGCGGGAAAAGGGCTTTGTCGATCTGGCCGCGTCCATGGGCGGGGCTGCTCCTTGGCTGAAGTTGCCAGACCATTCCCCCTCCCCCCGCAAAGGTCAAGCCGATGCGGGCGGTTACGGCAAAAACCTTCGTGACGGGGGCAGGATCAGAACGTGAGGCCCGCCTTGCGCCGCCCGCGACGGAACGGCCAGAAGAGGAAGGCGAGAAGCGCCGACACGAGACCCCAGCCGAGCCCGTAGCCGACGAGCGCGGAAATCCCTCCCGCCAGCGACAGCGGCAGGGCCGGAACGAAATCGTGATAGGTGGAAAGCGCCAGTTCGGTATCCGCCACCCGCTGCGGCATGGTCAGCCGCTCGAGCGGACCGGAGGCGCGCAGCGCCGCGAGATCTGCCGTGAGCCGCGCGTGCCGGTCGATGGTGTTGCGCATGTCGCGGCGGCGATTCTCGAGAAAGACGGAGCCGCCCATGGAGGCCAGCGCCTCCTCGCGCGTCATCTCCGCCCGGCGCGCGGAAGCGTCGAAATCCTCGATCACGACCTCGAGCGCCTCGACCTGACCGCCGAGCCTCTGGGTGTATTGTTGCGTGAACTCTGGAAACTGGGAAACGATGGCGGCCCCGAGGAGCCCCCCCGCAAGCGCGAGTGCTTTCAACATGGTCTGCCCCTTCTGTCCGTCTGCTGCGGAGTTGCGGGAAAGAGGCTAAAAGGATTCGGGGGCGTGAGACAAATGCGTCCCCGCCCCCGCGCGCGGATTTCGCGATATCTTGCCGATGACGGACCCGGCGGGACGGTCAGCGCCCGGCGTAGATGCCGGCGATCTTTTCCACCGCCATCTCCGGCGTCATCTCCTCGCTCTCGCCGGTGCGGCGGGAGGTGACCTCGACCACGCCGTTCTTCAGCCCGCGCGGGCCCACGGTGACGCGCCACGGCAGGCCGATCAGGTCCATCGTGGCGAACTTGCCGCCCGCGCGCTCGCTCGTGTCGTCATAGAGCGGATCGAGCCCGAGGGCCGCGAAGCTCGCATAGAGGCTGTCGCAGGCCGCGTCCGCCTCCGCATCGCCCTGCTTGAGATTGACGATGCCGACATGAAAGGGCGTGACGCCCTCGGGCCAGATGATGCCCCTGTCGTCGTGGTTCGCCTCGATCAGCGCGCCCACGAGGCGGGACACGCCGATCCCGTGCGAGCCCATATGCACCGGCACGGGCTTTCCGTCCGGCCCCTGCACGGTGGCGCCCATCGCCTCGGAATATTTCGTGCCGAAATAGAAGATCTGGCCGACCTCGATGCCGCGCGCGACGCGCCGGCGCGCCTCCGGGACTTGCTCGAACAGGGCCGCGTCATGGGTTTCGTCCGTGCGCGCATACCGCGAGGTGAATTCCTCCAGCACGGCCTGGCACTGTTCGACGCTGTCATAGTCGATCTCGCGGTCGCCGAAGCTCAGGTCGGTGATCTCGCTGTCGTAGAACACTTCCGACTCGCCGGTGTCGGCCAGCACCAGGAACTCATGCGTGTCGTCGCCGCCGATCGGGCCGCTGTCGGCGCGCATCGGAATCGCCTGAAGCCCCATGCGCTCGTAGGTGCGCAGGTAGGTGACGAGATGCCGGTTGTAGGCGTGCAGCGCGTCTTCCTTCGTCAGGTCGAAGGTATATCCGTCCTTCATCAGGAATTCGCGCCCGCGCATGACGCCGAAGCGGGGGCGGATCTCGTCGCGGAACTTCCACTGGATCTGGTAGAGCGTCAGCGGCAGATCCTTGTAGGATTTCACATAGGAGCGGAAGACGTCGGTGAACAATTCCTCGGCGGTGGGCGAATAGAGCATGTCGCGGCCATGGCGGTCGGTAAGGCGCAGGAGCTCCTCTCCATAGGCGTCGTAGCGGCCCGACTCCTTCCACAGATCGGCCGATTGCAGGGTCGGCATCAAAAGCGGGATATGGCCGGCACGCTGCTGTTCCTCATGCACGATCCGCTCGACATTGCGCAGCACCTTGAGGCCCAGCGGCAGCCAGGAATAGATCCCCGCGGATTGCTGGCGGACCATGCCGGCGCGCAGCATGAGGCGGTGGGAGGCGATCTGTGCCTCGGCGGGGGTTTCTTTCAGAACCGGGAGGAAGTAGCGCGACAGACGCATGAGGTGGGCCCTTCGGGAATTTCAGGAGTTTCCGCACGGGTCTAAGCGATCCACCCGGTCCAGACAAGACAAGACAAAGCGCAGGCGCCGGGGATGCTTTCCCTTGCAACGCGCGCCCACGCGGGCGATATGTGGGCGAACACGAGAGGTTTCATGGCGCTACCGGTCCGGGATCAGGCAAAATACTGGGGCATCGCGGCGGCGGTGTTCCTCGTGCTTCTGTGGGCGCTGGGGAACGTGATCCTGCCCTTCGTGCTCGGCATGGCGGTGGCCTACATGCTCGACCCGGTGGCCGACAAGCTCGAGGCGCTCGGGCTCCGACGCACGGCAGCGACGCTCGTGATCACCGCGGTCGCGGTCGTCCTCTTCGTCCTCGCGGCGCTCCTCGTCGTGCCGACGCTGATTCGCCAGACCACCGACCTGATCGACGCGGCGCCCGACATCTTCAACAATCTCAAGAGTTTCCTGACGACGCGCTTCCCGGCGCTGCTCGACGAGGACAGCCAGGTCTACCGCTCCCTCCTCCAGATCGGCGAGACCATCCAGTCGCGGGGCGGCGCGCTGCTCTCGACCGCGCTCACCTCGGCGATGAGCCTCGTCAACGTGCTCATGCTGCTCGTCCTCGTGCCGGTGATCACCTTCTACCTGCTGCTCGACTGGGACAGGATGGTGGCGGAGATCGACAAGCTCCTGCCGCGCGACCATGCCCCGGTGATCCGCCAGCTCGCCGGCAACATCGACCGCACGCTCGCCTCCTTCATCCGCGGACAGGGAACGGTCTGCCTCATCCTCGGCACCTTCTATGCCGTCGCGCTCATGCTCACCGGCCTCAACTTCGGCCTCGTCGCCGGGGCCATCGCCGGCGCGCTCACCTTCATCCCCTATGTCGGGGCCATCGTGGGCGGCGCGCTCTCGATCGGGCTCGCGCTGTTCCAGTTCTGGGGCGACTGGTGGATGATCGCCGCGGTCGCGGGCATCTTCGCGATCGGCCAGTTCGTCGAGGGCAATATCCTCACGCCCAATCTCGTCGGGTCCTCCGTGGGCCTGCATCCGGTCTGGCTGATCTTCGCCCTCTCGGCCTTCGGCACGGTGTTCGGCTTTGTCGGCATGCTCGTCGCCGTGCCCGTCGCCGCCGCCTTCGGCGTGATCGCGCGCTTCGCGCTCGACCACTATCGCACGAGCCGCCTCTACAAGGGACAGACGGACCACGCCGTTCCCCTGCCCCCCGACCAGGCCGCGATCGAGGCGGAAACCAGATCCTACAGGACACCGGACTGAAGCGGACCGAGACATGGCCAAGCAGCTCGTCCTCAACCTGCCCACCCGCGAGGCGCTGGGACGCGACGCGTTTTTCGTCGCCCCCTCCAACGCCGTGGCGCTCGCCACGCTCGACGGTGCGGATCTCTGGCCTTCGGGCAAGCTCGCCCTCGTCGGCCCCGCCGGCGCCGGAAAGACCCATCTCGCCCATGTCTGGGCCGGCGATCGCGGCGCGGTGATCCTGACGCCCGACAGGCTCGCCCGCGCCGACATTCCGACCCTCGCCGCCCGCCACTTCGTCGTGGTGGAGGATGCCGACACCCTCCCCGCCCTGCCCGACGTGGCGGGGGCCGAGGAGGCGCTGTTCCACCTGCACAACCTGGTGCTGGCGGAGGGCGGGCGCCTTCTCGTCACCGCCTCGACGCCGCCGAACCGCTGGCGGCTCGGCCTGCCCGACCTCGCGTCGCGAATGCAGGGCACTTCGGTGGTGCGCATCGCGCCGCCCGACGACATGCTGCTGAGCGCGATGCTCGTCAAGCAGTTCGAGGACCGCCAGCTCGTCGTCTCCCGGAGCCTGATCGGCTGGCTCGTGAAGCGCATGGAACGCTCCGCCGCCTCCGCCCGCGACCTCGTCGAACGGCTCGACCGCGAGGCGCTGCGCGAAGGCCGCCCCGTCACCCGCGCCCTCGCCGCCCGGCTGCTCGGAGACGACGAGGAGGAGGAATGACGCCGTAATCCCGGCTTCACATTCCGCACAGATTTGAGGCGATTGACAGAACGCCCGCGCCTTGGCACTGTCACAGACAAGTTAGGGGATGACACTTGACCATACCGACGGATGTCCCGCCGAGCATGGAGACGCTCCACGACTGGGGCGTATTCGGCCGGCCTCTGTTCCTGGACGATGACGCGCGGGCCCTGTCCCGTGTCGGCGTGGTCGATGTGGGATCCAACTCCGTGCGTCTCGTCGTCTTCGACGGCGCGACGCGCAGCCCGGCCTATTTCTACAACGAAAAGATCATGTGTGGTCTTGGGGCGGGACTGAGGGAGACGGGGCGGCTCAACCCCGAAGGCAAGGAACGCGCCATGGCCGCGATCAAGCGGTTCCAGAAACTGGCGCAGGGCATGCAGATCCCACCGCTCACGGCCGTTGCCACGGCCGCGATGCGGGAGGCTGAGGACGGTCCCGCTTTTCGGGAGGAGATCGAGCGGGAGACCGGCCTCAGCCTCTGGGTTATCGACGGCGAGGAGGAGGCGCGCCTGTCGGCGCAGGGCGTGCTGCTCGGCTGGCCGGAGGCGGACGGGCTCGTCTGCGACATCGGCGGCTCCTCGATGGAGCTCGCGGTGGTCCGGGGCGGCGAGGTCGGCGCCCGCGTCACCTCCCCCCTCGGGCCGCTGAAACTCCAGGGGCTGGGCGGCGGCCGCAAGGGGCTCAAGGACCACATCGCACCGATCATGGCCGAGCTCGGCGAGAAGATGGGCACGGATCACAAGCGGATCTACCTCGTCGGCGGCTCCTGGCGCGCCATCGCGCGGATCGACATGGAGCGGCGCAACTATCCGCTGCACGTCCTGCACGAATACCGGATGTCGAGCCGCGCGGTCACCGACACGATCAAGTTCATCCGCAAGTCCGATATCGCCACGCTGCGGGCGCGCACCGGCACCTCCTCGGCGCGCATGTCGCTCGTCCCGCTCGCCGCGGAGGTGCTGCGCCAGCTCGTGCGCACCTTCCATCCGAAGGAGATCTGCACCTCCTCCTACGGCATCCGCGAGGGCCTGCTCTACGAGCAGATGCCGCAAAGCGTGCGCGAGCGCGATCCGCTGATCGAGGCCTGCCGCTTCTCCGAGATGAAGGATGCGCGGATGCCGGGTTTCGGCAAGCGGCTCCACATGTTCATCGAGCCGATCTTCCGGGCGCGGCAATATGAAAAGATGCGGCTGATCCGCGCCGCCTGCCTCCTGCACGACGTGACCTGGCGCGCCCATCCCGACTACCGGGCCGAGGTCTGTTTCGACAATGCGACCCGTGCCAACCTGGGCGGGCTGACCCATAACGAACGGATCTTCCTCGGGCTCGCCCTTCTGCACCGCTACAAGAATTCGCGCGACGGCACGCCCTTCGCCCCGCTCATCGACATGCTGACGGAAAAGGAGGTCCGGGATGCCGAAGTGCTCGGCAAGGCCATGAGATTCGGGGCGATGTTCGGCGTGGGCGCGCCCGACGAGATCGCGAAGCTCGTCTATTTCCCGAAGAAGAAGGAACTCATCCTGACGCTCAGACCCGATGCCGAAGACCTGTTCGGAGAAGTCGCGCAGGCCCGGTTCCAGTCGCTCGCCGGCAGCCTCGGCGCGATGACGCAGGTCCGGCACCTCCGCCGCTGACGCTCAGAGCTCGATGCCCTCCTCGGGGTCGATGTCCGGCCCTGCCCCGTCGGGCGGCGGCACGTCCTGCTTGCGGCGGATGAGGATATCGCCGTTCGGCAGGATCACGGGCGCTTCGTAGGCGTCGATATCGTCGACGAACCCCTCCAGCTCCTCGAGCGCGGGGCCGAATTCGTCGAGCAGCCGCTCGAGCAGCCGCCGCGACCCTTCGCGCAGCATCCGGAAACCCTCCGACCAGTCCTCCTCCGAGGCGGGCGGCGACGCCTCCCCGGAGGGCGGCGTGGCATCCTGGGCGGCGATCGGGACGGCCCAGAGCAGCGTGCTGGCGAAAATCAGGTGTCTCATGGCCCCGATGTAGGACGCAGGGCGGTCCTGTCACCCCCAGGGCGGCAGATCGACGTCGACGGAGACCGGAAAGTGATCGGAGGCGGTGAGCAGCGCCTGGTGAAGCTCCGGCGTCTCGTAGCACACGGGATCGTCGAACGGATGCCAGATCCGCCATGCCGCGCCGGCGGCGAGTTCCTGGGACAGCATCACGTAATCGAGCAGCGCGGCGAGATAGCGCCGCTCCTTGTCGATGTAGAACCGGGCCGAGGTCGGGCCGAGATTGCCCCGCCGGCTCAGCGCCTCGGCGGCGTTCGGATCATGGAGCCGCATCTCCGGCGGCACTTCCGGCCCGTCGCGCCCCATGACGATCTCCAGCGCCGAGCGGCCGAAGAGCCCTTCATAGGTGTCGAGCCCCGGCCCGTCGTTGAAATCCCCGAGCACGATCATCGGCTCGCCCGCGGCGAGGTGCCCCTCCACGCGCTCGCGCAGCCAGATCGCCTGCGCCAACTGCTTGCGGCGGTTCTCGATCGAGATCCGGATCACGTCGTCATGCCGCCGGGCGCCGTGCGGCGCCTTCGACTTCAGATGCGCGCCGATCATGCGAAAGGCAAACCCCGTCGCCAGATGGGTCACGGCAAGCTCCAGCGGCGGTTTCGAGAAGCGCACCTCCTCGCGCTGCCGGTCCGTGTCGAGGTCGAGCCGGTAGACCGAATTGAACATCGGCGGCTCGAGCCCGGTGCCGAGCCCTTCCGGCGCCCCCATCGGATCGTGCCGCGCGCTCAGCACCAGCGGATCGTAGAGCAACGCGATTTCCTGTTGCGTGTCGTTGACGAAGCCCATCTCCACCGCCACGGCCCGAAGCCCCGCCCAGTCGGCGAACTGTTCGAGCGCCCGGCGCGTGTCGCGGCGGCTGTTCGTGTCCGGCGCCTCGATCACCATCACCGCATCGGCGTCCAGCGCGGTGAAGACGATCCCCAGCGCCTCGAGCTGCATCTCGCGGGTGATGTTGTGGCGCGCGGACCAGCGGCCGTCGGCCTGCGGCCGCCCGGCATCGTCGAACAGATTGTCGAACCATTCGACGTTATAGGTCACGATGCGCATTCAGGCGGCACGCTCCGTCGAGATTTCCTCCCAGGCGGCGTTGATCTCCACCAGCCGGTCGGAAGCCAGCTTCACCGCCTCCTCGGGCACGCCGCGGGCGATCATCCGGTCGGGGTGAGTCTCGCGCACGAGCTGGCGCCAGGCCGACTTGATCTCCCCGAGCGGGGTGGCGGGATCGACGCCGAGCACGTCATAGGGATCGCGCACCGCGTCGGGCACATAGCGCGCGCGCAGGGCGCGGAAGGCGCGCGGTTCGATGTCGAAGATCTCCGCCACCCGCGCGAGGAACGCCTCCTCGCCGGGATGATAGTCGCCATCGGCCATCGCGATGTGAAACAGCCCGTCGAGCAGGTCCATCAGCGGACGGCAGTCGTCGCCATACATCTTCTTGACCTGTTTCGCATAATCCTCGAACCCGGCGATGTCGTGACGGGCGAGGTTGAAGACGCGCGCCGCGGCGGCCTCGTCCTCCGGCGCGATGCGGAACACCTCGCGAAAGGCGGTGACCTCGTTGCGGGTCACGAGCCCGTCCGCCTTCGCCATCTTCGCCCCGAGGGCGATCACGGCAATGGCGAATCCCACCCGCTGTTCGGGCGGCGAGCGCAGGCGTTCGAAGACGGCGGCAAGGCTTTCGCCGGCGCCAAGCGCCTTGAGCGCCTCGAGGATGCGGGACCAGATCGACATGACTGCCACTCTATCGTCCCGCCCCGCCGCTGTCAGGGCGCAAATGCGCGCAGGGCGATAGCTTTTTCGTCAGGCGCGCTCAGAGGAACTTCTGCATGAACAGCACGTCGAGCCAGCGGCCGAACTTGAACCCCGCCTGCGGCACCGTCCCCGCCTTGCGGTAGCCGAGGGCGCGGTGGAAGGCGATCGAGGCCTTGTTGTCGCCGTCGATCGCGCCGATCATCGAATGATGCCCCGCCTCGCGCGCATGTTCCTCGATGGTGAGCATGAGGATGCGGCCGAGCCCCTGCCCCTGCGCCCGGTCGTTGAGGTAGACGGTATGCTCCATGGTGAAGCGATAGCCGTTGTTGCCGGGCCGGAACTGGTCGTAGGTCGCATAGCCCACCACCTCGCCGGCGAGCTCCGCGACATAGAAGGCGCGGCCGCGCGCCAGCCGGTCGGAGATCATCGCGATCCAGTCCGCCTCGCTGCGCTCCTCGGAGGAGAAGGAGGCGGTCGTCTCCGCGATGACCGGCGCCATGATCGCCCGGAGCGCAGGCGCGTCTCCGGCGGTCGCGACGCGAAGGTAGGTGTGAACGGTCATGTGATCCAGATCTCCCCTGACGCTGTGCCGATCTCGGCCATGAGACCCGGCCGGTCCGCTTGGACGATGCGAACATTCTCCATGGCCGAGACGAAAGGCGCAAGGGCCTCCCGCAGCGCCCCGGCCTCCGGGTGGGCGATCTTCAGGCGGCGCAGGCGCAGACCCTGGTCGGGCAGCGTCCGGGCCGGCCGGCCGGAATGCCATTCGATGAGCGCGGGAAAGCAATTGTCGAAGGGCAGCACCCCGCTTTCCGGCACGACCATGCGCCAGGCGAACTCGCCGCGCCGGAAGGAGAGGATGCGGCCGACGTCGGCGGGCGCGCGCTTCCAGGCCTCCTCCAGATCGTCGCAGGCCACGACCCAGCCGGTGAACCGCGGCGGACCGCCGAAATTGTCGAGATCGAACCATCGCGCCCCCGCCGGGCGCGGCGCCGCGGGATCGGGGGCGATCACCTCGAGGCAGGCGTCGGGCGCGAGCGCCGCGAGCCGCGCCTCGGTTCCCATCTCGGCATGCTTTCCCACGGGGCCGAAGCGGATGTCGAGCAGCGCCTCCACGGCGTCGCATCCATGCTCCAGGTCGGAGGCGGATATCACCAGATGATCAATACGATAGCTCATGCCGCATCCCTTTGCGCCGGCGCTAAATTTAACGCTAACATCACCGCGGTATTCCATTGAATCCCGAAAACGTGACCCCATGTCTTGATGACGCACCCTGCATCCACACTCAACCAAGAAAGAACAGTAAAAGACAATGCTCCTGCGCCGACTGGAAAACTTCTTCGACAGCGACGCCTCGGGAGGCATCGTTCTCATGGTCTCCGCAATCGCGGCCATGTTCGTTGCCAACTCCTCGCTTTATCCCTTTTATGACGCGAGCCTGTCGTCCTACCTCGCCGTGACCCTTGGGGGCGGAGGACTCGAAAAACCATTGATCCTCTGGATCAACGACGGCCTGATGGCCGTCTTCTTTTTGCTCGTGGGCCTCGAGCTCAAACGCGAACTGCTCGAGGGCAAGCTCAAGAACCCGCGCGACGTCGTGCTGCCCGGCATGGCGGCGGTCGGCGGCATGGCCATGCCCGCGCTCGTCTATTTCCTGCTCAATTTCGGAACGCCCGAAACCCATTCCGGCTGGGCGATCCCCGCGGCCACCGACATCGCCTTCGCGCTCGGCATCCTCGCGCTCGTCGGCGACCGGGTGCCCTCCTCGCTGAAGGTCTTCCTGCTGACGCTGGCGATCCTCGACGACCTCGGCGCGATCCTGATCATCGCCTTCTTCTACACCGCCGAGCTGCATCTCGACTACCTGTTCCTCGCGGCGATCCCGCTCGTGATCATGTATTTCATGAACCGGGCCGGCATTCACCGGATCGCGCCGATCATCCTGCTTGGCACCGTGCTCTGGGTGCTCGTGCTGAAATCGGGCGTCCATGCCACGCTCGCGGGCGTGGTGACGGCCTTCTTCATCCCGCTCAAGGACCGTTACGGGAAATCCCCGCTCCACGGGCTCGAACACGCGCTCTCCCCCTATGTGTTCTTCCTGATCGTGCCGGTCTTCGCCTTTGCCAATGCCGGCGTGGTGCTCACCGGCGTGACGCTTGCGGATGTGTTCTCCCCGCTGCCGCTCGGCATCGCGCTCGGCCTCATCCTCGGCAAGCAGATCGGCGTGATGGGCGTGACCTGGCTGCTGGTGAAGTTCGGCATCGCGAAAAAGCCCTATGGCGCGACCTGGCTGCATATCTACGGCGTCGCCGCGCTGGCGGGGATCGGCTTCACCATGTCGCTCTTCATCGGCGGGCTCAGCTTCGTCGACGCGTTCCACATGAACGAGGTGCGCATCGGGGTGCTGTCGGGCTCGGTGATTTCCGCCGTCATCGGCTACGCGGTGCTGAGGCTCGCCCCCGCCGCGCCCACGGCGCACAAGGCGGAGGACGAGGAGACGGAGATCCTGCCCTCCGCAGATCCGCGCCCGGCGCAATAGCGCCGCCTCGCCACGCATCGCAAGAGGGGCCGGACGCGCTGTCCGGCCCCTTTCCTTTTGTCCCCGCGCACGCAGCGGTCCCCAACGGACGCGACGGGACAACGCCCCCGCACCGAAAAGGCCGGGCACGCGGGCCCGGCCCTGTCGGTGACATGCCCGCGGCTCACGCCGTCCCGATGAGATCGAGGATCTGCCGCGCCGCCGCCGGGATGTTCGTGCCCGGCCCGAAGATCGCCTTCACCCCGGCCTTGTAGAGGAATTCGTAATCCTGCTGCGGGATCACCCCGCCGCAGATCACGATGATGTCCCCGGCCCCCTGCGCCTTCAGCGCCTCGATGAGTTTCGGCGCAAGCGTCTTGTGCCCCGCCGCCTGGGAGGAAATGCCGACGATATGCACGTCGTTGTCGATCGCGTCCTGCGCGGCCTCCTCCGGCGTCTGGAACAGCGGCCCCACATCGACGTCGAAACCGATGTCGGCAAAGGCGGTCGCGATCACCTTCGCGCCGCGGTCGTGCCCGTCCTGCCCCATCTTGACGACGAGCATCCGCGGCCGGCGGCCCTCCCGCTCGGCAAAGGCCTCCACGTCCCGCTGGATCTGCGCGAACCCCTCGTCGCCCTCATAGGCCGCCCCGTAGACGCCCGCGAGCGTCTTCACCTCGGCGCGGTGCCGTCCGAACGCCTTTTCCATGGCCATCGAAATCTCCCCGACTGTGGCACGGGCGCGGGCGGCCTCGACCGCCAGCGCAAGGAGATTGCCCTCGCCCGATTTCGCCGCCGCTTCGAGTGCTGCAAGGGTTTCTTCGACCCTGGCGGCATCACGGCTGGCCTTGATCCTGTCGAGGCGGGCGATCTGGCTGTTGCGCACGGCCACGTTGTCCACGTCGAGAATGTCGATCGGATCTTCCTTGTCCTTGCGGTACTTGTTGACGCCGACGATCACCTCTTCGCCGCGGTCGATCTGCGCCTGGCGCCGCGCCGCCGTCTCCTCGATCCGCAGCTTGGGCATGCCGGAGTTGACGGCCTTCGTCATGCCGCCCATCGCCTCGATCTCCTCCATCAGCGCCCAGGCCTTCCCGGCGAGCTCGGCGGTGAGGCTCTCGACGTAATAGGAGCCCGCGAGCGGATCGACGACATGGGTGATGCCGGTTTCCTCCTGGAGGATGAGCTGGGTGTTGCGCGCGATCCGGGCGGAGAATTCCGTGGGCAGGGCGATGGCCTCGTCGAGCGCGTTGGTGTGCAGCGACTGCGTCCCGCCGAGCGCGGCCGACATCGCCTCATAGGCGGTGCGGATGACGTTGTTGTAGGGGTCCTGCTCCTGCAAGGAGACGCCCGAGGTCTGGCAATGGGTGCGCAGCATCTTCGACTTGTCGAGCTTCGGCGCGAATTCCTCCATCACCCGGCTCCACAACAGCCGCGCGGCGCGCAGCTTCGCCGCCTCCATGAAGAAATTCATCCCGATCGCGAAGAAGAAGGACAGCCGCCCCGCGAACTTGTCCACATCCATGCCCGCCCTGATCGCGGTGCGCACATATTCGCGCCCGTCCGCCAGGGTAAAGGCCAGCTCCTGCACGAGGTTCGCCCCCGCCTCCTGCATGTGATAGCCGGAGATCGAGATCGAGTTGAACTTCGGCATCTCGTTGCTGGTGTATTCGATGATGTCCGCGATGATCCGCATCGAGGGTTCGGGCGGATAGATATAGGTGTTGCGGACCATGAACTCCTTGAGGATGTCGTTCTGGATGGTGCCGGAGAGCACGGATCTGTCATGCCCCTGCTCCTCGCCCACCACGATGAAGCTGGCGAGCACGGGGATCACCGCGCCGTTCATCGTCATCGACACCGACACCTGGTCGAGCGGGATGCCGTCGAACAGGATCTTCATGTCCTCGACGCTGTCGATCGCCACGCCCGCCTTGCCCACGTCGCCCACCACGCGCGGATGGTCGCTGTCATAGCCGCGGTGCGTGGCCAGGTCGAAGGCCACCGACACGCCCTGCTGGCCGGCCGCGAGCGCCTTGCGGTAGAAGGCGTTCGATTCCTCCGCCGTGGAAAACCCGGCATATTGCCGGATCGTCCAGGGACGGCCGGCATACATCGTCGCCTTCACCCCCCGCGTGAAGGGCGCGACCCCCGGCGTGTTGCCGAGATGGCTCAGCCCCGCGAGATCATCCTCGGCGTAGAGCGGCTTGACCCTGATGCCTTCGAGCGTGTCCCAGTCGAGGCTCTCGAGCGGCTTGCCCCGCAGCTCCTTCGTCGCGAGCTCTTCCCATTTTGTCCTGTCCGTCATGCCACGGCTCCTCTCCTTTGGCGGCCCGCGACGCAGCGGCGCGGGCGGGACCTTCAGCTTGGTTTGGCGCTCTCCCGGTCCTATATTGAGGACAGCCAGGAGATCCGATGAAAAACCTCTGTTCCGCGGCGCTCGCCGCGCTTCTCTTGATCACTTCGTCGCCCGCCGTCGCGCAGGAGGCAGAGCTCGTGATCGAAACCGCCGACGACGTCGTGCTGTCGGAGTTCAAATGGACCAACCGCGTGCTCGTCGTCTTCGCCGACAGTCCGCTCGATCCGAATTTCAGCGAGCAGATCGCGCTGCTGACCGCCCGCCCCCTGCCCCTCGTCGCGCGCGACGTGG
Organism: Celeribacter indicus; assembly: GCF_000819565.1. Taxonomy (NCBI): domain Bacteria; kingdom Pseudomonadati; phylum Pseudomonadota; class Alphaproteobacteria; order Rhodobacterales; family Roseobacteraceae; genus Celeribacter; species Celeribacter indicus. The sequence continues at coordinate 3,441,896 of NZ_CP004393.1, forward strand.
TCGTGCTCACCGACACCGATCCCGACACGCCCTCGGAGGTGCGCAGGACGCTGCGCCCGCGCGGCTTCGCCCTCGTGCTTGTGGACAAGGACGGGCGCGTGATGCTGCGCAAGCCCGACGCCTGGGACGTGCGCGAGATCAGCCGCGCCATCGACAAGACACCGCTCAGGCAACAGGAGATCCGCGAGGGATTGTGAAGCTCACGCAGCAAGCAGGTCCTCCATCTCTTCCGGGCGCGACAGCAGTCCGAGCGCGCAGAGCCAGTCGGCAAAACCCGCCCTCTCCTCCGGCGTCAGCGTGAAGAAATTCCTCCGGTGCAGCGACATGAGGGCGAAATCGCCCGATTGCGCCGTCTCGATCGCCCCGCCGAGCGTGGTGCCGCCCTCCACGCGCAGCACCGGCGGCGTGTCACGCGGCGCGAAGCGGTCGCTCCAGCCGGGCCGGCCGCCCCCCATCGCCACGAACAGCAGCATGAATTCCGTGGCATTCTCGCTGCGCCGGGCGAAGAAGCATTCGAGACAGCCGAGCTTTCCCGCGATCAACTCCACCGCCCGCGCCATCTCCTCCCGCCGGTGCACGACCGGCGTCAGGGCCGGCGGAATGGGAATGCCCTCCGGCAATGTCTGCCCGAGCTTCGCGGCGGAGGCATGGGCCCAGAGGTGCATCTTCGGCGAGGGATCGGAAACCTCGACGCGCGGCCGCCCCTCCGGGTCCACGAACTCCGAGGCATCGGTCGGCCGGATGAAGAAATTCTTCGCATCGAGGATGACGACATGGCTGCCGCTCGCCTCTTCCACGGCCAGAAGCTTGAACGCCTGCTGCATGAGCCAGCCATTGTTGCGCGCCCAGCCGTACACCGCGCGCGGCCGCCCCAGACCCCGGTCGCGCCAGTGCCGCCAGGCACAGCGCGGCCCCGCGACCCAGGCCCGCTCGAGCGCGGCAGGCACCCCCTGCGGCCTCCGCCGCAGCAGGGAGGAGCCCGGAACGATCCGCACCTTCTCCGCAAGTGGCCCCCAGTCCGGGCGCAGCGGCTCGATCGCCGCCCGGCAGGCCGCCTCGTCCTCGTCGTTGAGGACGACGAGGATCGAGTTGACCGAGGCCGGATCGAGAAACCGCGCCATGGAGCGCGCCTGGAGCCGCAGCATCTGCGCCTCCGGCCGGAAGATGACCGTCACGAAATCGAGCGCGACGGCGCCTTGCGCAGCGGCGGCGCCCTGCGGGTCCGTTCCGGCCATGGTCGTCTCCTGTGTACCGAGCCGCGTCATCGTCCCTCCCTACTCGAACTCCATGATCACGTCGTCGACGGCCAGGCTGTCGCCGGGACCGGCGTTGATCTTCGTGACGATGCCCTTGCGCTCGGCGCGCAGGATGTTCTCCATCTTCATCGCCTCGACGGTGCAGAGCGCCTGGCCTTCCTGCACCTCCTGCCCCTCTTCCACATCGACCTTCACGATCAGCCCCGGCATCGGGCAGAGCAGGAGCTTCGACGTGTCGGGCGGCAGCTTTTCGATCATGTGCTTCGACAGCTCGGCGGCGCGCGGCGAGCGCACGTAGACCTTCAGGTCGGCGCCCCGGCTGCGGATGCGGAACCCGCCCGGCACCTTGCCGACCTTGAGCGTGAGCGTGCTCTGCTCGCCCGCCTCCTCCATGTCGATCACCGCGAGCGTGTCGCCCGGCCTCCAGACGGAGGTGCAGCGCATGACGCGCGCGCCGAGGGTCACGGTCGAGCCCTGCTTGTCGGCGTCGATCGTCAGCGGGAAATCCTGCCCGCCGATCTGCACGACCCACTCGTTCGCCACCACGCGCTCGTGATTGTCCATCCGGCCGGAGACGCGGGCGCGCCGGATCTCGGCCACGCGATACATCGCGGCGGAGGCGGCCGCCACACGTTCGAGAACCTCCTGCGGCAGGTCCGCGCCCGCGAACCCCTCGGGATATTCCTCCGCGATGAAGGCCGTGGTGACATCGCCCGAGACGAAGCGCGGATGGTCCATCACCGCCGACAGGAACGGCAGGTTGTGCCCGATCCCCTCGACCTCGAAGGCGTCGAGCGCGTTGCGCATGTTCTCGATGGCCGAGGCGCGGTCCCGCCCCCAGGTGCAGAGCTTCGCGATCATCGGGTCGTAATACATGGAGATCTCGCCGCCCTCGTAGACCCCCGTGTCGTTGCGCACGATATCGGTCTCCGTGACGATCTCCGCCGGCGGGCGATAGCGCGACAGCCGTCCGATGGAGGGCAGGAAGTTGCGGTAGGGGTCTTCGGCATAGAGGCGGCTCTCGATGGCCCAGCCGTTGATCTTCACATCGTCCTGGGTGAGCGTGAGCTTCTCGCCATTGGCCACGCGGATCATCTGCTCCACGAGGTCGATGCCGGTGATCAGCTCGGTGACCGGGTGCTCGACCTGGAGGCGGGTGTTCATCTCGAGGAAGTAGAAATTCCTGTCCCCGTCCACGATGAATTCCACCGTACCCGCCGAGGTATAGCCCACCGCCTTCGCCAGCGCGACGGCCTGCTCGCCCATCGCCTTGCGCGTCGCTGCATCGAGGAAGGGCGACGGCGCCTCCTCGATCACCTTCTGGTTGCGGCGCTGGATCGAGCATTCGCGCTCATTGAGCCAGAGCCCGTTGCCATGGGCATCGCAAAGCACCTGGATCTCGATATGGCGCGGCTGGGTCACGAATTTCTCGATGAAGATGCGGTCGTCGCCAAAGGAGGAGGCCGCCTCGTTCTTCGAGCTCTGGAAGCCCTCGCGCGCCTCCTGGTCGGTCCAGGCGATCCGCATCCCCTTGCCACCGCCCCCCGCGGAGGCCTTGATCATCACCGGATAGCCGATTTCCCTCGAGATCTTCACCGCCTCGTCGGCATCCTCGATCAGCCCCATGTAGCCGGGAACCGTGTTCACCCCGGCGTCCTTGGCGATCTTCTTCGAGGTGATCTTGTCCCCCATCGCCTCGATCGCCCCCTTCGGCGGTCCGACGAAGGCGATGCCTTCCTGCGCCAGCGCATCGGCGAATTTCGCGTTTTCGGAGAGGAAGCCATAGCCCGGATGCACCGCCTGCGCGCCGGTCTGCCGGATCGCGTCCATCACCTTGTCGATGACGATATAGGACTGGTTTGCCGGCGGCGGGCCGATATGCACCGCCTCGTCGGCCATCTGGACGTGCAGCGCATGCCTGTCGGCGTCCGAATAGATGGCGACGGTCTCGATCCCCATCTTCTTCGCGGTCTTGATGACCCGACAGGCGATCTCGCCCCGGTTGGCAATCAGGATCTTGTCGAACATGTCCTGCCCCTCTCCCTTTCTCAAATCGGTATGCTCCGCGCCGCCGCGCCAGTCGCGGGGCCGGGAGCCGGCTCTTGGATTGCGGTCACGAAAAAGGCCCCCCGGACGGAACGGTCCGGGGAGCCTCTTGTCGCGAATGCGTCGCCCCGCGCCGTGGCGCAGGTCAGGCGACGGATAGGATGATCAGCGGCAGACGCCTGCGTCGTCGCAATAGGTGCCCGCAAGCGCGCCGAGGGCCGCGCCGGTGAGCGCGTTGTTGTCGGTCGCGTCCGCAACCACCGCGCCGGCAGCGGCGCCCGCGAGGGCACGCTCACCGTCGGTTTGCATGCAGCCGGCGAGGACGGACGCGGACAGGGCGGCAAGGACGAGGATGGATTTACGCATGGTTCTGCTCTTGATCTGGTTATGACTCCGGAGAGAGTAACGTGCTCTCCCGCGCGCGCATAGACCGAAATTGCGCAAATTACCGCCACCCGTCTGCCATCGGCGGAACCCGGCCAACGGGGCGCACCCTGCAAAGAAGAATGGCGAGGGCCGCACGGGGGGAGCGCGGACCTCGCCAGAGGGGAAGGGTAACGGTTTTCAGAACGGGTCGAGACGTTGCTGGCCGTCATCGACCTGGCACAACCATGCGATGCAGGAACCGGACGCACAAGCGCCGCGCGTTGCACCGCGCGAAAGGCGGCGGCAACCTGCGCAGATGACGCTGGGTCAAGCAGGAATCCGCGCATCACGCCTCGTCCTCATCGGTCCACATCGCGTCCCAGTCCGGCATCTCCTCGTCCTCCGCCCCGTCGGTGAACACCTCGGGAAAGGTGATCATCGCCTTCGCGACGTCGATCTTCAGAAGCGCCTCGTAGGAGGCCGGGTCGAACCCCTCCGGCTCCGCGGGCACGACCTCGCGCCCGAACACCCATGAAAGCCGCCCGGCATCGAGATTGCCGCGCTCGAACGGCTCCTCGCCGAAATAGTCCCAGAGCGCCTTCATGAAGGCCGCGTCGGCGCGCCGGTCGGCGCTCTTGCGGTCCTTGTAGCGTTCGAGCGCCTTGAGCGGCGTGACCCCCTTCGGATTCGCCCGCCGGATCGTGAACTGGAAATCCGTGCCCGGCAAACGGCCCGGAAAGCCCTTGTGCTTCGTCATGTAATCGCGCGCCATCAACTGTCTCCTTCTTGCGGCCGGCGCGCGATCAGGTCGATTTCCACCAGCGCGCCGACGGCCAGCGCGGTCACGCCCACCGTGGTGCGTGCCGGAAGCCTGTCCGGGGCGAAGTAGCTTTTGTAGGTCTCGTTGAACAGGGCGTAGTCACGTTCGAACGCCGTGAGGAAACAGCGGCACTGGAGGATATGCTCCGCCCCCAGCCCCAGCTCCCCGAGGATCAGCAGGAGATTGTCCATCACCCGCCGCGTCTGTGCCTCGATCCCCTCGGGCAGGGCCGCGTCGGGCGCCTCGGGATCGGTCGGCATCTGCCCGGTGAGGAAGACCCAGCCCTCCTCCTCGACCGCATGGGAAAACGGCGCGACGGGGCGCGGGCCGGCGGCGATCCTGTGGAATGTCGGGGCCATCAGAACGCCTCCCACTCACAGCCGGTTTCCACCGGGCGGTAGGCCTCGAAGACCTGCGCGACCTCGGGGGCGGGGTCTGCGAACTCGGTCGGTTCGGCCGAAAGCGAGATCACGACGAGCGACGGGCGCGGCTCCCCGAGGCGGGGCAGCGCGTAGCTCTCGCACAGGTAGGACAGATCCGCCTCGACCTGCGCATAGCCGAGACGGTCCAACATCGCGGCGAGATCGGGCGCGACAAAGCGGAAACGCGCGGTGGGCCCGGTCGCGGGCCGGTCGGTCAGGCGTTCGAGAAAGCGCACCGGCTGCCCGGAGGGCACGGCGAGATCCTCGGCCAGGGCGGGCGAAAGCCCGGCGGAGGCGCTGACGCCAAGGCCCGGAAGCAGGAGCGCGAGCGCGCTCAGGCGGATCGTCATGTCACCGTCTCCTTGCAAAGGCGACCCAGCGCGCGCGCAGGTCGGGGGCCTCGAGAAGCGCGGCCACGCGGGCCGTGCTGGCGTCTTTCGGGAACCGTCCGGCGACGCTGCCGCCGGCGGTGATCTTCATCCCGCCGTCCCGCGGCACCACCTCGACCACCGGGGAGAAGCCCCGCAGATCGCGCAGCGCGCGCCACATGTCCTGGCGGACCTGATGGGCGATCCGGCGGCGCGACAGTTCCGCCCCGCCCGGCAGCACGGTCGTCGCGGCGAAGTCGAACCGCGCCGGATGTCGGCGCGCCAGCCTCAGCGCGCCCTCCGTCTCGACGATATGCCAGCCCCTGCGTCCCATCGCGGCGATGCGTCCCTCAGAGCGGGATGTTGTCGTGTTTCTTCCACGGGGTCGTGAGCTTCTTGTTGCGCAGGCTCGCAAAAGCCCGTGCCACCCGCTTGCGCGTGGAGCGCGGCTGGATCACCTCGTCGATGAAGCCGCGTTCGGCGGCGACGAAGGGATTGGCGAAGCGGTCCTCGTAGTCCTTCGTGCGCGCGGCGATCTTCGCCGGATCGCCCAGTTCGGAGCGGTAGAGGATTTCCGTCGCCCCCTTCGCGCCCATCACCGCGATCTCTGCGGAGGGCCAGGCATAGTTGAAATCGCCGCGCAGGTGCTTGGAGGCCATGACGTCATAGGCGCCGCCATAGGCCTTGCGGGTGATGACCGTCACCTTCGGCACCGTCGCCTCGCCATAGGCGAACAGCAGCTTCGCCCCGTGCTTGATGACGCCGCCGTATTCCTGGCCCGTCCCCGGCAGGAAGCCCGGCACGTCGACGAGCGTCAGGATCGGGATCTCGAAACAGTCGCAGAAGCGCACGAACCGCGCGGCCTTGCGGCTCGAATCGATGTCGAGGCAGCCCGCCAGCACCATCGGCTGGTTCGCCACGACGCCGACGGTCCGGCCCTCGACCCGGATGAATCCGGTGATGATGTTCTTCGCGAAATCCTCCTGGATCTCGTAGAAATCGCCCTCATCCCCGATCTTCGTGATCACTTCCTTCATGTCGTAGGGCGTATTCGCATTGTCCGGGATGATCGTGTCGAGAGAGGCCTCGATCCGGTCGGGATCGTCGAAGAACGGGCGCACCGGCGGCTTCTCGCGGTTGTTGAGCGGCAGGAAATCGACCAGCCGGCGCACTTCGGACAGCGCCTCGATGTCATTGTCGAACGCGCCGTCGGCGACCGAGGACTTCCTCGTATGGGTGGAGGCGCCGCCGAGTTCCTCGGCCGTCACCACCTCGTTCGTCACCGTCTTCACCACGTCGGGGCCGGTCACGAACATGTAGGACGTGTCCTTCACCATGAAGATGAAGTCGGTCATCGCCGGCGAATAGACCGCCCCGCCCGCGCAGGGGCCCATGATGACGGAAATCTGCGGGATCACGCCCGAGGCCTCGATATTGCGCTGGAACACCTCGGCATAGCCCGCGAGCGAGGCGACCCCTTCCTGGATGCGGGCGCCGCCCGAGTCGTTCAGCCCGATCACCGGCGCGCCGTTCTGCACCGCCATATCCATGATCTTGCAGATCTTCTCGGCATGCGCCTCCGACAGGGAGCCGCCGAAGACGGTGAAATCCTGCGAGAAGACATACACCATCCGGCCGTTGATCGTACCCCAGCCGGTGATCACGCCGTCGCCGTAGTATTTCGTGCCCTCCATGCCGAAATCCGCGCAACGGTGCGTCTTGAACATGTCGAATTCCTCGAAACTGCCCTCGTCGAGCAGGAGTTCGACCCGCTCGCGGGCGGTCAGCTTGCCCTTGGCGTGCTGGCTGTCGATCCGCGCCTGCCCGCCGCCGAGCCGGGCGTCGTCGCGGCGATCGTGAAGTTCCCTGATGATGTCTTTCACGGATATGCCTCCTCGTCATGTCGCGCGCACCATAGGCCGGGGAAATATTCTTTCAAAGAAGAACATGGCAGATTTGCAAAAGATGCAAAACCCCGCGGGTGCATATCGCAAAACCGCAAAATTCCGCGGCACGCTGCCGCGAATTCATGCACGAAACTGCGGTTCGGCCTGTGCGCGGATGAAGGGCGATTTGCGTGGACAGGCCCCGCGGCGCCTCTATGTTGGCCGCATGCAGCGCAAACCCGTCATCCGCTTCCTCGACCGCACCACTCCGCCCCATATCGCCACGCTCGTCATGATGGCGGCCCTGCCGGCGATCACGATCAACGTCTTCCTGCCTGCGCTGCCGGAAATGGCGCGTCATTTCGAGACCGAATACCGGGTGATGCAGCTTTCCGTGGCGGTGTTCCTCATCGTCAACGCCGCGCTGCAACTGGCGATCGGCCCGCTGTCGGACCGCTACGGCCGCCGCCCCGTGCTCCTCGTCGGCATCGTCACCTTCCTGGTCGCGACGCTCGGGGCGATCCATGCCCCCTCGGTCGGGCTTTTCCTCGCGATGCGCGCCGCCCAGGCGGGGATCGTCACCGGGCTGGTGCTCTCGCGCGCCATCGTGCGCGACATCGTCCCCGGCGAACAGGCCGCGAAGATGATCGCCTATGTCACCATGGGCATGTCGCTCGCGCCCATGGCCGCCCCCACGCTCGGCGGGCTCCTGACCGCCGCCTTCGGCTGGCAGAGCAACTTCTGGCTGCTGTTCGGCGCCGGCCTCGCGCTGCTCGCGCTCGTGTGGTTCGACACCGGGGAGACGGCACCGCGCGCGAACGGCTCCATGGGGGATGCGCTGCGCGGCTTCCCCACCCTGCTGCGCTCCCAGCGGTTTCTCGGCTACGCGATCTCGGCGGCGACCGCCTCCGGCGCCTATTTCGCCTTTCTCGGCGGCGCCCCCTTCGTCGGATCGGAAATCTTCGACCTCACCGAGGATCGCCTCGGCCTCTACATGGCCGCCCCGGCGCTTGGCTATTTCTTCGGCAATTTCCTCGCCGGGCGCTTCTCCGACCGGGTCGGCATGAACCGCATGATGCTGATCGGCGCGATCGTGAGCGCCGCCGGCATCTTCTGCTCGCTGCTCCTCTTCCTCGCCGGCGGCGCGACGGTGCAGAGCTTCTTCGCCTTCATCACCTTCGTCGGCCTCGGCAACGGGATGCAGCTTCCCAACGCGATCGCCGGCTCGCTCTCCGTGCGCCCCGGACTTTCGGGCACGGCCTCCGGGCTCGGCGGCGCCATGTATATCAGTGGCGGCGCCGCCCTCTCCGCCCTCGCCGGCTCCGTCCTCACCCCCGAGAGCGGCGCGACGCCGCTGCTCTACATCATGCTCGCCGCCGCCGTCTCCTCCGTCCTGGCCGCGATCTGGGTCATCCTGCGCGCGCGTCAGGTCGCCGCAGCCTGAGCCGCGCCGCCGGCCCATTCTCCGCTTGCGAAAACGGGTTTGCAGTGGCAAATCTTGCTTTGCAAACGAACACGGGGAAACGGGACATGGCCCAGCAGAAGCTCTACGCCGGCGCGAAACTGCGCGAGACGCGCACGCGGCTCGGCCTGACGCAGCGTGCCTTCGCGGAAAAGCTGGGCGTCTCCCTGCCCTATCTCAACCAGATGGAAAACAACAACCGCCCGGTCTCCACCGGCGTCGTGCTGGCGCTGGCACAGGAGTTCGGCTTCGACGTCACCGAGCTGAGCTCCGGCGATGCCGAACGGATGGTGACGGACATGCGCGAGGCGCTGGCCGATCCGGTCTTTGCCGACGGCGCGCCGCCGCTGGCCGACCTGCGCCTCGCCGCCTCCAACGCCCCGGCGCTCGCGCGCGCCTTCCTCGAACTGCACCGCGCCTACCGGCAGACCACGGAACGCCTCGCCTCCATCGACGAGGCGCTCGACCGCGAGGACAGCCCGGCGCGCCCCTCCCCCTGGGAAGAGGTGCGCGACTTCTTTCACTATTGCGACAATTACATCGACGCCGTCGACCGTGCGGCAGAGAATTTCTCCCAGCCCCACGGCCAGCCGCGCGACGTCGAGAAAGCCGCCGTCGAGGCGTTCGGCCGGCAGGGCATCACCCTGCGCGCCGGAAAGGGCAGCCTGCGCAGCTTCGACCCGGAAAGCCGGGAGTTGACGATTTCCCACCGCGCCGCCTCCGCCACGCGGCGCTTCCAGATCCTGCACCAGCTCGCGCTGCTCACCCAGGGCAAGCTGCTCGACGCGACACTCGACCTCGCGCGGTTCCAGTCCGAGGAGGCGCGCCAGATCGCGCGGATCGGGCTGGCGAACTATTTCGCCGGTGCGGCGCTCCTGCCCTATACCGCCTTCCTCGCCGCCGCGCAGGAAACCCGCCACGACCTCGAGATGCTGGCCGAACGGTTCGGCGCGTCGATCGAACAGGTGGCGCACCGGCTCTCCACGCTCCAGCGGCCGGGCGCAAAGGGCATTCCCTTCTATTTCGTGCGCGTCGACCAGGCCGGCACGATCACCAAGCGCCACTCCGCCACCCGCCTCCAGTTCGCCCGCTACGGCGGCGCCTGCCCGCTCTGGAACGTGCACCAGGCCTTCGAGCGGCCGGGGCATTTCCTGCGCCAGCTCTGCGAGACGCCCGACGGGGTCCGCTACCTGTCGATTTCGCGCGACGTGTCGAAACCCGGCGGCGCCTTCCACGCGCCGGTGCGGCGCTATGCCATCGGGCTCGGCTGCGAGGTGACCCACGCCTCCGAGCTCGTCTATGCCGACGATCTCGACGTGACCCAGCCCGCCGCCTTCGAACCGATCGGCATCTCCTGCCGGATCTGCGAACGGCGCGACTGTCATCAACGCTCCATCCCGCCGCTCGAACGCCGGCTCACCATCGACCCGAACAGCCGGGGCATCCTGCCCTACCGGATCGACTGATCCCGTCGCGGCATGGGCGCCGCGCGCAAGGCGCATCTGATGTCTTCTGATGTCTTCAGGAAAAAAATGGCGCGGTTGACGGGGCTCGAACCCGCGACCCCCGGCGTGACAGGCCGGTACTCTAACCAACTGAGCTACAACCGCGCAGGGCCTTCGAAAGGCGTCCCCTTCCGGGGTATATGGGCAGCGATGGCGCGGTTGACGGGGCTCGAACCCGCGACCCCCGGCGTGACAGGCCGGTACTCTAACCAACTGAGCTACAACCGCTCGCTGCCGGTCCGGGGCGTATGCTCCGAAACGTGAGGGGCGTTCTATGGTGAGCGCGGACCCTCGTCAAGCCGGGAATCGCGAAAAACGGACGGGCGGGCGAAAAAACTTCTGCGCCCGTTTCCGGCCGGCTGACTGGGGATCGAGGACGGGGGAAATGGTGGGTGATGAGAGACTCGAACTCCCGACATCTTCGGTGCAGGCGACACTAAATAGCCCACACCGATCTGATATTAAGTTAAAACCGTTTCCCACACCAAGACGGGAACACGGCGGACATCGCAAACAAAGCGGGAAAGTGGGACGCCCACACGCAAACCGCGGCTCAACATCGAAAATGTTGCGCACTTATTTACACAAGATACTTGCATTGCAAGTTCAAGTTGTGTATATAAATACACATGGAAACGGACAGCCGAGAGATCATCAAGCGGCTTCTTTCCGAAGGTTTCGAAAAGGTCTCACAGAAGGGGTCACATGTGAAACTGAGGAAGGGCACCCGGACAGTGATCGTTCCACACCCCAAGCGGGATTTGCCGAGAGGCACGGCCCGCCAAATCGCAAAGGCTGCGGGCTGGATCGAATGATCCGGCCCCGGCCTCCCCGAGGGGATCGGCTTAATGAAGGAAAGGCAAAATGCAATGTACTACTGGGCGATTGTCCATCACGACGAAGGAAGCGCATACGGCGTGACCTTCCCGGATCTGGACGGGTGCTTTGCCGCCTCTGACGATCAGGAAAAAGTCATGCCGGCAGCAATCGAAGCTCTCGATCTGTATTTCGAGGATATGGCGGAAATTCCCGGCGCAATGTCTCTGGATGCAGTTCGGGAGACATACAGGGAAGATCTCTTGGAAGGGGCCTATCTCATCCAGGTCCCGCTGATCCCGCGCACAACGAAATCCGTGCGCGTGAATCTCAGCTTTGATCAGGGGCTCCTGTCAGCCATCGACAGCGCCGCAGATCGTGTCGGATTAAACCGCTCTGCCTTCCTCGCGATGGCGGCAAAGGAAAAGATCCGAGACACCGAAGCTGCATGACGGAAGGGGCCGCGATCTGCGGCCTTTTCAGACGCGCGGATATGGAGCACATGACTCGGAACCCCGTGCGTCTACTGCCTGACTTGGGGAAACGTGCCGCAGAGTTTGGGAAACACGAAAACGGAAAACCGCCAAGGGATTGCAAAATGGTGGGTGATGAGAGACTCGAACTCCCGACATCTTCGGTGTAAACGAAGCGCTCTACCAACTGAGCTAATCACCCGGTGGGCAGGGATTTAGGGGAAAAGCGGCGGCCGCGCAAGGGTGTGTCAGCCGTCCGCGCGGCGCCATCCGGCGGCCTCCGCCGCCCGCGCCGAACAGAACCAGCGCTCCCCGCGGCGCGGGTCGATGCGGGTCTGCGCGTACCAGCGGCTGCCGGGCATGTGATAGATCCGCCCGGAGGTGGAGATGTTGCCCTTGATCGCACAGCCCTCCGGCGCGGCCTCTGCGCCGCTGTCGCCGCGGCCTGCGGCGCGGTAATCCGCCGGCCGTTCGCCCGTGCCGCGCCAGACACCGCGGCCGGCAGCGCGGGCGGCGCGTTCGGCAGGGACGTAATCGGTGGCGTATCTCGCATAGGCATAGGCGGCGCCGGCGGCGACCATCGCCGCATTCACATCGCCCGCCGCGCCGGTGCAGACCGCGACGATCCGTCCGTACCGGTCGACATCGCGCGCCTCGCAGCTCACCCCGCCGGAGACGAGCTTTGCGAGCACGAGTTTCGACCACTGGCCGCAGTCCCAGCGCGCGCCCTCCGCGTCCCGGCAGCTCTGCGACAGCTCCGGCGCGTCGATGCCGTGGAGGCGCACCCGCGTCTCCCCGAGCGCGAGCGTATCGCCGTCGATCACCCGCGGCGCCCGTGCGCTCGCCAGCTGCTCCGCCGCCCGCGCGTCCTGCACGGGCAGACAGGCGACGACAGCCGCGAGCGTGCCCGACAGGGCCGCGACATGGAGCAAATTTCCCAACCTCACCCGGCCTGTCTGCGGCACGGCGGCGGGAAAGACAAGGGCCGCGTTAATGATCGGTTAACGCTTGCGCCTCCCTCACGACAGGTCGGCGGCGTTCTCCGCACGGGCCATGAGCAGCACGGCGCAGAGGCCCACGCCGATCACGAGGAGCGCGGCGGGGGAGGCCTGTTCGAGCTGTTCGAGGGAGGCCTTCTCGAAGGTGCGGGTCGCCAGCGTGTTGTAGTTGAACGGGCGCAGCAGCAGCGTCGCGGGCAGTTCCTTCACGCAGTCCACGAAGACGAGGAGCAGCGCCGTGCCCACCGAGCCGCGGATCAGCGGCACGTAGATCCGGCGCAGCGTGCCGCCGAGCGTCTGCCCGAGCGAGCGCGCGGCCATCGGCAGCGACGGCGCCACGCGGCCCATCGCGGCATCGGTCGCGCCCTGGGCGATGGCGAAGAAGCGCACGACATAGGCCATAACGATGGCAAAGGCGGAGCCGGTGAGCAGAAGCCCCACATCGCGGCCCGTCGCCGCCTCGATCCAGTCCGCGAGCAGGTGGTCGACCGCCGCGAGCGGAATGAGGATGCCGATGCCCAGCACCGCCCCCGGCGCGGCATAGCCGAGCGTCGTCACCGGCAGGATCAGCCGCGGCAGCTTCCGCCCGGTCAGGCGCACGCCATAGACCATGAAGAGCGCCGCGAGCACGGTGAGCACGGCGGCGCTGCCCGCCACGGTGAGCGTGTTCGCGAGCGCCTCGAGCAGGCCCGGCGCGGTCCATTGCTCCGGCTCGCCCAGCGCATGATGGGCGATGACCCCCACCGGCAGGACGAAGCCAAGGGCGAAGGGCACGAGGCAGGCGGCGGTGGCGACGCCGCCGCGCCAGCCGGTGAGGCGGATCGGGGAGATCGGGCGCGGGTGACGCGCGCCGGAATGGAAGCGCGCCCGCCCGCGCGAGCTTTTCTCCACCGCCACGAGCAGGAGCACGACGGCGAGCACGACGGAGGCGATCTGTGCCGCGCCGCCCGCGTTGCCGCCCTCGAGCCAGGTGGAGAAGATCCCGGTCGTCAGTGTCTGCACCGAGAAATAGGCCACCGTGCCGTAATCGGAGACGGTCTCCATCAGCACGATCGCGACACCGGCGGCGATGGCCGGGCGCGCCATCGGCAGGCCGACGCGCCAGAACCGCGCGAAGGGCCCGGCGCCCAGCGCGCGGGCGGTCTCGTAGACCGAACCGGACTGTTCGCGGAAGGCGGCGCGCGCCATCAGGAAGACATAGGGCGTCAGCGCCGCCGACAGCACGACGACGGAGGAGCCGAGGGAGCGGATCTCCGGAAACCAGTAGTCCCGCGCGCTCTGCCAGCCGAAGAGCCCGCGCAGGAGCCGCTGCACGGGGCCGGCATATTCGAGGAAATCGACGAGCGCATAGGCGCCCACATAGGCCGGGATCGCGAGCGGCAGGAGCAGCAGCCATTCGAGCGCGCGCGACAGCGGGAAGCGGTACATCGCGACGAGCCAGGCCGCGCCCGTCCCCGCCGCCCCGGCGATCAGCGCGACGCCGAAGCCGAGCCGGAAGGTCGCGGACAGGTAGCGCGGCAGGGTCGTGGCCATCAGGTGCGGCCAGATGTTCTCGCTGGGATTGAAGGCGATCCAGACCACCGCGACCAGCGGCATCAGCACGAGGAGCGCGACGAGGAACGCCCCGGCCGACCAGGGCGAAACCCGGACCCTGCGCAGGCGCATGCGGGCGCGCGGCAGCGGCGGGACGGGAGGCTCGGACATCTGGTCGCTCATTCCATCCCGCATAGGCGAATTCGGTTTCCCTGTCCAGAAAAGCCCCTATAGTGAAGCCGGCCGCCCCGTCTCCGCGCGGAGGGCGGCCCGAGGAAGACAAGCCGAAGACGAACAGAAGACAAACAGAACAAAACCGCGAGAGCAGACAGGCCGAAGAGCCGGGAGACCACGGCGATCCATGATCATCTCCATCCATATCGGAGCGCATTGCACGGGCGGGGCGCAGCTCATGCGCGGGCTTCTCAAGAACAAGGCGGTCCTCGCGGAACAGGGCGTCGCCGTGCCGCCGCCCTCCCGCTACCGCGATCTCCTGCCCGACGTGATGAAGAAGGTGAAGAGCGACCGGGCCAGCCCGGAGACGCAGGAGATGCTGCTCGACCACATGCTCGAGCTCGAGGAGCCGCAGCGGATGGTTCTGAGCTACGAGGACGTCATCTGCATGCCTCCGCTCGTCTTCGAGAAAGGCGTGTTCTACGGCAAGGCGGATTTCAAGCTGCCCTGGCTGAGGAACGTCTTTGCCGGCCACGAGGTCGAATTCGTGCTCGGGCTGCGCAATCCCGCCACCTTCATCCCCGAGGTCTTCGCGCGCTGCGGGCCGAAGATGACCTACGAGACCTTCATGGCGGGCACCGACCCGGAGGCGCTGCGCTGGTCCGACCTGCTGCACACGATCCGGCAGGTCTGCCCGGATGCCGGGCTGACCTGTTTCGCCTATGAGGACACGCCGATCATCTGGGCGCAGCTCATGCGCGAGGTGACGGGCATCGGCCCCTCGGTGCCGATCTCCGGCGGGCTCGACATCCTCGCCACGATCATGACGCGCGAGGGGGTGAAACGGCTGCGCACCTATCTCAACACCCATCGGCCGCAGAACGAGGCGCAGCGGCGCAAGATCCTGATGGCCTTTCTCGACAAATATGCCGAGGAGGAGGCGCTGGAGACGGAGATCGCGCTGCCCGGCTGGGACGCGGCGCTGGTAGACCGCCTCACCGATCTCTACGAGGAGGACCTCCTGCGCATCGAGGGGATGGAGGGCGTGCGCTTCCTCCCGCCATAGGGGCGCCCCTCCCGAGGCGCACCCCCGCCGCGCCCCGGACGTTCCGCGAGTCGGAGAAAGCGCGTTTTCACCGCAATTGCCCGAAAGGACCGCGCGAGGCGGGCGCGATCCAGGCGCCCGGTGGCGTATCCTTGCCGATCTTGCCGACGGAAAAGGCGCTCCCGGCGCCGCGTCGACGTTTCCTCCGCCTGTCTTCGCCCGGTCGGTGCGACCTGTTGGCTCATCCGCCCCGCCCTGCCCGTCCCGCCCGGCCCTGCGACACCTCCGCACGAACCGCCCGGCACCGCCTGCGGCCGGCCTCCACGGGCAGGTTTCACCGGAGTTTTACCGGGAGTTTCACTGGGAGTTTCACCGCGAAAAGCAGGCATGGGGCGGATAGGGACCGACCGCCCCCGCGCCGCGACGGAGTGTCGATAAGAAAAAACTATCGGTAAGCATAGAAAAAGCGATTTTAATTTATCGGGTAGCCCCGCTACCCCTTGTGCGAGCCCGCCGCTCCGGCGGGTGTCGGAAGCCACGCGCATGCGCGCAGTCAACGCGGAGGATGACATGGACGGCAACGATCTGAAACCTACCGGCAAATGCCCGGTGATGCACGGCGGGATGACCGCCCGGACGAGTGCAGTGATGGACTGGTGGCCCAATGCGCTCAACCTCGACATCCTGCATCAACAGGACGTGAAGACGAAACCCGGCGGTGTCGCCTTCAACTATCGTGAGGAGCTCAAGAAGCTCGACGTCGAGGCGCTGAAGGCCGACCTGCGCGCGCTGATGAACGACAGCCAGGACTGGTGGCCCGCGGACTGGGGCAGCTATGTCGGCATGTTCGCCCGCGTCGCCTGGCACGCGGCCGGCTCCTATCGCGCCTCCGACGGGCGTGGCGGCGCCTCCACCGGCAACCAGCGCTTCGCGCCGCTGAACTCCTGGCCCGACAACGTCAACACCGACAAGGGCCGCCGCCTTCTGTGGCCGATCAAGAAGAAATACGGCAAGAAGGTCTCCTGGGCCGACCTGATGATCCTGGCGGGCACCGTCGCCTACGAGGTCGCCGGGCTGAAGACCTACGGCTTCGCCTTCGGCCGCGAGGACATCTGGCACCCGGAGAACGACACGAACTGGGGCTCCGAGAAGGAATGGCTCGCCCCCTCCGACGGCCGCTATGGCGATCTCGACGATCCGGCGAGCATGGACACGCCGCTCGCCGCCGTGCAGATGGGCCTGATCTACGTGAACCCCGAGGGCGTGAACGGCCAGCCGGATCCGGCGCGCACCGCCCTGCATGTGCGCGAGACCTTCGCCCGCATGGGGATGAACGACGAGGAGACCGCCGCGCTCACCGCGGGCGGCCACACGATCGGCAAATGCCACGGCAACGGCGATGCCGCCAATCTCAGCCCCGATCCCGAGGCCGCTCCGGTCGAATATCAGGGCATCGGCTGGCTCAACACGAAGGGCCGCGGCATCGGGCGCGACACCGTCGTCTCCGGCATCGAGGGCGCCTGGACCACGAACCCGACGAAATGGGACATGGGCTGGTTCGAGATGCTCTTCGGCCATGAATGGGAGCTGAAGAAATCGCCCGCCGGCGCATGGCAGTGGGAACCGGTCAGCATCGACGAGAACGACATGCCCGTCGACGTGGAGGATCCGTCGATCCACCGCAAGCCGATCATGACCGACGCCGACATGGCGATGAAGGTGGACCCGATCTACAACGAGATCTGCCAGAAGTTCATCGCCGATCCGGCCTATTTCGACGAGACCTTCGCGAAGGCCTGGTTCAAGCTCACCCACCGCGACATGGGGCCGAAATCGCGCTACCTCGGGCCGGACGTGCCCCAGGAAGACCTGGTCTGGCAGGACCCGATCCCCGCCGGCCCGACGCATTACGACATCGGCCACCTGAAGGCCGAGATCGCAGCCTCCGGCCTTTCCGCCGCGGAACTCGTGGCGACGGCCTGGGACAGCGCCCGGACCTATCGCGGCTCGGACATGCGCGGCGGCGCCAATGGTGCGCGGATCCGGCTCGCGCCGCAGAAGGACTGGGCGGGCAACGAGCCCGAACGCCTGGCCCGCGTGCTGGCCGTGCTC
Source organism: Celeribacter indicus (assembly GCF_000819565.1). Taxonomy (NCBI): domain Bacteria; kingdom Pseudomonadati; phylum Pseudomonadota; class Alphaproteobacteria; order Rhodobacterales; family Roseobacteraceae; genus Celeribacter; species Celeribacter indicus. The sequence goes on from NZ_CP004393.1 coordinate 3,459,178, forward strand.
GAACCGCTGGCCGAGAAGGCCGGGGCGTCGCTGGCCGACACGATCGTGCTGGCGGGCAATGTCGGCGTCGAACTGGCGGCGAAGGCCGCGGGGCATGACGTTTCCATCGCCTTCGAACCGGGCCGCGGCGATGCCACGGCGGAGATGACGGATGCGGAGTCCTTCGATGTGCTCGAACCGCTCGCCGACGGCTTCCGCAACTGGATGAAGGAAGACTACAACGTCGCCGCCGAGGAACTTCTGATCGACCGTGCCCAGCTTCTGGGCCTGTCGGCGGCGGAGATGACCGCGCTTCTGGGCGGCATGCGGGTGCTCGGTGCGAACCATGGCGGCAGCCGCCACGGCGTCTTCACCGACCGCGTCGGCGCACTCTCGCAGGACTTCTTCTCGGTCGTGACCGACATGGCCTACAAGTGGAACCCGACCGAGGACGGCGCCTACGAGATCCGCGACCGCAAGACGGACGAGGTGAAATTCACCGCCTCCCGCGTGGACCTCGTCTTCGGCTCGAACTCGATCCTGCGCTCCTATGCGGAATATTACGCGATGGACGACAATGCCGACACGTTCGTGAAGGACTTCGTCTCGGGCTGGGTGAAGGTGATGAACGCCGACCGCTTCGACCTCGCCCTGGTGTGACCGGTGTGACCGGACCGGGATCCTGAAACCATCGGGCGGCAGGGCTCTCCCTGCCCCCCGATACTCTGAAGCCCCGCCTTGGCGGGGCTTCTTTCTTGCGTATGTTTCTTTGAGTATTTGGGGCACAAAGGAGACCGCGGCGCGCGCCGGATCTCCCCTTCGCCGCCTCCATCGGGCGGCGGTCTGAGGCGCGGCGGCGCTCAGCTCATGCCGAGCGCTTCCTTGTACATTTCGAGCACGGCCTCTTCCTCCGCGATCTCGTCGGTCGATTTCTTGCGCAGGGCGATGATCTTGCGCATCGCCTTGGTGTCGTAGCCGCGGCCCTTCGCCTCGGCCATCACCTCTTTCTGCTGATCGGCGATGTCCTTCTTCTCGAGCTCCAGACGCTCGTAGCGCTCGATGAACTGGCGCAGCTCGTCGGCGGTCACGCGATAGGAGCTGGCGGGGCCGGTGTCGTTCTCGTCGTCCATCATGTCGAACCTGTCCTCGTCATGTCGTTGTCTTCGTTCGGAGCCGATCCCTACCCGCCCCTCCGCGCCAAGGCAAGCCTCCCGGCACGGGGTGTGCGGGCACGCGCTGCGACACGGCGCGCTTGCGCCGCGGCGGCGAAGCGGCTAGGCGGTCGGGAGACGAATTCGACGTGACACGGGGGAGAGGTTCATGGAGTGGCTCATCTGGCTTGGCGCGGTCCTCACGCTCGCGGGCATCGGCCTGCTGGTCTACTGCATCGTCGCGGCGATGAAGGCGAAACGGCTCGGCGGCTCCGAGGAGGAGATCCGCGGGCGCCTGCAAAAGGTCGTGGCGCTCAACATGGGGGCGCTGCTGATCTCCGCCATCGGCCTCGGCGCGGTGACGATCGGCATCATTCTCGGCTGAGCGGGGCACCTGCCGCGACTCGCCTGCGCCCTCCGCCGCCCCGAGCGGGCCGGGCCCTGCCTCGTTTCGCGGCACATTCCGGCATGAGCGTCACCAAAACGGACGGCACACCCCGTTTCGTTTCGTGTCCGGCGACAGTTTGCCCAAAGGCTGCGGAATTCCTTTTCCCTGCCGCGAAAACACCCTAATTGGATAAAAGGGCGTTAACCAAATCCGCGCGACAACGGACAGGACGGGACCGGCGACAGCGCCGCCCGGTCGTCCGGTGCGGCGCGGGGACGCCCCCGATATGGACGACATGAACCGACAGAGCGAAGACAGGCAGAGGACCGGGGGACAGAACATGGACAGCGCGCTTCAGACAGCCGTGAGGACGCTCGAGGACATCTCGAACCAGCCGCGCAAGGCCTGGTGCGACAGCCTGGAGGTTCTGGCCGAGGAGCACGGCTATTATCAGCCGCTGGGCGACAGCTATGCCGCCGCCTTCCTCGACGACGCGCCGCGCCTGCTCGTCACCTTCGACAGCCACGAACGCGCCACGGAACGCACCGACAACGGCTATCCCCATGGCATGACGCTCGCCGCGCAGCAGGGCTGGTCCTCGCTCACGCTGCTCTCCCACGGGCCCGACCGCAGCGCCGACTGGTTCCGCGCGCCCGAGGTCTACGGTTATTTCGACCGGCTCGTGGACGAGGGCTTCTTCGAGGATTTCGACCAGGTCGTGTTCTACGGCGCGGGTGCCTTCGGCTATGCCGCCGCCGCCTATTCCGTCGCCGCCCCCGGTGCGACCGTCGTGGCGATCTCGCCGCAGGCCACCCTCGACGGACGGCTCGCGTCCTGGGACCACCGGTTCCCCGAAACGCGGCGGATGGATTTCTCCTCCCGCTACGGCTTTGCCCCCGACATGATCGAGGGCGCGGAAAAGGCCGTCGTCCTCTACGATCCGCATGTCGAGGCGGACGCCATGCACGCCGCGCTGTTTCACCGGCCGCATGTGACCCGCGTGCCCTGCCGGCTCTTCGGCGCGGATCCCGAATTCGAGATGATGGAAATGGACGCGCTCGCCCCGCTGCTCGAGGCGGCGATGCGCGGCGCGCTGACCCGGCGGGACATCACCCGCGCCCTGCGCTCGCGGCGGGAGCACAACGGCTATCTCCGCCGCCTCCTGAGCGAAGTCGGGACCGGCAACCGGCCGTTCCAGACCGTGCTGCTCTGCGGCCATGTGCTGTCGCAGCGCAAGCGGGCGCCGCGCTTCCGCCGCGCCTATGACCATGCGGTCGCGATGCTCGAGGAGCAGGGCCGGCCCGTGCCCGGCCGGAGCAAGATGCCCCCGGACCGCACGCAGGCGACCGCCTGAGCCCGGCTCAGGCGAGCCCCCCCTCCTCCACGACGAAGCGCGCCGCCTCCGCGACCCCCTGCCCGCTGCGCAGCGAGGCCATGACATAGGCCAGATCGCCGCGCGCGCGTTTCGTATCCGCCTCCAGAAGGGCGGGATCGACCCCGACATGGGGCGCGAGATCCACCTTGTTGACGATCAGGAGATCCGACCGCGTCACGCCCGGCCCCCGCTTGCGCGGGATGTCCTGTCCGGCGGCGGTGTCGATCACGTAGATCGTCAGGTCCGCGAGTTCCGGCGAAAACGTCGCGGCCAGATTGTCGCCGCCGCTCTCGATCAGGATCACGTCGAGATCGGGAATCGCCTGCGTGAGATCGGCCACGGCCGCGAGGTTGATGGAGGCGTCCTCGCGGATCGCCGTATGCGGACAGCCGCCGGTCTCCACCCCGCGGATACGCTCCATCGGCAGGATCTGCTGGCGCATCAGCGCCTCCGCATCCTCGCGCGTATAGATGTCGTTGGTGATGACCGCGACGGAGAACCGCTCCGACAGGATCTTTGCGAGCGCGCCGGTCAGGGTGGTCTTGCCCGCCCCCACCGGACCGCCGATGCCGACGCGCAGGGGTCCGTTCGGTGATGCCATGTCTGTCTCCCTTCTCTCAGGTCTTGAAAATCCGCACATCCATGTCCTCGTGCCGTGCCGAGGACAGGTCGGCGGCGAAACTGCCGGTGGTGAGCGTCTCCGCCCGCGTGTCGAGAGCGGCCTCCGCCACCTCCGCGATCACCGGGTGAAGCGCGGCGAGGACGCGCTGTCCCGCCGCCTGCCCGAGCGGGACGAAGCGCACGCCCGCCGACACGAGGTTCGAGGTGAAGCCATGGAGATAGAGCGACACCACCGTCCGCGTCGCCAGCGACAGCGGCCGCGCGGCGACGCCCACCGCCACCGGAAGCGCCGAGGCGGGGATCTCCGGCCCGCCCATCTGCGCCACGGTCCGCATGAAGGCCGTGCCCTGCTCGAAGGTCTCCGCCCAGCGCTCCCTCGTCCCCGCCAGCGCCTCGGCCAGCGCCGCCATCTCCGCCGCCTCCGCGCCCTGGCGCGTCATCGCCAGCAGCGCCGCGTCCACCCGCCCCGCGCCGAAGCGCAGCGTCGCCGCGAGCCAGTCCTGCAATTCCGTGGCCTCCCGCACCCGCCCCTCGCTCACCGCGAGTTCGAGCGCATGGGAATAGGCGAAGGCGCCGAGCGGGAAGGCGGGCGACAGCCATTGCGTGAGCGTCAGCAGGTCGCGGTCAGTCATGACTGTGCCAGGTGCGTCCTCCGTCATGGGAATGGCTGTGGCCATGGGCGGGATCATGGTCGTGAGCGTGAGGGTGGTCATGGTCATGGTGGGGATCGTGACCGCCGTGGCCGTGGTCAGGCCCGTGCGCCGGCCCGTGGTCGTGCCCCATCGTGCGCCCGTGCCCGTAGGCGCCGCCTTCGGGGCTGAAGGGGGCGACGATCTCCGTCACCGTCGCGCCGAGCTGTTCGAGCATCGCCCGCAGCACCGGATCGCGCTGGATCACCAGGCGGTCGGGCGCGATCTCGCAGGGCGTGTGCCGGTTGCCGATATGCCAGGCATAGCGCGTCACGTCCGGCCCCGTCACCTCGAACAGGGCCTCCTCGGCGGCGCGCACCGCGACCAGGGCGCCCGCCTCGGTGCGGAAGGCGTCGCCCTCCGCCACCGACACGGTCTGCGGCAGGTCGACGAAGATCACCGCGCCGCGCCCGGTCGTCAGCTTCTTGCGCCGCAGGAGCCGCTGGTCGTAGCTCAGCGACACGCTGTCGCCGGCCCCGGCGCCGCCTCCCGGCACGATCTCATAGGCTTTCGCTGCACTCATGACTGGACCCTCCGCTCGCTGAATTGGGAATTTCTTAACCTGTTCGTGTCAAAATGTAACGCAAGGAAACCTTCAGCCGGAGATCCCAGATGTTCATGCCCCGTTCCCCCGCCGACGACCTCGCCCGCCTGCGCGCCCAGATCGCCGTGCTGCGCGCCCGAGAGGCCGCGCTCGAGGCCCGGTTTCTCGAGATGAACGAGACCGGCCGCTTCCCCGGCTTCACCTGCGACGTCGTCGTGTCGCGCACCGGCCACGAGATCCTCGACGTCTCGAAGCTCCCCGCGGGGATCGTCGACGATCCGCGCTATCGCACCACGAGGCACGTCACCTCGGTCCGCATCGAGGCGCGCGATCCCGCCCGCCCCCCGGCCTGGGCCCTGCCCGATCCCGGCGACGATTTCGACCTCATCGAACGGGACTGAGCATGGCACATCTCTCCGTCCCCTCACCCGGCACGATCCCCGGCACGCGACATGGGCTGTCGCGCGCGACGGCTGGCGCGCCCCGGCCCGCCGGGCCGCCCGCGCCGTCTCCTGCACATTCCGCATCCGTCCCAGTCTCCGCCTCGCCTCGCCGTCATGATCCCGCCGCCCTTTCGCCGGCGGCCCCGCCGCGCCCGGCACCGTCAGAACAGGAAATAGCGCTGCGCCATCGGCAATTCCGTCGCCGGTTCGCAGGTCAGAAGCTCGCCATTCGCGCGAACCTCGTAGGTCTCCGGGTTCACCTCGATCTCCGGCGTGGCATTGTTCAGCACCATGGAGGATTTGCCGATCCGGCGCGTGTTCTCCACCGGAAGCGTCCGCTTCGACAGGCCGAGCGTGCGGCCCACGCCCTCGGCTTCGGCCGCCTGGGAGACGAAGAGCACCGCCGAATGCTCCACCGCGCGGCCCATCGCGCCGAACATCGGGCGCGAATAGACCGGCTGCGGCGTCGGGATCGAGGCGTTGGGATCGCCCATCTGCGCCACCGCGATCGAGCCGCCGAGCAGCACCATCTCCGGCTTCACGCCGAAGAAGGCGGGCGACCAGATCACCAGATCGGCGCGCTTGCCGGTCTCCACCGTGCCGATATGGCGCGACATGCCATGCGCGATGGCCGGGTTGATCGTGTATTTCGCGATATAGCGCTTCACGCGCATGTTGTCGTTGTCGCCGGTCTCCTCCGGAAGGCGGCCGCGCTGCTTCTTCATCTTGTCGGCGGTCTGCCAGGTGCGGATGATCACCTCGCCCACGCGCCCCATCGCCTGACTGTCCGAGGAGATCACCGAAAACGCGCCCATGTCGTGCAGGATGTCCTCCGCCGCGATGGTCTCCTTGCGGATCCGGCTCTCGGCGAAGGCGACGTCCTCGGGGATCGACTTGTCGAGATGGTGGCAGACCATCAGCATGTCGAGATGCTCCTCGAGCGTGTTGACCGTATAGGGCCGCGTCGGATTGGTCGAGGAGGGGAGGATGTTTTCATGCCCCACGACCTTGATGATGTCGGGCGCATGGCCGCCGCCGGCGCCCTCGGTATGATAGGCGTGGATCGTGCGCCCCCCGATCGCGGCGAGCGTGTTCTCGACGAAGCCGCTTTCGTTGAGCGTGTCCGTGTGGATCATCACCTGCACGTCCATGTCGTCGGCCACCGACAGGCAGCAGTCGATGGCACCGGGCGTCGTGCCCCAGTCCTCATGCAGCTTCATCGCCGCCGCCCCGGCGGTGATCATCTCGACGAGCGCGGCCGGCCGGCTGGCGTTGCCCTTGCCGGCCAGCGCGATGTTCATCGGCACGCCGTCGAGCGCCTGGAGCATCCGCCCGATATGCCAGGGCCCCGGCGTGCAGGTCGTCGCGAGCGTCCCGTGCGCGGGCCCCGTGCCGCCGCCGAGCATGCAGGTCAGCCCGGAATGGAGCGCGTCCTCGATCTGCTGCGGGCAGATGAAATGGATATGGCTGTCGAAGCCGCCCGCGGTGACGATCCGCCCCTCGCCCGCGATCACCTCCGTGCCGGGGCCGATGATGATATCGACGCCCGGCTGGGTGTCGGGATTTCCGGCCTTGCCAAGCCCGGCGATATGCCCGTCCCTGAGGCCGATATCGGCCTTGTAGATCCCGGTCACGTCGACGATCAGCGCATTGGTGATGACCGTGTCCACCGCGCCCTCGGCGCGGGAGCGCTGCGACTGGCCCATGCCGTCGCGGATCACCTTGCCGCCGCCGAACTTGACCTCCTCGCCATGGAACGGCGCGTTGCGCCCCCCGCCCGCCCGTTCGGCGGTCAGGTCGCGCTCGACCTCGATGATCAGTTCCGTATCCGCGAGCCGGACGCGGTCGCCGGTGGTGGGACCGAACATGTCGGCATAGGTCGCGCGGGAAATCTTTGCAGGCATGGTCTCACCCTTTCACTTCATCTCGTAGGCGGCACGGATATCGGCGGTCCGCACCCGCGTCAGCCGCTCGAGGCAGGAGGAGACGATCAGCGGCCGGATCGAGCCTCCCTCGTAGACCGCCCCTTCCGCCGCACAGGCCGCGTCGCGATAGGGGATCCACTTGCGCTGCGCGTCGCGGAGCGCGCCGGCCACCTCCGGCCGCCCGGCGGAGAGGCTGTCCATCGCCGCCCGGTATGTCTCGTTCAGGTCGGCATCGGCCGCGGCATGGGCCCGCGCGGCGCAGATGTTCATGTCGGTCTGGGTCATCGCCGACGCGCAATCGACCTCCTGGGCGAGAGCGGGCGCCGGCAGCAGCCAGGCCGCGAAAAGGACATGCACGGGCTTCATAGCGCGCCCATGACCTTCCGGTTGAACCCGAAGACGACGCGCGCCCCGGCCAGCGGCACGAGCGACACCTCGCGGGTCTGGCCCGGCTCGAACCGCACCGCGGTTCCGGCGGCGATGTCGAGCCGCTTGCCGCGCGCCGCCTCCCGGTCGAAATCGAGCGCCGGGTTGGTCTCGAAGAAATGGAAATGGCTGCCGACCTGCACCGGGCGGTCGCCGGTGTTGGCGACCCTGAGCCGGGTGACCTCGGCACCGGGGTTGAGTTCGATCTCGCCGTCCGCGACGAAATATTCTCCGGGGATCATCTCGGCCTCCTCATCGGATCGGGTGGTGGACGGTGACGAGCTTCGTCCCGTCGGGGAAGGTCGCCTCGACCTGGACCTCGTGGATCATGTCCGGCACGCCCTCCATACATTGCGCCCTGGTGACGACATGGGCGGCGGCCTGCATCAGCTCGCTCACCATCCTGCCGTCGCGCGCGCCCTCGACGACGAAATCGGTGATCAGCGCGATCGCCTCGGGGTGGTTGAGTTTCACGCCCCGCTCCAGGCGGTTGCGCGCCACCATCGCAGCCAGCGACACCAGCAGCTTGTCCTTTTCCCTCGGGGTCAGGTTCATGTCCGTTCCTTCTTACATTTGCCAGACGCGCGGCAGCGGCGCGCGCCGGATCGTGGTGAGCGCCTCTGCCACATAGCGGCGCAGCGGATAGCCGTCCGCGGCCTCGGCGCGGATCACGAGCTTGCCGTTCCAGCCGGACACGCCGGTCCGAACCCCGTCCCGCGACAGCGGCTTGAGCAGGTCGGCCAGCGCCTCCGCGCCGCGTTCGAACAGGCCGATCGTGGCGATCGCCCGCGCGCCGTTCAGCGTCACCGGGTGGTCGCGGAGGGCAAGCAGGGCCGCGTCGATCTCGAGCGGTTCGAGAAACTCGAGCCGCCCGGCCCGGCGCACCTCCCGCCGGTCGCGCAGATGCAGGCGCCGCACCGTCTCCCCCATCGCGGCACGTCCGAGCACCACCGTCTCGACGAAGAGGAAGCGCGCGTCGCCCGCGATCTCCGCCGTGGTGCGGCGCGACAGGCGGGCGCGGTCGAAGAGGATCGTCTCCTGCGGCAGCCAGTCGAGCCGCGCCCCCGCCCCGGCGGAAAGCGCGACCTGTACCGACGCATCCGGCCCGTCCGCGGTCGCCGCATACGCCCGTTCGGCGGTCTGGGTCGTGCCGGTGAGCGCCGTACCCGCCCCCGCCTCGAGCCGGTAGGCGAGCCGGTCGCCGGAGGTCAACCCCCCGGATGTATTGAGGAAAACCACCTCCGGCACGGGGCCGTGCACCTTCGGCAGCATCGCCTTGGCGGACCCCGACTGCGCAAGATCCACGAGCCCGCGCGCACCCATGACCACCGCGGCGTGTCCCTTGACACGCTGCATCTGCGGCGGTGTGGCGGTGCGGGTGGCGTCGAGCATCTGGTCCTCCGGATCGTGTCCGACGCTAGACCCGAGCGGGCGGGGGCTTCAATGGCCTGGGGGCGATCGCCGGCGAAGATCCGACCATTTGCTCAAAAAATATGCAGCAACAGGGATCTGGCATGTCGCACGGGAACGCGGTAATTGAGGCGCATGACCGACACACTCACGATCCTCCGCCCCGACGACTGGCACCTGCATCTGCGTGACGGCGCCATGCTCGAAGCCGTCCTGCCCGAAACCGCGCGCCATTTCGCCCGCGCCATCGTCATGCCGAATCTCGTGCCCCCGGTGGTCACGGGCGAGGATGCGGCGGCCTATCGCGAGCGCATCCTGAAGGCCAATCCGGGCCGCGGCACCTTCGAGCCGCTGATGACGCTCTACCTCACCGAGGAGACGGACCCCGAGGACGTCGCCGCCGCCCATGCCTCCGGCCTCGTGAAGGCGGTGAAGCTCTATCCCGCGGGGGCGACGACGAATTCCGCCTCGGGCGTGCGCGATTTCGACAAGGTGCGCGGCGTGCTCGATAAGATGGCCGAGATCGGCCTGCCGCTCTGCGTGCACGGGGAGGTGGTCGCCGCCGAGGTCGACATCTTCGACCGCGAAAAGGTGTTCATCGAAACGGTTCTCGACCCGATCCGGCAGAAGACGCCGGGGCTGCGGGTGGTGATGGAACATATCACGACGCAGGACGGGGTGGAGTACGCGCGCTCGGTCGAGACGGGTCTCGGCGCGACGATCACCACGCATCACCTCGTCATCAACCGCAACCACATCCTCGTGGGCGGGATCAGGCCGCATTACTACTGCCTTCCGGTCGCGAAACGCGAGGAACACCGCCGCGCGCTCGTGGAGGCCGCGACCTCGGGCGACCGGCGCTTCTTCCTCGGCACGGATTCGGCGCCGCATCCCGACGGGGCGAAGGAAAGCGCCTGCGGCTGTGCGGGCTGTTTCACCGCGACCAACACCCTGTCGATCCTCGCCGAGGTGTTCGAGGCGGAGGGCCGGCTCGACGCGCTCGAATCCTTCACCTCGCGCAACGGGCCCGCCTTCTACGGCCTGCCGGTGAACGAGGCCACGATCACGCTGAGAAAGGGCGCGCCGGTTTCCTACCCGGCGAAGATCGAGACGGCGGACGGGCCGGTGACCGTATTCGACCCGCAGATGCCGCTGCATTGGAGCGTCGAGGCCTGAGCAACAGGGCCCGGCCAGACAAAGACGAAGGACAGCCAGAAGATGATCCCCTCCTCCTTTCCCGACGACACCGAGATCGCGCGGCTGACGGCACGGATGCTGCTCGAGATCGGCGCGGTGAATTTCCGCCCCGAGGAGCCCTATGTCCTCGCCTCCGGCCTGCCCTCGCCGACCTATATCGACTGCCGCAAGCTGATCTCCTTCCCGCGCATCCGCTCCACGCTGATGGATTTCCTGGCGGCGCAGATCATGCGGCAGGCGGGGTTCGAGGCCTTCGACAACGTCGCGGGCGGCGAGACGGCGGGCATCCCCTTTGCCGCGCTCGTGGCCGAACGGCTCGGCCTGCCGATGAGCTACGTGCGCAAGAAGCCGAAGGGCTACGGGCGCAACGCGCGGATCGAGGGCGCGATGCACGAGGGCGAGCGCGTGCTCCTCGTGGAGGATCTGACGACCGACGGCGGCTCGAAACTCTCCTTCGTCGACGCGATCCGGGAGACGGGCGCGAGCTGCGGCTGGACCGCGGTGATCTTCTATTACGGGATCTTCCCGGAGACGGAGAAGGTGCTCGGCGATCACGGGGTGAAGCTCGTCTCGCTCTGCACCTGGTGGGACGTGCTCGCGGAGGCGAAGCGGCAGAAGACCTTCGACGCCGCGACGCTCGCGGAGGTCGAGGAGTTCCTCGGCGCGCCGCGCGCCTGGCAGGAAAAGCACCGCCGGACCTGAGCCCCCCCCCCGCGCGTGCCGAAAATTTCAGCGCCCGTCCGCGGAGGGGCGTTTTCCCTTTTTTCCCGATCGCTTAGCCCGCGGTGCGGCGGTGCGGCGGGACTATCCACAGGTTATACATTTTGAAAGGCGCCCCGGAGGGGGGTATGGAAGGCAAGTCCGCGGGCAGGCAGCGACTCGCGGCGTGAAACGTGAGGACAGACGAGCCATGAGCGATATCGCGACATTGCAGAACGCCCGCGACGGCAAGTCCGGCGAGGCGACGGAGGGACAATCCCTGATTGCCTCCTATGCGGGGGCGGTGCCGCATAACATCGAGGCCGAGCAGCAGCTTCTCGGCGCGCTCCTGACCAATAACGACGTGTTCGACAAGATCGCCTCGATCATCTCGCCGGATCATTTCTTCGATCCGGTGCACAAGGATATCTACGAACGTGCGCAGGAGCGGATCCAGAAGAACATGCTGGCCTCGCCCGTGACGCTGAAGGCCTATATGGAGGATCACGAGGGGCTCAGGGAGCTGGGCGGACCGGCCTATCTCGCCCGGCTCGCGGCCTCCGCGATCTCCACCTATGCGGTGCGCGACTATGCGCAGCTGATCTATGACCTCTACCTGCGCCGCCAACTCATCGAGGTCGGCAACGAGATCGCGGGGGCCGCCGCCTCGGGCGCGGACGACCGCGATCCGGCCGAACAGATCGTCGCCGCCGAACAGAAGCTCTATGCGCTCGCCGAACAGGGCAAGGGAGAGACCGGCTTCACCTCCTTCCTCTCGGCGGTGACCCAGGCGGTGATGAATGCCAATGCCGCCTACGAGCGCGGCGGCGGCATGGCCGGGATCGCGACCCAGCTCATCGACCTCGACCGCAAGATGGGCGGGCTGCACAAGTCCGACCTCATCATCCTCGCCGGCCGTCCCTCGATGGGGAAGACCTCGCTGGCGACCAACATCGCCTTCAACATCGCGAAGGCCTATCGCAAGGGCACCCTGCCCGACGGGCGACAGGGCGCGGTGGAGGGCGGCGTGGTCGGCTTCTACTCGCTCGAGATGAGCGCCGAACAGCTCGCCGCCCGGATCCTTGCCGAGGCGTCGGAAATCTCCTCGCACAAGATCCGCCAGGGCGACATGGACGAGACGGAATTCCGTCGCTTCGTCGATGCCGCGAAGGCGCTCGAAAGCTGCCCGCTCTATATCGACGACACGCCCTCCATCCCGATCTCCCAACTCGCCGCCCGCGCCCGGCGCCTGCAACGGACCCACGGGCTCGACCTTCTGATCGTGGACTATCTCCAGCTCGTGCGCGGCACCTCGCGCACCGAGGGCAACCGGGTGCAGGAGATCGGCGAGATCTCCATGGGGCTGAAGGCCATCGCCAAGGAGCTCAACATCCCGGTGATTGCGCTGTCACAGCTCTCCCGGACGGTGGAAAGCCGCGACGACAAGCGCCCGCAGCTCTCCGACCTGCGCGAATCCGGCTCGATCGAGCAGGACGCGGACGTGGTGATGTTCGTCTACCGCGGCGAATATTACAAAGAGCGGGAGAAACCCGACGACGACAATCTCGAGGCGATGGAGAAATGGATGGCGGACATGGAACGCCTGCACGGCAAGGCCGAGGTGATCCTCGGCAAGCAGCGCCACGGCCCCATCGGCACGGTCGAGCTGTCCTTCGAGGCGCAATTTACCCGCTTCGGCAACCTCGCCCGCGAGGACCAGGGCTACAGCCCCGACTACTGATCGCCGGCGCGGAAAGGCAACCCCCGGAAAAGGAACGAAACCTGTGCGGCGCTTTGGGCTTGCACCGCGCCGCCTGCGGGGTCAAAAGACAGCCATGGGAACATCCATTCTTCATATCGACCTGACCGCGCTCGCCGACAACTGGCGCGCCCTCGACCGCCGCTCCGGCACCGGGACGGAAACCGCCGCGGTGGTGAAGGCGAATGCCTACGGGCTCGGCCTCGGCAAGGCGGCGCGCGCGCTGCAAAAGGCGGGGGCGAACAGCTTCTTCGTCGCCACCGCCGAGGAAGGCGTCGAACTGCGCCAGGCCGTCGGCCCCTCGCCCTGGATCGGCGTGCTCGGCGGCCACATGGCGGGCGACACCGACATGATGGCCGACATGGCGCTCGTCCCGATGCTCAATTCCCTCGACCAGATCACCCGCCATTTCGAGGCGCTTCCCGGCGCGGGCTTCGGCATCCAGCTCGACAGCGGGATGAACCGGCTCGGGCTCGAGCCCTCCGAATGGGACGCGGTGCGCGACCTGGTGATGAAGGCCAAGCCGGACCTCTTGATGAGCCATCTCGCCTGCGCCGACGAGCCCGACCACCCGATGAACGAACAGCAGCGCACGGCCTTTTGCGCGATGACCGACGGCCTGCCGGTGCGCCGCTCGCTCGCGGCGACGGGGGGCGTGCTGCTCGGCCCGGCCTATCACTTCGACGTGGTCCGCGCCGGGATCGGCATGTATGGCGGCCTGCCCTTCGAGGAGGCGAGGCCCGTCGTGCGCGTGGAATGTCCGGTCATCCAGGCCCGCGACGTGGCCGCCGGCGAAACCGTGGGCTACGGGAACACCTGGACCGCCGAGGCGCCCGCGCGCATCGCCACCGTTTCGGCAGGCTACGGCGACGGCATCACGCGGCATATCTCCGGCAAGGCGATGATGTTCGACGGCACCACCCCCTGCCCGCTGGTCGGCCGGGTCTCGATGGACCTGATCACGGTGGACATCACCCATCTCGACCATGTCCCGCGCTCGCTCGACCTGCTCTGCGCGCATCAGACGGTGGACGATCTCGCCCAGATCGCGGGCACGATCGGCTACGAGATCCTCACCTCCCTCGGGCGCCGCTACCAGCGGCGGTATCTCGGATGAAGCTCCTCGCGCGCCTCCTCGCCGCCCTCGGGCGGGCCGTGCTCTCCGCTCTCGCGTCGATGGGGCGGGTGACGATCTTTGCGCTGGCGACGCTGCGCCATATCCTCACCCCGCCGATCTACATGCGCGAGATCCTCCATGCGCTCCTGCATGTGGGCTACCTCTCGCTCCCCGTCGTCGGCCTGACCGCCGTCTTCACCGGCGGGGCGCTCGCGCTCCAGATCTATGCCGGCGGCTCGCGCTTTTCCGCCGAACAGGTCGTGCCGCAGATCGTGGCCCTCGGCGTGGTGCGCGAACTCGGGCCGGTGATGGTCGGGCTGATGATGGCCGCGCGCGTCACCTCCTCCATCGCCGCGGAGATCGCGACGATGAAGGTCACCGAACAGATCGACGCGCTCGTGACCCTCTCCACCCATCCGATGAAATACCTGACCGCCCCGCGCGTCTTCGCCGGCCTCGTGACCGTGCCGCTGCTGGTGGCGGTGGGCGACGTGATCGGGGTGTTCGGCGGCTGGTTCGTCTCCACCCAGTCGCTCGGCTTCAACTCCGCCACCTACCTCAAGAACACCATCAATTTCCTCGAGAGCTCCGACATCGTCTCCTCCCTCGTGAAGGGCGCGGCCTTCGGCACGATCGCGACCCTCATGGGCTGCTATTACGGCATGCAGTCGGGCCGCGGGGCGCAGGGTGTCGGGCAGGCCACGAAAAGCTCGGTGGTCGCCTCCGCCGTGCTGATCCTCGCGGCGAACTTCCTTCTCACACAGGCCTTCTTCGCGACATGATCGAACTCCGGGACGTGCATAAATCCTTCGGTCCGAAGGACATCCTGCGGGGCGTCAACCTCGGCGTCGCCAAGGGCGAAAGCTGTGTCATCATCGGCGGATCGGGCACCGGGAAATCGGTGATGCTGAAATGTATCCTCGGCCTGATCACCCCCGACAGCGGCACGATCCTCGTGGATGGCGAGGACGTGACGCGGACCGGCGACCGCGACGCCTTCCTCGCGCGCTTCGGCATGCTGTTCCAGGGATCGGCGCTGTTCGACAGCCTGCCGGTCTGGCAGAACGTCGCCTTCCGCCTGCTGCGCGGCTCGCTCAAGCGGCCCAGGGCGGAGGCGCGGGAAATCGCGGTGGAAAAGCTGCGCCGCGTCGGGCTCGGCCCCGACGTGGCCGACCTCTTCCCGGCGGAACTCTCGGGCGGGATGCAGAAGCGCGTGGGCCTCGCCCGCGCCATCGCCGCCGATCCGGAAATCATCTTCTTCGACGAGCCGACCACCGGGCTCGACCCGATCATGTCGGGCGTGATCAACGACCTGATCCGCGAGATCGTGACGGAAATGGGCGCCACCGCCCTGACGATCACCCATGACATGACCTCCGTGCGGGCCATCGCCGACAAGGTGGCGATGCTGCACCGGGGCAAGATCCGCTGGCACGGACCGGTGTCGCAGATGGACACGGCCGAAGATCCCTATCTGCACCAGTTCATCACCGGCTCCGCGGAAGGGCCGATCGAGACTTTGCGATAGCCGCCTGCGCGGCGGTGCGATAGCCGCCTGCGCGGCGGTGCGCCAGCCGCTTGTGCGGCGGTGCGATAGCCGCTTGCGCCGCCGCCTCGCCGGGCCCATCTGTCGGAGATGACCCCGCTGCGCCTCGCCAACCTGTCGCTCCTCCTCCTCTTTCCCGTCGCCTGGGCCGCACCGCTCCTCAAGGCGGGGCTGTTGCCGCTGTTCCGCCTGTCGGAGATCTCGGTCCTCTCGGGGATCGCGAGCCTGTGGGAAAAGGACATCCCGCTCGCGCTGGTGGTGATCCTCTTCGCGATGATCGCCCCGGTCGCGAAGGTGCTCGCGCTCGACGCGCTGCTCGCCGGGCGCCTGCCCGCGGGCGCGAAGCCCTGGCTCTTCCACCTCGGGCGGCTCGGCATGGCGGATGTGTTCCTCGTCGCGATCTACATCACCGTGGCGAAGGGGCTCGGCGTCGGGCGGCTGGAGGTGGGCTGGGGGCTCTACCTGTTCACCTTCTGCGTGCTGGCGAGCCTCGGATTGAGTATTTTCAGCAGCAAAAAGCCGCGGGGCTTGCGCGGGACCGGTACGGCGGATTAGAACGAAGCAAGAACGAAAAGAGAGGCGGGCATGGCAAGGGCACAGAAGAATTTCGTCTGTTCGACCTGCGGCGCGGTGACGACGAAATGGTCGGGCCGGTGCGACGGCTGCGGCGAATGGAACACGATCTCCGAGGAGAAGCCGCTGTCGCAGGCGGGTCCGGCGGGCAAGACGCTGGGCGGCCTGCGCGGCCGGGAGATCACGCTGTCGAACCTGTCGGCCAGGGACGCGCCGCCGCCGCGCACCTCCTCGGGGCTCGGGGAATTCGACCGGGTGCTGGGCGGCGGGCTGGTGCCGGCCTCGGCCATCCTCGTGGGCGGCGATCCGGGGATCGGCAAGTCGACGCTGCTGTTGCAGGCGGCGGCGCGGTTCGCGGGCGCGGGGCTCAAGGTGATCTACATCTCCGGCGAGGAGGCGGCGGCGCAGGTGAGGATGCGTGCGCAGCGGCTCGGGCTCGGCGAGGCGGCGGTGAAGCTCGGGGCGGAGACCAACCTGCGCGACATCCTCACGACGCTCGAGGCGGAGGCGCCCGATCTCGTCATCATCGATTCCATCCAGACGATGTGGGCGGACAATGTGGAGAGCGCGCCGGGCTCGGTGAGCCAGGTGCGCGCGGCGGCACACGAGCTTGTGACCTTCGCGAAATCGCGCGGCGTTTCGGTGATGCTCGTCGGCCATGTGACCAAGGAGGGCCAGCTCGCCGGGCCGCGCGTGGTGGAGCACATGGTCGACACCGTGCTCTATTTCGAGGGCGAGCGCGGGCACCAGTTCCGGCTGTTGCGCGCGGTGAAGAACCGCTTCGGACCCGCCCATGAGATCGGTGTGTTCGAGATGACGGGCGACGGGCTCAGCGAGGTGACGAACCCTTCGGCGCTGTTCCTGTCGGAGCGCGACACGCCCGCGCCGGGCTCCGTCGTCTTTGCCGGGATCGAGGGAACGCGGCCGGTTCTCGTGGAATTCCAGGCGCTTGTGGCCCCTTCCCCGCATGCCCAGGCGCGGCGCACCGTGGTCGGCTGGGACGGATCGCGGCTGGCCATGATCCTCGCCGTGCTCGAGGCGCGCTGCGGCATCCCCTTTGCCGGGCTCGACGTCTATCTCAATGTCGCGGGCGGGATGAAGGTCTCCGAACCCGCCGCCGACCTCGCGGTCGCCGCCGCGCTCCTGTCGGCGCGCGAGGATGCGGCACTTCCGAAGGACTGTGTGGTTTTCGGGGAACTTTCCCTTTCCGGCAGCCTGCGTCCCGTGGGTCAGACCGAAAACAGGTTGAAAGAAGCGAAAAAACTTGGTTTTTCATCGGCCATCATGCCGGCGCGCTCGAAGGCGGGCGAAAAGAGCGGCGTGGATATCCGCCAGATGGGCGATCTGATCGGGTTCGTCGGCGAGGTTTTCGGCGCGGGCTAGGCCCGGTCCAAGAGGAAAAGAGAGAGGCAGAGGGCCAATGGAAGGTTTCACACTCATCGACGGCATCGTCGCGCTGGTCATCGTGGTCTCGGCCCTTCTCGCCTATTCCCGCGGCTTCGTGCGCGAGGGGATGGCGATCGCGGGATGGATCGTCGCCGCGATCCTCGGCTATATCTTTGCCCCGCAGGCCGTGCCGCTGGTCAAGGAAGTGCCCTATCTCGGCGATTACATCTCCGGCTCCTGCGAACTCTCGGTGATCACCGGCTTCTTCGCGGTCTTCGCCCTCGCGCTCATCGTCGTGTCGCTGTTCACCCCGCTGTTTTCCTCGGCGGTGCAGCGTTCGGCGCTCGGCGGGATCGACCAGGGCCTCGGCTTCCTCTTCGGCGTGCTGCGCGGGATCGTCCTCGTCGCCATCGCCCTGGTGATCGTGGACCGCGTGTCCACCGGCGATCCGATCCCGGTGCTGGAGAATTCCCGCACCGCAAAGGTCTTTGCCCGCTCCTCCGACAAGCTCGACGAGACGCTGCCCGACGACGCGCCCGGCTGGGTTACCCAGCGCTAC
Organism: Celeribacter indicus; assembly: GCF_000819565.1. NCBI lineage: Bacteria > Pseudomonadati > Pseudomonadota > Alphaproteobacteria > Rhodobacterales > Roseobacteraceae > Celeribacter > Celeribacter indicus. Next base: position 3,476,965 of record NZ_CP004393.1, read on the forward strand.
GAGGCGCTCGTGGCGACCTGCGCGATCGAGCAGTAACAGACCCGCCGGGGGGACCGGCCCGGCGCCGGCCTGCACCGGAAGCGGGCGAAACCACCTCTGTCCGCCGCCCACACGCGCCGACCGCGCGGTTGTGATCCCGTCCCCTGTGATCCTTTCGTGACACTCGGTCCGATAGCGCTTAAAGGGGGGGCGAAACATCCTCAATGGATTCGGAGCCCGGCTTGATGCGCACAATGCCCCCGTCTCACCCTTTCGACGATGACAAGCTCAAGGAGGAATGCGGCGTCTTCGGCGCGATCGGCGTGACCGACGCGGCCTCCTTCGTCGCACTCGGCCTGCACGCGCTGCAACACCGCGGGCAGGAAGCGGGCGGCATCGTCACCTATGACCCGGAGGCGGGTTTCCACTCCGCCCGCCGCTTCGGCTATGTGCGCGACAACTTCACCTCTCAGGAGGTGATGGAAACCCTGCCCGGCTCCATCGGCATCGGCCATGTGCGCTATTCCACCGCCGGATCGAAGGGCAACACCGCGATCCGCGACGTGCAGCCCTTCTTCGGCGAGTTTTCCATGGGCGGCGCGGCGGTGGCCCATAACGGCAACATCACCAATGCCGACGCGCTGCGCCGCGAGCTGATCGACCGCGGCTCGATCTTCCAGTCCTCCTCGGACAGCGAATGTATCATTCACCTGATGGCCCGGTCGCTCCAGCGCAACATCCCCGAACGGATGAAGGATGCGCTGCGCCGGGTCGAGGGCGCCTTTTCCGTCGTCGCGATGACCCGCACCAAGCTCATCGGCGTGCGCGACCCGCGCGGGGTGCGGCCGCTCGTGCTCGGCCGGCTCGGGGACAAGGGCTATGTGCTGTCGTCGGAGACCTGCGCGCTCGACATCATCGGCGCGGAATTCCTGCGCGAGGTCGAACCGGGCGAGATGGTCGTCATCTCCCAGGACGGCAAGCTGACGAGCTCGAAACCGTTCGAGGCGAAGCCGTCCCGCTTCTGCATCTTCGAACATGTCTATTTCTCCCGCCCCGATTCGATCCTCGAGGGCCGCTCGGTCTACGAGACGCGCCGCCAGATCGGCATCGAACTGGCGAAGGAAGCCCCCGTCGAGGCGGATCTCGTCTGTCCCGTGCCGGATTCGGGCACGCCCGCGGCGATCGGCTATGCCTTTGAAAGCGGAATTCCCTACGGCATGGGCATCATCCGCAATCAATACATGGGCCGCACCTTCATCGAGCCGTCGGAGCAGATCCGCAACATGGGCGTGCGTCTCAAGCTCAACGTGAACCGCGCGCTCATCCGCGACAAGCGCATCATCCTCGTGGACGATTCGGTGGTGCGCGGCACGACCTCGCGCAAGATCAAGGACATGCTGCTCGATGCCGGCGCGGCCGAGGTGCATTTCCGCATCGCCTCCCCGCCGACCATGTGGCCCTGTTTCTACGGCGTCGACACGCCCGACCGCGCCAAGCTGCTCGCAGCCCAGATGTCGGTCGAGGAAATGCGCGACCATCTCGGCGTCGACAGCCTCAGGTTCATCTCGCTCGACGGTCTCTATCGTGCCGCCGGGATCGCGCAGGGACGCAACAACGATGCGCCGCAATATTGCGACGCCTGTTTCTCCGGCGACTATCCGGTCGTGCCCTCCGACATGGTCGACAAGGGGTTCGAACTGAAGACGGCAGCGGAATAGGTGGCCTCCCCGCTCGACCTCGACCCGCGCTGGCGCGCGCTCACGGAACGGGGCGGCGTGATCGACCTTGGCTTCGACCATCCGTCCGACTGGCCGCACGCCCCGCGTGAGGAGGCCCCCTTCGTGAAGGCGGGGGCGGACCAGCTCGCCTCCGAACTGTGCCGCACGGGGGATCGCCGGTTCCTGCGCGCCTCGCTCTCCCTGCCGATCCGCGGCGCGGAGGACGCGCTCGGCGTCGCACTCTGGGCCGAGGTGCCGCAGGCGGTGTTCTACGCCTATGTCGACCTGCTCGACGGCGGCCCGGTGCCCGAGGACAGCCTCGCCACGCTCGCAAACGACCTCACCCCGGTGGCCATGGCGGGGGCGCCCGTCCACCTCGCCTTCGGCGACGGCTCCGAACGCCCGGCGGCGACGCTCGAAGGCATTGCGGAGATCTCCTTCGACGCGCTTCTCGACCTCTACGAGGCGAGCGGGACACTCGGGCGCAGCGCGCTCAAACCCTCTTGACCGCGCGGGGTTTTCCCCGCACTCCTCGCGCCATGACAGAGACCACCAAAATCGCCCTCATCACCGGCGCCTCGCGCGGCCTCGGCTTTGCCCTGGCCGAGGCGCTCGCGCCCCGCTATCACATCGTCGCGGTGGCGAAGACCACCGGCGCGCTCGAGGAGCTCGACGACCGGATCAAGGCGAAGGGCGGCCAGGCCACGCTCGCGCCGATGGACGTCACCAATACCGACGCGATGGCGCATCTGTGCCGCGGGATCTACGACCGCTGGGGCCATCTCGACCTCTGGGCGCATACGGCGGTCTACGCACAGCTCCTGTCGCCCGCCGACCATATCGACCCGAAGGATCTCGACCGCACCATCGGCACGAACGTGACCGCGACGGGCAAGCTCATCCCGATGATCGCGCCGCTGCTGAACATGGCGGAGACACCGGCCGATGTGCTGTTCTTCGACGATCCGCATGCGGGCGAGAGGTTCTTCGGCGCCTACGGGGCGTCGAAAGCCGCGCAGATCGCCATGGCACGCAGCTGGCAGGCGGAGACGGAAAACCTCGCCCGCGCCCCGCGCATCCACATCCTCACCCCCGCCCCGATGCCGACCGCGACCCGCGCCCGCTTCTTCCCCGGCGAGGACAAGGCGAAACTGGCCCCTCCCCGCGACGAGGCGCCGCGGCTCTTGCGGGAGGCGGGCCTGCTGTGACCGCCGGCCGCGCGTTTCGCCGCGGCCTGCCCGCCGACACGGCGTTTTCCGCGGTTTCTTCGCCCCGAACCGGGCGCACCGCTTGCCGCGATTCCATGGCTCGTTTAAGGAGGATGGGAAACAGGCGAAGGGGCAACGGTGGCACATGCGCATTCTCATCACAAATGACGATGGCATCAACGCCCCCGGCCTGAAGACGCTCGAGACGATCGCGCATGAGATCGCGGGGCCCGATGGCGAGGTCTGGACCGTCGCCCCCGCCTTCGAGCAATCCGGCGTCGGCCATTGCATCTCCTACGCCCATCCCACGATGATCTCCGAACTCGGCCCCCGCCGCTGGGCGGCGGAGGGATCGCCGGCCGATTGCGTCCTCGCGGGGCTCCACGACATCCTCCCGGACCTGCCCGACCTCGTGCTCTCCGGCGTCAACCGCGGCAACAACGCGGGCGAGAACGCCGCCTATTCCGGCACGGTCGGCGGCGCGATGGAGGGCGCGCTCCAGGGCGTGAGATCCATCGCCCTGTCGCAGTTCCTCGGCCACGGCACCACCGGCCTCACCGACATGTTCGAAAGCGCGCGCGTCCATGGCGCCGCGGTGGTGCGCCGGCTTCTCGATCACGCACCCTGGGACGAGGGCGCGGAATATGCGCTGTTCTACAACGTGAATTTCCCCCCCGTCTCCGCCGCGGAGACGAAAGCCCCGCGCATCGGGCGGCAGGGACGGCGCCCCACCTCGGGCTTCGGCATCGAAGGCCAGATCTCCCCGACCGGGCGGCGCTTCCTCTGGGTGCGGGGCGCGCAGCAGGCGGTGGAATGCGGTGCCGGAACCGATGTCACCGCAAACCTCGCCGGACATATCTCCATCACGCCGATGCGCGCCGATCTCACCGCCCACGACCGGCTCACAGCCCTCGAGGAGGCCTTCGCCGGATGATGGACGCCGAAGCGAAGATGCAGTTCCTCTTCACCCTCCGCTCCAAGGGGGTGACGGAGATGCGCACGCTGAACGCGATGGAACGGATCGACCGCGGCGATTTCGTCCGCGGCATCTTCGCCGGCCGCGCCTATGAGGACATGCCGCTCCCCATCGCCTGCGGGCAGACGATCTCCCAGCCCTCGGTCGTCGGGCTGATGACCCAGGCGCTCGACGTGCAGCCGCGCGACAAGGTGCTCGAGGTCGGCACCGGCTCGGGCTATCAGGCCGCCGTGCTGAGCCAGCTCGCGCGGCGGGTCTACACCGTCGACCGCTATGTCCGCCTCGTGCGCGAGGCGCAGGGCGTGTTCAACCGGCTCGGCATCGTCAACATCACCGCGATGGCCACCGACGGCAGCTACGGCCTGCCCGATCAGGCGCCCTTCGACCGCATTATCGTGACCGCCGCCGCCGAGGATCCGCCGGGGCCGCTCTTGGCGCAGCTCAAAACAGGCGGTATCATGGTCCTGCCGGTGGGGCAGTCGGACGCGGTGCAAAGCCTCATCAAGGTGACGCGGCATGAGACGGGCTTCGACTACGAAGAGCTCAGGGCCGTCAGGTTCGTGCCCCTCGTCGAGGGGATGGGTCAGGAGTGAGACACCCTCCGACAGAGAGGGAGCACGGGTGCCGCGGTCTGACGACGCGCGCGCGCCCCGGACGTGAGGACGAGAGAGCAATGCACATGAACCCCCGTAAGACAGCCTGCCTGCGCGCGATGATGATGGGTGGCGCGCTCCTGGCGCTGAGCGCCTGCGACAAGCCGCTCGATTTCGACCTGCGCGGCGTGACCGACGGGTTCTCCACCGCCCCCGCCGCCACGGAGGCGCGGACCGCGGCGCGGCCGTCGCCCGACGCGAACGGCGTGATTTCCTATCCGAATTACCAGGTCGCGGTCGCGCGCCGCGGCGACACCATCTCCACCGTCGCCGCGCGGGTGGGGCTCGCCCCCTCCGAACTGGCCCGCTACAACGGGATCGAGGAGGGCGTGACCCTGCGCGAAGGCGAGACCATCGCCCTGCCGCGCCGCGTCGGCGAAACCACCTCGACCCCGATCAGCTCCGGCACGATCGCGAGCGGCGAGCGCATCGACGTGACGACCCTCGCCAACGAGGCGCTGGACGACGCGGCCACCGGCACCGCCTCTGCCGCGCCGCGCACCACGATGACCCAGGCGACCCCCTCCGCGCCGATCGACGGCATGGAGCCGGTGCGCCACCAGGTCCAGCGCGGCGAGACCGCCTATTCGATCGCCCGCAGATACGGCATCTCCGTGCGCGCGCTCGCCGACTGGAACGGCCTCGGCGCCGATCTGGCGGTGCAGGAAGGCCGCTACCTGCTGATCCCGGTGAAGGCCTCCGAGGTTCCGGCGTCCGACGAAACCCAGCCGGGACAGGGCACCCTCGCCCCCACCCCGCCCTCGGCCGCCGAGCCCCTGCCCGACCCGGCCGCGGCACAGCCCGCGCCGCAGCAGAGCGAGCCCGCCGTCGACCTCGGTGCGACCCAGACCACCAGCGCGGAAATGACCAAGCCGGTCTCCGGCGCGATCATCCGCGATTACGACAAGGACAAGTCGAAATTCATCCTCTTCGCCGCCCCCGCCGGCACGCCGGTCCACGCCGCGAAGGACGGCACGGTAAAGCTCGTCTCGACCAATGCCGACGGGGTGAGGATCATGGTCATCGACCATGGCGGCGGGTTGCAGACCGCCTACAGCTTCATCGACGAGGTCACCGTGGCAAAGGGCGCATCGGTCAAGCGCGGCCAGCCCATCGCCAAGGTGACGGCGAACGAGTTCAATGCCTTGCAGTTCATGGTCTTCAAGGGCACGCAGACGGTCGACCCGTCGCCCTATCTCAACTGACCGGACCATTCGAGTATTTGCAGCAGCAAAAAGCCCGCGGCTGGCGCCCTGGACAACCGGTCGGAAGCATGACGGGGTGCGCCCCGCCCGCCGGAAGCGGCGCTGTGACCGTTCCGAAAGACGGCGTCCGTCACGGGACGGGGCGGCTTTTCGCTGCGCGGTCATCGGCTCTCCAGCCTGTACCGCATGCCGAGACTGTCAGCCTCCGCTTGCCATCCGGTTAACGCCCCGGCTTTTTGCTGCTGCAAATACTCAGCCCAGCCTGACGCCCTTGCGCCCGGCGAGGTCGGTGAAATACTGCCAGGCGACCCGGCCCGAGCGCGCGCCGCGCGTGGCCTGCCATTCGATCGCCTCCGCGCGCATCTCCTCCTCCGCGATCTCCACGCCGTATTCCGCGCAATAGCCGCGGATCATCTCCAGATATTCGTCCTGCGAACAGGGGTGGAAGCCGAGCCAGAGGCCGAAGCGGTCGGAGAGCGACACTTTCTCCTCCGTCGCCTCGGAGGGGCTGATCGCGGTGCTGCGCTCGTTCTCGATCATGTCGCGCGGCATGAGGTGGCGGCGGTTCGAGGTGGCGTAGAACAGCACGTTCTCGGGCCGCCCCTCGATCCCGCCGTCGAGCACCGCCTTGAGGGATTTGTAATGCTGGTCGTCATGGCTGAAGGACAGGTCGTCGCAGAACAGCACGAAACGGTGGCCGGAGGCGCGCAGCAGGTGCAGCAGCCGCCCGACCGAAGGCAGGTCCTCGCGCTGCATCTCCACGATCTTGAGCGGCGTGCCTTCGGCGTTGATCGCCGCATGGACCGATTTCACGAGGGAGGATTTCCCCATCCCCCGCGCGCCCCAGAGCAGCGCGTTGTTGGCCGAGAGCCCGCGGGCGAACTGCCGGGTGTTCGCGATCAGCGTGTCCCGCGCCCGGTCGACGCCGACGAGGAGCGAGACGTCGATGCGCGAGACCCGCTCCACCGGCACCAGCGCATCGGGCGCGGTGTGCCAGACGAAGGCCTCCGCCGCGTCGAAATCCGGCGCTTCGAAGGGCGCGGGCGCCATGCGTTCGAGCGCCTCCGCGATCCGCTTGAGGGATTTCTTCTCACTCATCGTCCTTGAACTCCGCCGTCACGTCATCGTCATCCATGAGCCCCTGCGCCCGCAGCTCCGCGTCGCGTTTCCTCTCGACCCGCGCGACGAGGAAGATCGACACCTCGTAGAGCCCGTAGACCACGGTGAAGAGGATGAGCTGCGTCGTCACGTCGGGCGGCGTCACGAGGGCGGCGACGGTCAGGATCCCGACCACCGCGTATTTGCGCATGCCGCGCAGGCCCTGCGCGGTGGCGAGCCCTGCCTTCCCCATCAGCGTCAGCAGGACCGGAAGCTGAAAGCAGAGGCCGAAGGCCACGATCATCTTGAGCGTGATGTCGAGGCTCTCGTTGACCTTGCCGTTGAAGACGATGTCGATGCCCGTGTCCGTGCTCGCCTCCGCGACGTCGCCGCCGTTCGTCACCAGCGCGCCGACGAAGGAGGGAAGATCCGCGAAACCGAGGAAGAAGGTCATCGCCAGCGGCACGACCACGTATTGCGCAAAGGCGGCACCGGCGAGGAACAGCAGCGGCGAGGCGATCAGGAAGGGCAGGAAGGCGTCCTTCTCGTTGCGGTAGAGCCCCGGCGCCACGAAGCGCCACATCTGGTAGCCGATCACCGGAAAGGCGAGCATGAGCCCGCCCACCATCGAGATGCGGATGAGGGTAAAGAAATATTCCTGCGGCGCGGTGTATTGCATCACCGGGTTCGGATTGCCGAGCTGGCGCATCGTATGCTCGATGGGCGCCAGCAGGAAATCGAGCACCTGCCCGCCGACGGCGAAGACGAGCACCATCGCGACGATGAAGGCGAGCGCCGAGCGGATGATCCGGGTGCGCAGCTCCGCGAGATGCTCGATCAGCGGCGCCGTGCTGTCGTCGATATCGCTGTCGCTCATGCCTCACCTTCCGTCTTCGGCGCCGGTTTGTCCGCCGTGGCCTTCTTTGCCGCGCCCCTGGCCTGCGCCGTCTTCGCGGGGGTCTTCCTGGCCGGCGCCGTCTTCGCGGTCGCGGCCTTCGCCGCCGTCTTCGCATCGGATGTTTTCGCATCCGCCGTCTTCGCGGCGGTCTTCTTCTTCGCGGCGGTCTTCTTCGCCGCGGCCTTGCCGGTCGCGGGTGCGGCGGCGGGCACCTCCGCCCCGGCCGCCGCCTCGGCCTCCGCACGGTTCGTCGCCACCTGCGCTGCGCCCGTGGCCGCATCCGCCGCATCCGCCTCGGCCTCCGCGGCGGGATCCGCGTGGTCGGGCGCGGCCTCGTCCTTGCCGAGCTGCGTCGTCTTCGGCGCCGGCTTTCCGTCCGCCGCCTTCATCGGGTCCCATTTCTCGAACTGGTCGGCCGCCTCGTTGAGCTTGTCGAGGCCGAATTTCTTCGGATTGGAGGCGGCCTTCAGCGCGCTCGAGGCTTCGTTGAGGCCGCTCTCGTCCGCCGCCGCCTCCATCGCGCGGGAAAATTCGCGCGCCATCGCCTTTGCCCGTGCCGTGAAGCGCCCGAGCGTGCGGAACATCGCCGGGAGATCCTTCGGACCGACCACGATGAGGGCCACCACCCCGATCACCAGCATTTCCGACATGCCGATGTCAAAGAACAGCCTGAGCTGCGGCATCTGAGCGAAGAACATGCGCTAAGCCTTTGTCACGACGACCGAAAGAGAAGGGCGCCAGCACGGCGCCCGGACCTGCGGCGGGATCCGCCCCGCCGGGAGGGGATCAGACCTTGTCCTTTTCCTCTTCGGGCGTGACGTTGCGCGCGTTCTCGAGCTTTTCCTTCTCGATTTCCTCGTTGCCCTCGGAAATGCCTTTCTTGAAGGAGGTGATGCCCTTGCCGACCTCTCCCATGAGGCTCGAGATCTTGCCGCGTCCGAACAGGACGAGCACCACGATGGCGATGAGCAGAAGGCCGGGAAGGCCGATGTTGTTGAGCATGACAGTCTCCGTCTGAGAGGGGCCGGGGCCCGTCTTCCAAATCTTTCAGGGCCTAGGATTAGGCGCCCGTCCCGCCGAGGAAAAGGGCAAAAACGTCCCGAGGGGCCGGTTGCACAACATTGGCGCGGCGGGGGCGGGTGGAAAAATGCAACTGACAGGTTTATGTCTGTTGTACGCGCCCTACCCCGGACCGCCGGGGCCCGAATCGGAGGAAGAGGATGACGCATCTCCGCAAGACCCGCCCCTGCCCCGGCCGGGCGGGAGCCTGACCCATGGCCGGCGGCCGCAAGCAGTCGCAGGCCCGGCGCAGCGAGCGCCTGTTCGCCCTGATCGGCATCCTGCGCGACGGCCGGCGCCACACCGGGCGCGACCTCGCCCGCCGGCTCCGCGTCTCCGAGCGCACGATCTGGCGCGACATGGCGACGCTCATGGCCTCGGGCGTTCCGGTCGAGGGGGAGCGCGGCCTCGGCTACAGGGTCACGGCCCCCGTCACCCTGCCGCCGATGAACCTCTCGATGGAGGAGCTCGAGGCGCTGCACCTCGCCGTCGCGATCCTGGGCGAAGCCTCGGACCCCGAACTCGCGAAAAGCGCGCGGAGCCTCGCCGCGAAGATCGACGCGGTGCTGCCGGAGAATGCCGGGCCGCCGCACGAGGGCTGGGGGCTGAGCGTCTTTCCCTTTGCCGATGCGCAGGCCGGGTTCCGGCACATGCCGCTCCTGCGCGAGGCGGTGCGGGAAAGGAAGCGGCTGCGCCTGGCCTATCTCGCCCCTGACGGCACGCGGACGAACCGCATCGTGCGGCCGCTGCAACTCGACTACTGGGGGCGGGTCTGGACGATGGGCGGCTGGTGCGAGCTGCGCGAGGCCTTCCGCGTCTTCCGCGTCGAACGGATCGAGAGCCTGATCGACACCGGCGCGCGGTTCCGCGACGAGCCGGGCAGGACGCTCGCGGATTTCGCGAAGGCGCAGGAGCGGATGCGCTAGCTGCCCGGTCCCGGCACCGGAAAGACGAAACAGCGGTCGCGGCGCATCATCAGCCACATCGGCCGGCCGGGTTTCGGCAGGAAGACCGAGGGCACCGTCGCCTTCAGCACGCTTCCGTCATGGTCCATGCGGAATTCGACGAGGCTTTCGCGCCCCATGAAGCGCGCGCGTTCGACCACGGCGCGGGCCGGCGTGCCGTCCTCGGGCGTCGGATCCGGCCCCCGTCCGGCACGGTCGAAGTCGATGCGCAGATGCTGCGGCCGGATGACAATCTCGACCTCGGACCCGTCCGGGCGCGGCGGGCAGAGGAATTCCCCGAAGGGCGTCGTCACCGACATGTTGCGCACCGTGCCGCGGAGGACGTTGATGTCGCTGAAGAAGGCGGCGGCCTGCCGGTCCACGGGGGCGTTGTAGATATTGTAGGGCGCGCCCTGCTGCACGATCCGGCCGTCCCGCATCAGCGCGATCTCGTCGGCCATGCGCATCGCCTCATGCGGCTCATGGGTGACCAGCAGAACCGCCGCGCCCTCTTCCTTCAGCACGTCGAGCGTGCTGTCGCGGATCTCGTCCTTCAGCCGCTCGTCGAGCCCGGAGAAGGGTTCGTCCATCAGCATGATCGAGGGGCGTGGCGCGAGCGCACGGGCGAGCGCGACGCGCTGCTGTTCGCCGCCTGACAATTCGTGCGGGTATTTCGCGAGGGCGGACAGGAGCCCCACCCTGTCGAGCAGTTCCTCGACCCGCCGCCGCCTGGCCGCCTTGTCGCCACGCAGGCCGAAGGCGACGTTGTCACGCACGGAAAGATGCGGGAAGAGCGCGAAATCCTGGAACATCAGCCCGATGGACCGCCGCTCGGGCGGCACGCGGTAGACCGTGTCGCAGACCAGCCGGCCGTCCACATGGATCTCTCCGCGGTCCTGCATGTCGACGCCCGCGATGATGCGCAGCGTCGTCGACTTGCCGCAGCCCGAGGGGCCGAGCAGGCAGGTCACCTGTCCCGGCATCACCTTCAGCGACACGTCGGACACCACCGGCCGTCCCGCAAAGACACGGGTGATGTTGCGGATTTCGAGGCGGGGATCGGTCACGGGCACGCCCAGTCTGACAGGAATTCCACGCTGTCCTAGCAGCCGCCCCCGGCCTTAGCAACAGCCGCCGCCCGCCCGCTCACATCGTCGAATTGAACGCGCCGCCGTCGAGCAGGATGTTCTGCCCGACCATGAATCCCGCGTATTGCGAGCACATGAAGGCACAGGTGGCGCCGAAGTCCTCAGGCGTGCCGTAGCGGCCGACCGGGATATTCGCCTCCTTGCCCGCCCGGATCTCGGCGACGGACCGGCCGCTCTGCGCCGCGCGCGCCTCGTCGAGAAAGGCGGTGCGGTCGGTCGCGTGCATCCCCGGAAGCAGGTTGTTCATGATCACGCCCTGCCCCGCGACCTGGCGCGACGTGCCGGCGACATAGCCGGTCAGCCCCGCGCGCGCCGAATTCGACAGGCCCAGCGCGGCGATCGGTTCCTTCACCGACACGGAGGTGATGTTCACCACCCGGCCCCAGCCGCGTTCGATCATGCCGGGGACCAGCGCCTTGATGAGCGCGATGGGGGCGAGCATGTTGGCGTCGAGCGCGCGGATGAAATCCTCCCGCTCCCAGTCGGTCCACATCCCCGGCGGCGGGCCGCCGGCATTGTTGACGAGGATGTCCACGGGGCCGGCCGCCTCGATCAGGGCCGCGCGCCCCTCCTCCGTGCTCACATCCGCGGCGACCGTCTCCACGGAGACGCCGAATTCCGCCGCGATCTCCTTCGCCGCCGCCTCGAGCGCGTCGGCCCCGCGGGCGTTCATCACCAGATCGACGCCCGCCTCCGCAAGCGCCCGCGCGCAGCCGCGTCCGAGCCCTTTCGACGAGGCGCAGACCAGCGCGCGCTTTCCCCTGATCCCGAGATCCATGCCTGTTCTCCCTTTGCGGCTTTCCCCGCGGTTCTAGCCCGCGCCCGCGCGCCTGTCACCTCCCCCCGCGACTGCCCCCCGCGACTGCGGCATCGCGCGAGGCGCGCCGGAGGGGCCAAAGGGGCGCTCCCTCTCGCGCAAATGTGAGGAAAAGGAAACGGAATGTTTCCGCTCTGCCCTGTATACAGTAGATTTGTTTCACGCCATAATGGATGCTGCTTTGCAGCAGGCGGCAGGACGCGCGCGGAACGAGGGCAGGACAAGCTCCGGGAGCGTGGACCCCGCCGCGGCCATGGCGACGTGCCGAACGGCGGACAGGGGGTCCGCGAAGACCACATGCAGGACAGTCCGGGGGGACGGATGGCAGACAGGATGCGCAACGCCGGCGGTTCCGGCCCCGAAGACCTCTCCGCGCCGGGCTGGCGCGCGGAGCGGGACGCCGGGTTGCCGGTGCAGACGGTACCGGTCTACCGGGCGGAGGATTTCCGGGTGACAGGCGGCGTCAACCTCGGCGACGCGCTCAGCCATGCCGGCGAGATGGAGCTTGCCGATGTCTACCGCCTGCGCCGGCAGGCCCCGCGCCTGCGCCTCGCGCTCCGGGTCGGCGCCGAAGCCGTGCTCCGCATCGCCGCGGACAGCGAGGCCGGCACAGCGGGTGCGCCCCTGCATCTCGACTGCGTGGCGATCTTCATGGCCGGGTCCGGCGTCACCGTCGAAGTGCTCGTCCTCGTGGAGACCGATCCCGAGGGGCTGATCGAGGCCACCTATCTGCTGCCCTTCGCGCCGCTCCGGCCAGACACGGATTACGCGCTCGTCACCCTCGACCGCGAGACCGCCCGCACCCGGCTGGCGGAGATCGCCTCCGTCGCCTTCACCCGCGGCACGCGCATCACGCTGGCGAACGGGGCGCAGAAGCCGATCGAGGAGATCCGGGTCGGCGACCGCGTCCTCACCCGCGACCACGGCGCGCAGGAGGTGCGCTGGATCGGCCAGCAGACAATCCGCGCCACCGGCGCCTTCGCCCCGATCGTCATCCGCAAGGGTGCGCTCAACAACGAGCACGACCTGACCGTGTCGCCCAATCACCGCATCTTCATCTACCAGCGCCGGGACCATGTCCGCGCGGGCCGGGCCGAGGTGCTGGTCAAGGCGAAGCTGCTGGTCAACGGCAGTTCGGTGATCCAGTCCGAAGGCGGTTTCGTCGATTACTTCCAGATCCTCTTCGACAGCCACGAGATCATCTATGCCGAGGGCATCGCGGCCGAGAGCATGTTCGTGGACGGCCGGCTGACGCCCCATCTTCCGGCCGAGATCCGCGCCCGCCTCGACACCGGGCGGAGTGCGGAGATGCCGCGCGCCTTCGAGCTGCGCGACGGGATGCTGGAGCCTTCGGTGGCGGCGGACCTGCTGCGGGCGGCCTCGGGCAGCTGAGTTTTTTTGCAGCAAAGGAAACAGGCGCGCGCGCGACGGCGCCGCTTGCCGTGCCCCCCGCCCGCGCGTATATGAGCGCGCATGTTGGATCGCTTGCATAACGCCCCCGAATTGCCGCCGGAGATCGCCCGTCGCCGGACCTTCGCCATCATCTCGCACCCGGACGCCGGGAAGACGACGCTGACGGAGAAGTTCCTGCTTCACGGCGGCGCGATCCAGATGGCCGGGCAGGTGCGCGCCAAGGGCGAGGCGCGGCGGACGCGGTCGGACTTCATGCAGATGGAGAAGGATCGCGGGATCTCCGTGTCGGCCTCGGCCATGTCCTTCGATTTCTCGGGCTATCGTTTCAACCTCGTGGACACGCCCGGCCACTCGGATTTCTCCGAGGACACCTATCGCACGCTCACCGCGGTGGACGCGGCGATCATGGTGATCGACGGGGCGAAGGGGGTGGAGAGCCAGACGCGCAAGCTCTTCGAGGTCTGCCGCCTGCGCGACCTGCCGATCCTGACGTTTTGCAACAAGATGGACCGGGAGAGCCGCGACACGCTCGAGATCATCGACGAGATCCAGGAGAACCTTGCCATCGACGTGACGCCCGCGAGCTGGCCGATCGGGGTCGGGCGCGATTTCCTCGGGTGCTACGACGTGCTCAACGACCGGCTCGAGCTGATGGACCGCGCCGACCGCAACAAGGTCGCGGAGAGCATCAAGATCGAGGGGCTGGACGATCCGAAGCTTGCCGAGCATGTGCCCGCGCATCTGCTGGAACAGCTCAGGGAAGAGCTGGAAATGGCGCGCGAGCTGTTGCCGCCCTTCGACCGCCAGGCCTTCCTCGACGGCACGCTCACGCCGATCTGGTTCGGCTCCGCGATCAATTCCTTCGGGGTGAAGGAGCTGATGGACGGCATCGGCAAATACGGACCCGTGCCGCAGCCGCAGGCCGCCTCCCCGCGCCCGATCTCCGCCGACGAGACCAAGGTGATGGGCTTCGTCTTCAAGGTGCAGGCGAACATGGACCCGAAGCACCGCGACCGCGTCGCCTTCGTCCGCCTCGCGTCGGGGCATTTCAGGCGCGGCATGAAGCTTACCCATGTGCGCTCGAAAAAGCCGATGGCGATTTCGAACCCCGTCCTGTTTCTGGCCTCGGACCGGGAGCTTGCCGAGGAGGCCTGGGCCGGCGACATCATCGGCATTCCGAACCACGGGCAATTGCGCATCGGCGACACGCTCACCGAAGGCGAGGAGATCCGCGTGACCGGGATCCCGAGCTTTGCCCCCGAGCTTTTGCAGGGCGTGCGCGCGGGCGATCCGATGAAGGCCAAGCACCTCGAGAAGGCGCTGATGCAATTCGCCGAGGAAGGCGCCGCGAAGGTGTTCAAGCCGGCCATCGGCTCCGGCTTCATCGTCGGCGTGGTGGGGGCGCTCCAGTTCGAGGTGCTCGCCTCGCGCATCGAGCTCGAATACGGGCTTCCCGTGCGCTTCGACGCCTCGCAGTTCACCTCCGCGCGCTGGGTGACGGGACCGAAGGCGGAGATGGACAAGTTCATCAACGCCAACAAGCAGCATATCTCCTACGACCATGACGGCGACCCGGTGTTCCTGACGCGCCTGCAATGGGACATCGACCGGATCGAACGCGACTATCCGGCGCTGAAACTGTCGGCGACGAAGGAAATGATGGTCTGAGCTCCGAAAGATCGGAACCTTTTCCCGCCCGGCGTGTCTGGTCTGGGAAAGGAGGGCTCATGCCACAGGATGACGACAATCTCACCGGCGTCTTCGCCGATCTCGAGGAGATCAGCGAGGATCGCGACAAAGTCTCTCTCGGCCATGTCCTCGAGACCATCGAATCGCGCGGCGTCGGGCCGCTCTATGTGCTCACGGGGGCGGTGGTCCTGCTGATCGGCTCCATCCCCGGACTGCCGGCGGTGGCGGGCATATTGCTCGTCCTCGTCTCGGTCCAGATGGTGCGCAGTTCGCGCGGGATCTGGCTGCCGCGGCCGATCGCCCGGCTGAAATTGCCAGCTGACAATCTCGACCTCGTGAGCGACCGGGCGCGCAGGGCGGCGGTGCGCATCGCCCCCTTCGTGCGCGAGCGGCTGACCTTCATGATCGAGGGGGTGTTCCAGCGATCGCTCATCGCGCTCATCACCGCCATCTTCGGCGTCGCGCTCGTCGTCATCGGCTTCATACCGGGGCTGCCCCCCGCCCTTTCCGTGCCGCTCATCGTGCTCGGCATCGGCATGAGCGGCAATGACGGGGCGTGGATCCTCGCCGCGGTCGTGCTGCTGGCGCCGGTGGCCTATATCCTGGTCACGCGCTTCGTGCTCTGACCCGGCGGCGCGCCGGCGGTCCGCAATTTTCCGCCTTGCGGCGAGAAAAGGGATATTCAGCGCGTGCAGGATGGGTAAGATGGCGCCGAACCAAACACCACCATGGGTTATGCAATGTCGCTCGTCAGCCGCACCGCGCTCGCCGCAGGTCTCTGCACCACCGCCACCGCCACCTTCGCGGAGGCGCCGGGCTGGGAGTTGCTCAAGGGGATCTCCATCGAGGAGATCGTCACCGAGACGAGCTATGAGGTGCGCAAGGGCTTTCCCGACCGCCTGAAGAACGGTGTGGAGGGGATGGAGCTGACGGGCTATGCCGTCCCGCTCACCCCCGGCGCGGAGGTGCGCGAGCTGATCCTCGTCTCCGACATGGGCCTTTGCCCCTTCTGCGGCAGCGCCGATCACGGCGCCTCGGTGCAGGTCAACCTCGACCAGCCGATCGTCGGGCTCGAGGAGGGGGCGCGCGTGACGCTGCGCGGCGACATGAAACCGGTGCTCGACCCGGAGACCTGGCAGGCCGCCGTGCTCGAGAACGCGGTGCTCGTCGCCTCCTGAACCTGCCTTTTTCGAACGAAAACGCCGGCTTCCATGCAGAAACCGGCGTTATTCTTTCCCTTTTCGAACCTTCAGGCGATCTGGAGGTCCATCGTGATCTCGCAATTGAGGAGCTGGGACACCGGGCATCCCGTCTCTGCCTTCTTCGCGGCGGCCTCGATCGTCCCGCGGTCGCCCTCCGCGCGGATCGTCACGTCGAGATGGGCTTTCACGATCTTCGGCCCGCCCTCCGTCGACAGGTGGATGGTGGAGCGCGTCTCGACGCTCTCCGGCACGATGCCGTCCTGGCCGAGGATGTTGGACAGCGCCATGGAGAAACATCCGGCATGGGCGGCCCCGATCAGCTCCTCGGGATTGCTGCCCCGGCCCTCCTCGAAACGGGTGTTGAATCCGTAGGGCTGATCCTCCAGCGCACCGCTCTGTGTCGAGAGCGTGCCGCGGCCGTCCTTCAGCCCGCCGCTCCATTTCGCGGATCCGTATTTCCTGATCATCGCATGTCTCCTTTCGCTGCAAAAGCCCGTCGAACGGACAACGCACGGCGCCCTCGCGACGTTCCACGGCAGCCGGCGGGCAGCTATTCTTGACCTTTTCGCGATTGCGGCGTATGACGCGGGGCAACAAGCGTTCCGGCAATATGGCCGGACGGGCCGCACGGGATTTCGCGGCCGTTTCACCGCCGCACATCTCGAAAGGCACAGTTTGACCAAGTTCACCGATCTCAATCTCGATCCCAAGGTTCTCAAGGCCGTCACCGACGCGGGCTATGAGACCCCCACCCCCATCCAGGCGGGGGCCATTCCGCCCGCCCTCCAGGGCCGCGACGTGCTGGGCATCGCCCAGACCGGCACCGGCAAGACCGCCTCCTTCGTCCTGCCGATGATCACGCTGCTGGGCCGGGGCCGCGCGCGGGCGCGGATGCCGCGCTCGCTCGTGCTCGCGCCGACGCGGGAACTCGCGGCGCAGGTGGCCGAGAATTTCGACCAATACACCAAATACATGAAGCTGACGAAGGCGCTGCTGATCGGCGGCGTGTCGTTCAAGGAGCAGGAACAGCTCATCGACCGGGGCGTGGACGTGCTGATCGCGACGCCCGGCCGGCTGCTCGACCATTTCGAGCGCGGCAAGCTCCTGCTCACCGGCGTGCAGATCATGGTGGTGGACGAGGCGGACCGGATGCTCGACATGGGCTTCATCCCCGATATCGAACGCATCTTCTCGCTCACGCCCTTCACCCGCCAGACCCTGTTCTTCTCGGCCACGATGGCGCCGGAGATCGAGCGGATCACCAACACCTTCCTCTCGGCCCCCGAGAAGGTGGAGGTGGCGCGCCAGGCGACCGCCTCCGAACGGATCGAACAGCATGTGGTGATGTTCAAGGGCTCGCGCCGCGACCGCGCCGCCTCCGAGAAGCGCGCGCTCCTGCGGGCGCTGATCGACGCGGAGGGCGACAAGCTCCGCAACGGGATCATCTTTTGCAACCGCAAGACGGATGTGGATATCGTCGCGAAATCGCTCGCGAAATACGGCTATGACGCGGCGCCCATCCATGGCGACCTCGACCAGAGCAAGCGCAATGCGACGCTCGAGGACTTCCGCGAGGGCCGGCTGAAGATCCTCGTGGCCTCCGATGTGGCGGCGCGCGGGCTCGACGTGCCCTCCGTGACCCATGTGTTCAACTTCGACGTGCCGAGCCATGCCGAGGATTACGTGCACCGGATCGGCCGCACCGGGCGCGCGGGCCGCGATGGCAAGGCGATCATGATCTGCGAGCCGCGCGACGAAAAGAATTTCGTCGATGTCGAAAGGCTGATCGACAAGGAAATCCCGCGCCTCGAGAACCCGCTCGGGACCGCGCCCTCGGACGCGCCCGCCGCCGAGGAGGAGAGCGCCGAGAAGCCCAAGCGCAGCCGGACGCGCAAGCGCAAGACCGACAGGCCGGAGGCGGAGGCCGAGGCCCCTGCCCCGCGCGCCGAGGCGAAGGACGAGCCGAAAGCCGCGCCGAAATCGTCGGAGAGCAGGTCGCGCAGCGGCGGGCGCGGACGCCGCGACGACGACGGCAAGGTCGTGGGCCTCGGCGATCACCTGCCGAGCTTCATCGCGCTGAGCTTTGCCGAGCGCATGACGGGCTGATCCCCGGCGCGGCTGCCGGGACAGGCGGCCGGATATACAGTCAGGCAGACAGACGAAACCCGCGCTCCCGCGCGGGTTTTCCTTTGGTGCCGGTCTTCGGTTTCGGCCGGGGGGCGGCGCGCCGCCCCTCGCCTCAGCTCGACAGGCGCGAGATCACGATCTGCACCTCGGGCTTCTTGCCCACCTCGTCCTGCACCGTCTTGCGGATGATGCGGCGCATCTCCTCCTCGAGCCTGTCCTCGTCGGAGAGCGTCTTTTTCCCCGCCCGCATCAGGAACTGGTTCACATCCTCCTCGAGCACATCGACCAGCGGCGCGCGCGACAGGCCCGCCTCGGGAAGCCCGCGCAGCTCGCACCAGCAATCGCCCAGCGGCTCGTCGTCCTCGATGATCACGGTCGCGACCACGAGCCCGTTCATCGACATCCGCACCCGGTCGCGCACGATCCCGTCGAGCGCGCCGATCTGCACCGAACCGTCGAGATAGGTGCGTCCGGTCTCGACATATTCGCTGACGCGCGGCGCCTCTCCCGCCAGGTCGACGCCCACGCCGTTGGGCGCCACGATGGCGCGGAACCCGCCCTCCGCGGCGAGCTTGGCATGTTCGCGCAGGTGGCGGTGCTCGCCGTGCATCGGCACCACGACATCCGGCCTGACGATCTCGTGCAGCAGCGCGAGGTCGGGCCGGTTCGCATGGCCGGAGACATGGTATTCGTCGCGGCCGGTGATCGTGTCGACGCCCATCTCCGAGAAATTGTTGAGGATGCGGGCGACGGAGATCTCGTTGCCGGGGATCGTCTTCGAGGAGAAGATCACCGTGTCTCCCTCCGCGAGCTTCAGCCCGAGATACTTGCCGCGCGAGAGCTGCGCCGTGGCGGCGCGGTGTTCGCCCTGCGATCCGGTGGTGAGCAGCATGAGGTTCTCATGCGGGATGTCCGCGGCGTTCTCGGGCGCCACCGTCTTCGGGAAATCGTTGATGATGCCCGTCTCGATCGCCGCCGTGATCATGCGCCGCATCGCCCGGCCGAGCAGGACGACGGAGCGCCCGGCCTTCGTCCCCGCTTCCGCGAGCGTGCGCACCCGCGCGATATTGGAGGCGAAGGTCGTGGCCGCCACCAGCCCGTCGAGCGAGGCGACGAGTTCGGTGATCGGGCCGACCACCTCGGATTCCGAGCGGCCGGGATGGGGCGAGAAGACATTGGTGGAGTCGCAGACCAGGGCCTTCACGCCCTGCGCGGAGACGCTTTCCCACAGCTCGCGGTCGAACGGCTCGCCCACCACGGGGTTTTCGTCGAGCTTGAAGTCGCCGGTGTGGATCACCCGCCCCGCCGGGCTGTCGATCACCAGCGCGGAGCTTTCGGGGATCGAATGCGACACCGGCAGGAACCCGACGGTGAAGGGCCCCGCCGCGACCGTCTCCGGCCAGGCGGCGACGGTCCTGATCTGCAACTCGTCATGGCCGTGCTCCTCGAACTTCAGCCGCGCGATATGGGCGGTGAAGGCGCGCGCATAGATCGGCGCGTCGAGCCGGGGCCAGAGATGGCCGACGGCCCCCACATGGTCCTCGTGGGCATGGGTGATGAAGATCGCGTCGATCCGGTCCTTCCGCTCCTCGAGCCACTGGACGTCGGCGAAGATCAGGTCGACCCCCGGCGTGCCGTCCATGGAGGGGAAGGTCACGCCGAGATCGACGACGACGAACCGCTCCTGGCCAACCGGGCCGTAGCCGTAGGCGTAGCAGTTCATGCCGATCTCGCCGGCGCCCCCGAGAGGCAGGTAGAGAAGACGATCGCTCATAGGTTACCCTGTTCCTTGTTATACTGGTGGATGACCACGAGGCCATGAATGGTCAGAAACTCGTCGAAGGCATCAAAGAGTTTGTGACCCTGATTGAAGAGAGGGGCAAGCCCCCCGGTCGCGATCACCCGCATCGGGCGGCCGTATTCCGCCTTGATCCGGTTGCAGGTTTCGCGCACGAGGCCGACATAGCCCCAGAAGACGCCGGATTGCATGCAGGCGACCGTATTCGTCCCGATCACCTTCTCGGGCATGGTCACGTCGACATGCGGCAGGGCGGCGGCGGCGTGGTGCAGCCCCTCGAGCGAGGTGTTGACCCCCGGCGAGATCACCCCCCCTACATAGGCCCCGTCCCCGGCCACCACGTCGAAGGTCGTCGCGGTGCCGAAATCGACGACGATGAGGTCGCCGCCATAGCGGTCGAAGGCGCCCGCGGAATTGACGAGGCGGTCGGGGCCGACCGTCGTGCCGACATCCACCCGCGGCACATGGGGCAGCAGGCATTCGGGCTTGCCGACGACGAGCGGGCGGCAGTCGAAATAGCGGTTGGCGAGGACGCGCAGGTTGAACACCACGCGCGGCACGGTCGAGGAGACGATGACCTCGGTGATCTCCGCCTCGATCCGGCGCACGTTCATGAGGGTGGAGAGCCAGACGTAATACTGGTCCGCCGTGCGCTGGTGTTCGGTCGAGGTGCGCCAGGTGGCGACGATCTCGGACCCGTTCCAGATGGAGAAGACGGTGTTGGTGTTCCCGGTGTCGATACAGAGCAGCATCAGAAATAGACCTCCGCGGCGGGAATGGTAAGCCTGCCCGACGGCGCGGCAAGGACGAGATTTCCGGCGCTGTCGATCCCCTCGAACGTGCCGTGATGCTCCTCGCGCAGGGTGCGCGCGCGGATCGGTTCGCCGAGCCGCGCCGCCCGCGCGAGCCAGGCCTCCCGGATCGGAGCAAAGCCGTAGGCGGTGAACTGCGCCTCCCAATGGGCGAAGGCGGGGGCGAGGATGTCGAGGAAGTCCTCGGGCGCGACCCGCGCGCCGGTCTCGTGGACGAGCGACACGGGCGGCACCGCCCCCGGCTCGACATCCGCGGCACCGGGCGCGACGGCGAGGTTGATGCCGATGCCGATGGCGAGATGCGCCGGCCCCCGTTCGAGCAGGATCCCCGCCACCTTGCCGCCGTTCAGCAGCACGTCGTTGGGCCATTTCAGCGCGAAGGGCGCGCTGCGCCCGGTCACGGTCACGAAGGCGTCGTAGAGCGCGAGGGAGGCGACGAAGCTGCGCAGGGCGACGCCCGCGGGCGCCTCTTTGGGGAACATGAGGAGGGTGGCGGCGAAATTGCCGGCGGGCATCGACCAGGGGCGGCCGCGCCGGCCATGCGCGGCGCTTTGCGACAGGGCGAGGATCCATTGCGGCAATGCGGAAGAGGCCGCGACGCGCGCGGCCTCCGACATCGTGCTGTCCACCGTGGGCAGGACGCGCCGCCCGACGCCGTCGGGCCAGCGCAGCGCGTCAGTTGACAAGTGCATCGGCCGCGATCGCCGCCATGGTTTCGACGCCGAACATGTTCACGATCCCCACGAGCATGATGAGCGCGCTCACCGTGAGCATTGCGAAGGCGACCGGATTGGACCCGGTGTCGAGCGGTTCGGTCTCCGCCCCGAAATACATGTAGTAGACGATGCGCAGGTAGTAGAAGGCGCCGATCACCGAGGCGATCACGCCCAGGACCGCGAGCCAGCCGAGCCCCGCGCCCCAGGCCGCCTGGAGCACGGCGAGCTTGCCGAAGAAGCCGAGCATCGGCGGCACGCCGGCGAGCGAGAACATGAGGATGAGGAGCGCCAGCGCCTTCACCGGCGAGCTGCGCCAGTAGAGGTTGAGCGCGGAGAGATCCGTCACCGGCTGCCCGTCCCGTTCCATCGTGAGGATGAAGGCGAAGGTGCCGATGTTCATCGCGATGTAGATCGCCATGTAGATCAGCGCCGATTGCACGCCCGCGGCATTCGCGGCAGCGAGCCCCATGAGCGCGAAGCCCATGTGGGTGATCGAGGAATAGGCCATCAGGCGCTTGATGTTCGTCTGCCCGATGCCGGCGAAGGCGCCCCAGAACATCGTCGCGACCGCGATCACCGTGAGCACCTGCTGCCAGTCACCCGGAATGCCACCGAAGGCGTCGTGGAGCACGCGGGCGAAGAGGCCCATGGCCGCGAGTTTCGGCGCGGTGGCGAAGAAGGCGGTGGTGGGGGTCGGCGCGCCCTCGTAGACGTCCGGGGTCCACATGTGGAAGGGCACGGCGGAGACCTTGAACGCGAGCCCCGTCATGATGAAGACGAGGCCGAAGAGCACGCCCAGCGGCACGTCGTCGCGCACCACGGTCAGGATGCCCTCGAAGGAGGTCGTGCCGGCGAACCCGTAGGTGAGCGAGGCGCCATAGAGCAGCAGGCCCGAGGAGAGCGAACCGAGCACGAAATACTTGAGGCCGGATTCGGTGGATTTCACGCTGTCGCGGCGGAAGGAGGCGATGACGTAGAGCGAGAGCGACATGAGCTCGAGCCCGAGATAGAGCGCCATGAGGTCTCCGGCGGAGACCATGACCATCATCCCGACCGTCGAGAACAGCACGAGGATCGGGTATTCGAATTTCGCGATGCCGCGCTTCACCATGAAGTCGAAGGACATCACCAGCACCGCCGCCCCCGCGAGCAGCACGCCGACCTTGGCGAAGCGCGAGAAGGCGTCGTCGATGAACATGCCGTCGAAGGCGCGATGGGTGCCGCCCGCGCCGAGCCCGATGATCAGCGCGATGAGGACGAAGACGGCCGCGGTGAGCCAGGTGACGGCGCCCGCGACCTTGTCCTTGCCGGTGTAGACGGCGACGAGCAGCGCCACCATGCCATAGGTGACCAGAAGGAACTCCGGCAGGACGATGGAGAAATCGGAAGAGGTCATATCCCTTGTCCCTCAGTGGCTTGCGACGTCTGCGGCCATCTCGGTCGGCAGCGCGGCGTTGTAATTGTCGATGAGCAGCTCGACGGACGGGCCGATGATGTCGGTCACCAGCGACGGGTAGACCCCGAGCAGGATCGTCATCGCGACGAGCGGGGCGAAGATCCATTTCTCCCGCGCGCTCATGTCGGAGATCGACTTCAGGCTTTCCTTGATGAGATCGCCGAGGACGACGCGGCGGTAGAGCCAGAGCGCATAGCCCGCCGAGAGGATCACGCCGGTCGCGGCGACCAGGGCGATCCAGGTGTTCGCCTGGAACATGCCCATGAGCGTCAGGAATTCCCCGATGAAGCCGGAGGTGCCCGGAAGGCCGACATTCGCCATGGTGAAGAACAGGAAGACCGCCGCATAGGCCGGCATCCGGTTCACGAGCCCGCCGAAGGCGTCGATCTCGCGCGTGTGCATCCGGTCGTAGATCACGCCGACGCAGAGGAAGAGCGCGCCGGAGACGAAGCCGTGCGAGAGCATCTGGAAGATCGCACCCTCGACGCCCTGCTGGTTCATCACGAAGATCCCCGCCGTCACGTAGCCCATGTGGGCGACGGAGGAATAGGCGATGAGCTTCTTCATGTCGCTCTGGACCAGCGCGACGAGCGAGGCATAGACGATGGCGATCACCGAGAGCCAGAGCACGAAGGTCGAGAGGTATTCGGAGGCGACCGGGAACATCGGAATGGAGAAGCGCAGGAAGCCGTAGCCGCCCATCTTCAGCAGGATCGCCGCCAGCACGACCGAGCCCGCCGTCGGCGCCTGGACGTGCGCGTCGGGAAGCCAGGTGTGCACCGGCCACATCGGCATCTTCACCGCGAAGCTGGCGAAGAAGGCGAGGAAGGCGAGCGTCTGGAACCCGCCGAAGACCGAGAAGCCGAGCACCTGGATCGTGTCGGAGGAGAAGTCGTGTTGCAGCAGTTGCACGATGTCGGTGGTGCCCGCGTCGATATACATCGCGATCATCGCCACCAGCATCAGCACCGAGCCGAGGAAGGTGTAGAGGAAGAACTTGAACGCCGCGTAGATGCGGTTCACCCCGCCCCAGATCCCGATGATGAGGAACATCGGAATGAGCCCGCCCTCGAAGAAGAGGTAGAAGAGGAACAGGTCGAGCGCCGCGAAGACGCCGAGCATGAGCGTTTCCAGGAGCAGGAAGGCGATCATGTATTCCTTGACGCGCGTCGTCACGTCCCAGGCGGACCAGATCACCAGCGGCATGAGCGCGGTGGTGAGCATGATGAACAGGACGGAAATGCCGTCCACGCCCATCTTGTATTGCAGGCCCATGATCCAGTCGGCCTCCTCGACCATCTGGAAGCCCGTGTCGGAGGGATCGAAGCCGAAGAGGATGAAGAGCGACACCAGGAAGGTGATGATCGTCGCGAAGAGGGCGAGGCGCTTGGCGTTGAGTTGGGCGGTCTCGTCGTCGCCGCGCAGGAAGAGCGCGAGGACGAGCGCGGCCACCGTCGGAAGGAAGGTGACGAAGGAGAGGACGTTATCCATCAGTTCGTCCCTCCCGCGATCGACATCCAGGTAATCAAGATCACAATCCCCAGAACCATGCTGAACGCATAAGTGAAGATGAAGCCCGACTGCGCACGGCCCGCGAGCCGCGTGAAGAAGGGCACGATGCCCATGGCGACGCCGTTGATCACGCCGTCGATGGTGCGCTCGTCGCCGCGTTTCCACAGGACGCGGCCGAGGCCGAGCGCCGGACGCACGAAGATCACGTCATAGACCTCGTCGAAATACCACTTGTTGAGCAGGAAGCGGTAGGCGACCGGCTGGCTCGCGGCGAGGCGTCGCGGCGTCGCGGGGCTCCAGATGTAGAACCACAGCGCCGTGATCAGGCCGATCAGCATGGCGATGAAGGGCGAGACCTTGACCCAGGTCGGGACATGGTGCGCATCGTCGAGCACGGTGTTCTCCGGCCCGATGAAGATGGCGCCCGTGACCGCCGCCTCCGCGGAATGGTCCGCCTCGACGCCTTCGGCGACGATCGTGTCCTCGTCCTGCGTTTGCAGAAGCTCGAGATCGCCTTCGCCGGCGCCCTCGCCTTCCGCGACGGTCTCCTCGGCGTGGTGCGGCAGGCCGAAGAATTCGGTGAACCGGTCATGGTCGCCGAAGAAGGCGTTGTACCAGATCATCCCGCCGAAGATCGCGCCGAGCGAGAGCGCGCCGATCGGGATCAGCATCACGAGCGGGCTTTCATGGGCGTGTTCATGGGCATGGTGGTCGCCGCGTTCCTTGCCGAAGAAGGTGAGGAAGATCAGGCGCCAGGAGTAGAAGGAGGTGAAGAGCGCCGCGATCACCAGCATCCAGAAGGCATAGCCGACGCCGGAGGCATAGGCGCTCTCGACGATCGCGTCCTTGGACAGGTAGCCGGCAAAGCCGATATGGGTGAGCGGGATGCCGACGCCGGTGATGGCGAGCGTGCCGATCACCATCATCCAGAAGGTGAAGGGGATCTTCTTGCGCAGCGCGCCGTAGTTGCGCATGTCCTGTTCGTGGTGCATCGCGGTGATGACCGAGCCCGCGCCGAGGAAGAGCATCGCCTTGAAGAAGGCGTGGGTCAGCAGGTGGAACATCGCCGGGCCGTAGGCGCCGGCGCCCGCGGCAACGAACATGTAGCCGAGCTGCGAACAGGTCGAATAGGCGATGACGCGCTTGATGTCGTTCTGCACGAGGCCGACGGTGGCCGCGAAGAAGGCGGTCGAGGCGCCGATATAGATCACGAAGGTCTGCGCGGCCGGCGCATATTCAAAGATCGGCGACATGCGGCAGACGAGGAAGACGCCCGCGGTCACCATGGTGGCGGCGTGGATGAGCGCGGAGACCGGGGTCGGGCCTTCCATCGCGTCGGGAAGCCAGGTGTGCAGGAAGAGCTGCGCCGATTTTCCCATCGCGCCGACGAAGAGCAGGAAGGCGATCAGGTTCGCCGCGTTCCATTCGGTCCAGAGGAAGTGCAGCTGCGTGTCCGCGAGCGCCGCCCCCTGGGCGAAGATTTCGTCGAAGCGCACGCTGTCCGTGAGGAAGAACAGCGCCGCGATGCCGAGGATGAAGCCGAAATCGCCCACCCGGTTGACGATGAACGCCTTCATCGAGGCCGCGCCCGCCGAGGGTTTCCTGAAATAGAATCCGATCAGCAGGTAGGAGGCGAGGCCGACGCCCTCCCAGCCGAAGAACATCTGGATGAGGTTGTCGGCGGTCACCAGCATCAGCATGGCGAAGGTGAAGAGCGACAGGTAGGCGAAGAAGCGCGCCCGGTAGGGCTCGTCATGGCCGAAGTTCTCGTCATGGGCCATGTAGCCCAGCGAATACATGTGCACGAGGGCGGAGACCGTGTTCACCACGATCAGCATGATCGCGGTCAGCCGGTCGAGGCGGATGCCCCAGTCCGCGGTGAGCGAACCGCTGTCGAGCCAGCGCAGCACGGTGACGTGTTCGGTCGTCCCGTCGAAGGTCAGGAAGACGATCCAGCTCAGGATCGCGGCGAGGAACAGAAGGCCGGTCGTCAGATATTGCGCCGCCTTCTCTCCGATCAGCCGCCAGCCGAAGCCCGCGATGACGGCGCCGACGAGCGGCGCGAAGAGGATGATCGTTTCCATGCCTGTTACCCTTTCATCACGTTGACGTCCTGGACGTCGATCGTGCCGCGGTTGCGGAAGAAGCTCACGAGGATCGCGAGGCCGATGGCCGCCTCGGCGGCCGCGACGGTGAGCACGAGCATCGTGAAGATCTGTCCCGTCAGATCCCCCAGGAAGGAGGAGAAGGCGACCAGGTTGATATTGACCGACAGCAGGATCATCTCGATGGACATCAGGATGATGATGACGTTCTTGCGGTTCAGGAAAAGACCGAAGATGCCGATGACAAACAGCGCGCCCGCGACTGTCAGGTAATGTTCAAGTCCGACCATGTCGTCCCTCAGTTCTTGTTCTCTCGCCGCACTCTGGCGGCCTTCGTCGCGGGGCGGCCCGGCTGTCGCCCCGTGAAATCTTGGCTGCGGGCGGGGCTCAGAGCCCCTGCCCCGGCTTCACGTCCTTGATCTGCATCGCCTCGCCCGGATCGCGATACATCTGCGCGAGCACGTTCTGGCGCTTCACGTCGGAGCGGTGGCGCAGCGTGAGCACGATCGCCCCGATCATCGAGACCAGGAGCACGAGACCCGCGAGCTGGAAGAGCATCAGGTATTTGTCGTACATCAGCAGCCCGAGCGCGGCGGTGTTGTGCACCTCCGCGGTATCCGGCGTCACCGAGCGGCGCAGCCCCTCCGCGCCCTCCGCGACGGTCCAGTCCCCGAAGGCCAGCCCCAGCTGCATCAGCAGGACCGCCCCGATCAGCAGCGCGAAGGGCAGGTATTTCGCCATCCCCGCCTTCAGCTCCGCGAAATCGACGTCGAGCATCATCACGACGAAGAGGAACAGCACCATGACCGCGCCGACATAGACGATGATCAGGAGCATGGCGACGAATTCCGCGCCCAGCAGCACGAAGAGCCCGGCCGCCGACAGGAAGGTCAGGATGAGCCAGAGCACCGAATGCACCGGGTTCTTCGCGACCACCGTGAAGGTGCCGGCCGCCAGTATCAGGATGGCGAAACAATAGAATGCGAAATCCGCGACAGTCATTCACTGTCCTCCTGCGTCTCGGAGAAGACGCCCTGCGCCAACTCCAGTGCCTTTGACATCGCCGGGACGCCGCCCAGCATTGACATTTGATAGATCACTTCCGCGATCTCTTTTTTCGTCGCCCCCGCCTCGAGCGCGTGGCGGACCGTCATCTTGAACGGGATCTCCGCCTGCGCCCCCTGGGCGGTGAGCCCCGCGAGGATCACCAGGAGCCGCGTCTTGCTGTCGAGCCCGTCGGGGTTGAAGGCATTGCCCCAGAGCATGTCCATCTGCGCCTTGGTCATGGTCGGGAAGAGCTTGTCGAACGCGGGCACCTGAAAATTCTGGAGCGCCGGGTTGAAGGCAGCGGCCATCTTCTGGCTCTGCTCCATCATCTCTCCGAACATCTTGGCGAAATCGGTCATGCGCGGGTCACATCCTCAGCGATAGGGAGCGTCGAGCTCGAGATTGCGCGCGATCTCCGCCTCCCAGCGGGCACCGTTGTCGAGAAGCTTCTGCTTGTCGTAGAACAGCTCCTCCCGCGTCTCGGTCGAGAATTCGAAATTCGGTCCTTCGACGATCGCATCCACCGGGCAGGCCTCCTGGCAGAAGCCGCAGTAGATACATTTCGTCATGTCGATGTCGTAGCGCGTGGTGCGGCGCGAGCCGTCCTCGCGCGGTTCGGCGTCGATGGTGATCGCCTGCGCCGGACAGATCGCCTCGCAGAGCTTGCAGGCGATGCAGCGTTCCTCTCCGTTGGGATAGCGGCGCAGCGCGTGCTCGCCGCGGAAGCGCGGCGAGAGCGGGCCCTTTTCATGCGGGTAGTTGATCGTCGCCTTGGGGGCGAAGAAATAGCGCAGCCCGATTTTGAAACCGGTCCAGATGTCGGTCATCAGGAAGTATTTGGCTGCGCGGGTGTAATCGAGCGCCATGGATCAGCCTCCAATCGCCCAGCGGGCATAGGCCCCGCCGAAGACTTCGAATTTTGCAAGGAACGCGACCAGGACGACCCAGAAGAGCGAGAGCGGGAGGAAGACCTTCCAGCCGATGCGCATCAGCTGGTCGTAGCGGTAGCGCGGCACGATGGCTTTCACCATCGCGAAGATGAAGAAGGCCACGAGCATCTTGAGAACGAACCACAGGATGCCGTCGGGCAGGCCCGGAATGGGCGACAGCCAGCCGCCGAAGAACAGGAGCGAGACGAGCGCGCACATCAGCACCACCGCCATCAGCTCGCCGATCATGAACAGCAGGAAGGGCGTCGAGGAATATTCGACCTGGTAGCCCGCGACGAGTTCGGATTCCGCCTCCGGCAGGTCGAAGGGCGGGCGGTTGGTCTCCGCAAGGGCGGAGACGAAGAACAGCACGACCATCGGCAGATGCGGCAGCCAGTACCAGGAGAAGAGGCCATAGCTCCCCTTCTGCGCCATGACGATGTCGCCGAGGTTGAGCGACCCGGTGGAGATGATCACGCCGATGATGATGAGGCCGATGGAGACCTCGTAGGAGATCATCTGCGCCGCCGAGCGCAGCGAGCCCAGGAACGGGTATTTCGAGTTCGACGCCCAGCCGCCCATGATCACGCCGTAGACCTCGAGCGAGGAGATCGCGAAGATGTAGAGGATCGCGACGTTGATGTCGGAGACCACCCAGCCGTCGTTCCAGGGAATCACGACCCAGGCGATGCAGGCGGTGACGAAGGTGATCATCGGCGCGAGGTAGAAGACGAACTTGTCCGCCCCGGCCGGCACCACCACCTCCTTGACGAGGTACTTGATGAAGTCCGCGAAGGACTGCAACAGGCCGAAGATACCGACGATATTCGGCCCCTTGCGCATCTGGACCGCGGCCCAGATCTTGCGGTCGCCGTACATCAGAAAGGCGAGGGCCACGAAGAGCGGCACGAGGACCAGCAAGATCTGCCCGAGCGTGAGCAGAAAGATCCCCAGATTTGTTGTCGTGAAAAATTCGACCATGTCGTCCTAGCCTTTCACACCGTCGGTATTCCGTTGTCCCGGCAGTTCGCGACGACGACTTCGGCGTCGAGCTGGCGCAAACCGTCGGGGAGCGCTGGCGAGATGGTGTAAACAGCATCCGCGCGCCAAATTCCACCCTCTTGTGCGACATTCGTGCGCACATGACGCGCAAACCCGTATCCCCGGATCAGCGCATATTGCGCGGCGGCGCAATCCGCATAGGCCACCACGTTTTCCCTGGCGCCCTCGCCCCGTGCCGCGACGAAGAAATTCACCAGATCGCCGTCCAGAAGACGTGTCTCCACGCCCAGATAGTCGCTCTGCGCCCGCACGCCGGGATCGGCCGCACCCTCCGGCGCGGCGCAGGCGGAGACCTGTGCCAGCGCCGTCAGGGCGAGCGCGGCCGTCGCCGCGGGATATGCGGGCGCCGCGGCCATCATTCGGCGGCCACCGGCGCCGCGTCGCGCGCCTTCGCCATGGCCGAGAGTTCGGCCATCAGCACCGAGGCGCGCGCGATCGGGTTGGTGAGGTAGAAATCCTTCACCGCGTTGCGGAAGCTCGCCTTGCCGAGCGGCGCGGCCGGAAGCGGCAGCCATTCGTTCTCCGCCACCGTGTCGATCTGCGACAGGTGCGGCACCTCCGCGATCAGCGCGTTGCGCAGCTGCGCGAGCGAATCGTAGGGCAGTTGCGCCCCCGCCTCGGCCGAGAGCGCCCGCAGGATCGCCCAGTTCTCCTTTGCCTCTCCCGGCGGGAAGGCGGCGCGCAGCGCGAGCTGCGGACGGCCCTCGAGGTTCACGAAGAGCCCGTTCTCCTCGGTATAGGCCGCGCCCGGCAGGATCACGTCGGCGCGGTGTGCGCCGCGGTCGCCATGCGAGCCCTGGTAGATCACGAAGGCGCCGTCCCCGATCTCGACCTCGTCCGCGCCGAGGTTGTAGATCACCTCGGCCCCGTCGAGCGCCGCGCTCAGCCCGCCCTCGGTCGTCGCATCCACATCCATCGCCCCCACGCGGGAGGCGGCGGTGTGCAGGATCATCAGGCGCGAATTGGTGGCCTCTGCGATCTGCATCGCGGTGGAGAGAACGGCCTCGCCATCGGCCTCGCCGATCGCGCCCGCGCCGACGATGATCAGCGATTGCGTCGCCTTCGTCTCCTCGGAGATCTCCTCGTCCAGAAGCGATTGCAGCGCCGCGCGGTCGGTGCCGATATGGTCGTAGCCATAGGTCAGGTCGACCGCCTCGCCCACCAGCCCGACCTGCGCGCCCTTCGCCCAGGCCTTGCGGATCCGCGCGTTGAGCACCGGCGCCTCGTCGCGCGGGTTGCTGCCGATCATCAGGATCATCTGCGCGTCGTCGATATCCTCGATCCGGGCGGTGCCGGCATAGGCCGCACGGTTGCCCGCCGGAAGGCGCGCACCGTCGGTGCGGCATTCGACCGAGCCGCCGAGCCCCTCGACCAGCCCCTTGAGCGCATAGACCGCCTCGACGGGGGCGAGATCGCCGACGAGCCCCGCGACCTTCTTGCCCTTCATCGCGGCCGCGGCCGCCCCGAGCGCCTCCGCCCAGGTGGCGGGCTTCAGCTTCCCGTCGCGGCGCACATAGGGCCGGTCGAGGCGCTGGCGGCGCAGGCCGTCCCAGACGAAGCGCGTCTTGTCGGAGATCCACTCCTCGTTCACCGCGTCATGGTTGCGCGGCAGGATGCGCATGACCTCGCGCCCCTTCGTGTCCACGCGGATATTCGCCCCCATCGCGTCCATGACGTCGATCGTCTCCGTCTTCGTCAGCTCCCAGGGACGCGCGGTGAAGGCATAGGGCTTCGAGGTCAGCGCGCCGACCGGACAGAGGTCGATGATGTTGCCCTGAAGGTTCGAATGCAGCGTCTCGTTGAGATAGCTCGTGATCTCGCTGTCCTCGCCCCGGCCCGTCTGGCCCATCTGGGTGATCCCCGCGACCTCGGTCGTGAAGCGCACGCAGCGGGTGCAGGAGATGCAGCGCGTCATCGTCGTCGCGACGAGCGGCCCGAGGTTCAGGTCCTCGGTCGCGCGCTTCGGCTCGCGGTAGCGCGAGAAATCGACGCCATAGGCCATCGCCTGGTCCTGGAGGTCGCATTCGCCGCCCTGGTCGCAGATCGGGCAGTCGAGCGGGTGGTTGATGAGCAGGAATTCCATCACCCCCTCGCGCGCCTTCTTCACCATCGGCGAATTGGTCTTCACCACCGGCGGCTGGCCTTCCGGTCCCGGACGCAGGTCCTTGATCTGCATCGCACAGGAGGCGGCGGGCTTCGGCGGTCCGCCCACGACCTCGACGAGGCACATGCGGCAGTTGCCCGCGATGGACAGCCGTTCGTGATAGCAGAACCGCGGCACCTCGATCCCGGCCACTTCGCAGGCCTGGAGGATCGTCATGGCCGGATCGACCTCGATCTCGTTCCCGTCAATGATGATTTTGCGCGTATCTGCCATAGGAGATCACCTGTTCTTCATGAGTTTGCCGAGCGGGGAGCGCGCGGCAATCTGCGCTTTGCCGAAGGCGCACATCGCCTCCGTGTTCCGTTTCTCGACGCCGTTGGCGGCGAAGAATGCGTCCGACTCGCGCGACAGCTCGGCCAGATAGGCCGGGTCCTGGAGCGCCTGCACCTCGTCGGCGCCATATCCCTTTTCGGTGATGCGGGCCAACATGGACTTCGCCTGTGCGTTCACCTGCCGGGTGCGCGGCGCGAGGCCCGGACAGAGGGAGGTCAGTTCGGTAACGATCATGTTCTCGATCATCACGGACTTGATTTCGGGATCTTCGGTGATCGGCGCGGCGGAGGCCGGTGCGGCCATCAACGCGATCAGCGCGGGATATGCAAGGTGCCGGATCATCGCGTGCTCCTCAGGAAGGACCCGATCAGCGAGCCGCGCGCGATCTCCGCCCGGCCGAAGGCGCAGAGCCCCGCCTCCGTCTTCGGATCGAAGCCCGCCCGGCGCACATAGCTCTCGCCGAGCCGCCGGATGCGCGCCTCCTCGGCGTCGCTTTCGACGTAGGAGCGGATCTGCGCGTCGCTGTAGCCCATGGACGACGCCTGCCGCTTCAGCCCCCAGAGGAAATTCAGCCCCTTGAGCTTGCGCGCCTCGAGCGTCGGGCATTCGTCGGACACCTCGATCGCGATCGCCGCCCAGAGCATGTTCCGGTCGATCTCCTCGACCTCCCTGAGCGGCGGCAGTTCGGCCGCCGCCGCCGAGGCGCCGGCGCCGAGGCCCATCGCGAAAAGGAGGGGTTTCAGGGTCGTCATGGGGTCACTCCGCTGCCATGGGGCGACGGCATTCCTCCCGGAAAAGCCGCGCCTGCCTCAGATCCGGCCCGCCGAAGGCGCGGTCGCTGTCCCCATGGTTCCCGTGTGACGGCGAGACGTTCGTGCGCCTCGTCCAGGCCGGGCCTGTGCCCTTTTTCGACATGCCGCATCGCCGGATGCGGCAGGGCCACGCGCGGATCGCCGCCCGGTGCGACAGGTCGCCCGACGTTCAGATCCGCGAGATATGGCGTGGCCCGTGGCATGATCTCCGTTTACTCCGCCGCATAGGCCGCGGTGACGCGGCCGGTCTGCTTCGCCTTGATGCGGTCCTCGATCTCGTCGCGGAAGTGACGGATCAGGCCCTGGATCGGCCAGGCCGCGGCATCGCCCAGGGCGCAGATCGTGTGGCCCTCGACCTGTTTGGTCACGTCGAGCAGCATGTCGATCTCCTCGATCTCCGCATCGCCCGTCACGAGCCGCTCCATCACGCGCATCATCCAGCCCGTGCCTTCGCGGCAGGGGGTGCACTGGCCGCAGCTCTCGTGCTTGAAGAAGGAGGAGAGGCGCCAGATCGCCTTCACCACGTCCACCGAATTGTCCATGACGATCATGCAGCCGGTGCCGAAGGAGCTCTTGTTCTCCCGCATCCAGTCGAAGTCGAAGATCGCATCCTCGAGCGCGGATTTCGGCAGCACCGGGCAGGAGGCCCCGCCGGGGATGATCGCCTTGAGATTGTCCCAGCCGCCGCGGATGCCGCCGCCGTGCTTCTCGATGATCTCGCGCACGGAGAGCGACATCTCCTCCTCGAAGACGCAGGGCGTGTTGACATGGCCGGTCAGCGCCATGAGCTTCGTCCCGGCGTTGTTCGGACGCCCGAAGGAGGCGAACCATTCGGGTCCGCGCCGCAGGATCGTCGGCACGACGGCAATGCTTTCCACGTTGTTCACCGTGGTCGGGCAGCCGTAGAGCCCCGCACCCGCGGGAAACGGCGGCTTCATCCGCGGCATGCCCTTCTTGCCCTCGAGGCTCTCGATCAGCGCGGTTTCCTCGCCGCAGATATAGGCGCCGGCCCCGTGGTGCAGGTAGATGTCGAAATCATAGCCGGACTTGCAGGCGTTGCGCCCGATCAGGCCGGCCTCATAGGCTTCGTCGATCGCGGCCTGAAGCGCCTCCTTCTCCCGGATGTATTCGCCCCGGATGTAGATATAGGCGGCCACCGCCCCCATGGCGAAGCCGGCGATCAGCGCCCCTTCGACCAGCGTGTGCGGGTCGTGGCGCATGATCTCCCGGTCCTTGCAGGTCGCGGGCTCGGATTCGTCGGCATTGATCACCAGATAGGCCGGGCGCCCGTCGCTTTCCTTGGGCATGAAGGACCATTTCAGACCCGTCGGAAAGCCCGCGCCGCCGCGCCCGCGCAGGCCGGAGGCCTTCACCTGCTCGATGATCCAGTCGCGCCCGTTGGCGAGAATGCCCGCGGTGCCGTCCCAATGGCCGCGTTTCTGCGCACCTGCGAGGCTACGGTCGTTCATCCCGTAGAGGTTGGTAAAGATCCGATCCTGATCCTTGAGCATCGCTCTTGTCCCTTCAGTCCTGCTGGCGCGCGCGCCAGATCTGATAAATCACCACGAACGCCCACACGAATGCGGCGAGCGCCGAGAGGTCGATGAGAAACGCGTAGCGCTCAGGCCATCCGAGTTTCGCCCCGACCCACTGGGCCCCCAGCCAGACCACCATCGTCGCGGCGATGACGAGCGCGACCATCCGCGCCTTCTTCGCCTGCTGGAGGTCCTTGTCGGGAACCATCGTCTTCACCCCTCAGTCGGCGCCGCCCTCTTCGGCGCGGTCCTGACCTTCCGTCCCCCCGCCCTGCGCGAGGAGCGTCGCCTGGCCGACCCAGTCGTCGCGGGTCACCCGGCCTTTGAAGCCTTTCAGGTTCTCGTCCATATACGCCACATCCGCCGGCCCCCAGGCCGCGATCTGGTCGTAATGGTAAACGCCCATCTCGTGCAGCACCGCCTCGAGCTTCGGCCCGACGCCGCGGATCACGCGCAGATCGTCCGGCCCGCCCTCGCGCGGCGCATCCCTGAGGTTGTCGGGCTTGCCCTCGACCGGCAGCGGCGTCGGCACCGGCGCGACCGGAACGGGTGCCGCGGGAACGATCGGCTCGGCGGCGATATCCGCGATCGGCTCCGCGATCTCGTCCTCTTCCGCGACCTCTTCGGCCTCCACCGCCGCGCTGCCCTGCACCGGCTCCTCGCGGATGTCCGCCGGGTGCGGGTCCGTCGCGATCTCCGTGGCGGCGGAGGCAGGCTGGTCGCCGATCCCGCTCGTCTCCATCACCCCTTCGGTGCGCGCCGCCGCGGCCGGACGGCCCTCCGCCGGCGTGGCCTCCCCCGCGTCGTGCCAGCCGATCCAGAGCAGGATCGCGACCAGAAGCGCCACGAGCACCCCGACGATCAGCGAGGCCGCGGTCGTGTAATCCGCGATCCACAGAAGCGCCATGAAGGCCAGCACGCCGCAAATCGCCGCGATCAGCCAGATCTTCGCCGTCTTTCCCGTAGTGCCGTCAGTCATCGCGTCGCTCCTCTGTCCATCCCTGCCGGATGTCGTCGCCTTCTTTCGGTCGCGGGCATCCGCCCTCTCGTCTCAGCCAGTCCTCAGTATTTCGCGCGTTTCGAGAAGTCGGTTTCGCCGCCTTCCGCGAGGATCTTCGCCTGTTCGGTCCAGCCGTCGCGTTCGATCCGGCCCTTGAAGCGCAGACGCTCGTCGACCCAGGCGATCTCCTCCGGCGTCCATTTCGCGATCTGGTCGTAATGCCAGAAGCCGAGCTGGTTGAGCGTCGCCTCGAGCTTCGGACCCACGCCCTTGAGCTTCTTGAGATCGTCCGCCCCGGCCTTGCGCGGCGCCTTCATCGTGCGCGGCTTCTTCTGCGCGACGAGGGTCGGTCCCGCCTCCGCGCCGGTGCGGGGCACGATCTCCTCGCCGTGCACGGGCTCCGTCGGGCCGCTGCTTTCGGCCACCTCGCCCGCCGGATCGCTCTTCGAATCCGGCTTGGCCTTCGATTCCGCCTCGGCCTCCTGCTCGGTCACGCCGAGTTTCGTCGCCGGATGCCCCTTCGCGGGTTTCGGCTCCCGCGCCGCGCTTTCCGCCGCCTGCTGCACCGCGGATTTCTCCATCGGCTCGGGCTTCGGCGTCGCGCCATGGCCCGCGCCCCTGTGGATCCACGGGGTCAGGAGCGGCACCTCGGTGCCGTCGATGCGCTTGAGCGTGTCGCCGATATCGACCGCGCGCTGCACCGATCCGTTATGGTCCGCACCCGTGCCCCGGTAATCCGCGAGGACCACGGGACCGCCCGCCGGCTCGGAGGAATAGCGGCCCTGCTGCGATCCCGGCAGCGGCACCTCGCCCGCCTCCATCCGGTCGAGCAGACGCTCGAAATTCTCCGCCGTCAGGTCCTCGTAGTAATCCTTGCCGATCTGCGCCATCGGCGCATTGGCGCAGGCGCCGAGGCATTCCACCTCTTCCCAGGAAAACCGCCCGTCCGCCGACAGCGTGTGCGGCGTCGGCGCGATCCGGCGCTTGCAGACCTCGATGATGTCGCCCGAG
Organism: Celeribacter indicus; assembly: GCF_000819565.1. NCBI lineage: Bacteria > Pseudomonadati > Pseudomonadota > Alphaproteobacteria > Rhodobacterales > Roseobacteraceae > Celeribacter > Celeribacter indicus. Next base: position 3,513,331 of record NZ_CP004393.1, read on the forward strand.
CCGCAGATCATGCAGGTCGTGGTGCCGCAGACCTGGATATGCGCGACCGTCCCCACCGGCTGAAGCTGGAACATGAAGTAGAAGGTCGCCACCTCGAGCGCCCGGATATAGGGCAGGCCCAGCATGTCCGCGACATGTTCGATCGCCGGCTTGGTCAGCCAGCCTTCCTGCTCCTGCGCGCGCCACAGCAGCGGGATGATCGCCGATTGCTGGCGCCCTTCCGGGTATTTCGCGATCTGGCCCTCGGCCCAGGCGCGGTTCGCCTCGGTAAAGGCGAAGGCGGCGGGCTGTTCATGATAAAGACGGCGGAGCATTAGCGGTCGACCTCCCCGAAAACGATGTCCATGGTAGCGATGAGGGCGGAGACATCCGCGAGCAGATGGCCCTTGGCCATGTGATCCATCGCCTGCAAATGCAGGAAGCCCGGCGCGCGCAGCTTGGCGCGGTAGGGCTTGTTGGTGCCGTCGGAGACGAGATAGACGCCGAACTCGCCCTTCGGCGCCTCGACGGCGGCATAGACCTCGCCCGCCGGCAGCTTGAAGCCCTCGGTATAGAGCTTGAAATGGTGGATGAGCGCTTCCATCGACGTCTTCATGTCGCCGCGCTTCGGCGGGGTGAGCTTGCCGCGGGCGAGGATGTCGCCCTGGTTCGCGGGCTCGCGCAGCTTGGCGACCGCCTGCCGGATGATCTTTGTCGACTCGTACATCTCCTGCATCCGGCAGAGATAGCGGTCGTAGCAGTCTCCCCTCGTGCCGACGGGGATCCCGAACTCGAACTCGTCGTAGCATTCGTAGGGCTGCGCGCGGCGCAGGTCCCAGGCGAGGCCGGAGCCGCGGGCCATCACGCCCGAGAAGCTCCAGTCGAGCACCTCCTGCTCGGAGACCACGCCGATATCCACGGTGCGCTGCTTGAAGATGCGGTTCTCCGTCAGCAGCTCGTGCACATCGTCGAGCACCTTCGGGAAATGATCGGCCCAGGCGTCGATATCGTCGAGCAGCGCGGGCGGAAGATCCTGGTGCACGCCGCCGGGACGGAAATAGGCCGAGTGCAGGCGCGCGCCGCAGGCCCGTTCGTAGAAGATCATGAGCTTCTCGCGTTCCTCGAAGCCCCAGAGCGGCGGGGTGAGCGCGCCCACGTCCATCGCCCCCGTCGTCACGTTCAGCAGGTGGTTGAGAACGCGGCCGATCTCCGAATAGAGCACGCGGATGAGCGAGGCGCGGCGGGGCACGGTGACACCCGCGAGCTTCTCGATCGCGAGGCACCAGGAATGTTCCTGGTTCATCGGCGCCACGTAGTCGAGCCGGTCGAGATAGGGCAGGTTCTGGAGATAGGTGCGGCTCTCCATCAGCTTTTCGGTGCCGCGGTGCAGCAGCCCGATATGCGGGTCGGCGCGTTCCACCACCTCGCCGTCGAGCTCGAGCACCATGCGCAGCACGCCGTGGGCGGCGGGGTGCTGCGGGCCGAAGTTGATGTTGAAGTTGCGGATCTGCTGTTCGCCCGTCCGGGCGTCCCGCGAGCCGTCGTCATAGGTGTTTTGCCGGATGTCGCCGTCCATCATTCAGATCCTTGCCATATTCGCCTGCCACCGCTCGGGCAGCCGGCCAAATGTCTTTTCCACATAGGCGTATTGCGGGGCGAGAAATGCCGCCGCCTCCCGCCGTTGTCTGTCGCTGAGCGTGAGCCGGATCCCCTCGTGGGCGCGCGGCTCCGCCTCGACGCGCCTGCCTGGGGAGATCCCGAGGAAAGCGCAGAGGCGCGAAAGCCCTTCCCCCGTCAGCAATTCTTCGGTGAAGCCGATCATCAGCTTCTCGTCCGGCACCGCGCGGTTCAGCTTCTCGATGATCGCGGCATAGTCGCCGCGCGGCGGAATATGCGTCTCCAGATCGCGGTTCACGACCCGGTTCAGGATCCGCCTCGCCTTCACCGCCACCTCCTCGCCCTCCCGGCGCTGGCGCGTCGCCTGCATCCGCACATGGGACCAGAGCCGGTCCACCGGATCGCGCATCAGGAAGACGAAGCGCACGTCGGGCGCCATCGCCGCCATCTCGCGCAGCCGCGTCTCGGACAGAAGGGCATAGCCCGGCGTGATGTCGCCCGCGAGCTTCTTCTCCCCGATCCCGTCCAGGAGATAGAACAGGTAGTCCGGCACCCCCGCCTCGCCCAGTTCGAGGATGCGCACGATCTCGTCCACATCCATGATCTGACGTTCGAGATTGGCAAGTTTCCACAGGTTGCCATTGTTGCGGGCGATATTCTGGCGACCGACAAGATCGGCGCGCAGACGGGCATAGACATCGAACTGATGTGTGTAATCGTCGAAATCCACCGTGTCGAAATAGTGGATCTCCTTGACCGAGCGCATGTGGCACTCCGGATGATCGTGCAGATAGCGGTAGAGCGAGCTGGTGCCCGCCTTCGTCGCTCCCACGCAGATCATGATGGCCGGATGCCCGCTCATCTCTGGATCACGCCCCCTTTTCGTCGCCGGGAAGGATGTATTTCGCACCCTCCCAGGGCGAGAGGCTGTCGAACTGCCGGTATTCCTGGGTCAGCCGCACGGGTTCGTAGACGACGCGCTTGAGCTCCTCGTCATAGCGCACCTCGGTATAGCCGGTGGTCGGGAAATCCTTGCGCAGCGGGAAGCCGCGGAAGCCGTAATCCGTCAGCAGGCGCCGCAGGTCCGGGTGACCGGAGAAGATGATCCCGAACATGTCGAAGATCTCCCGCTCGAACCAGCCGGCGGAGGGGTGCACGGAGAGGATCGAGGGGATCGTCTCCTCCTCGCGCACCGCCGCGATCACGCGGATGCGCTGGTTCTGGTACATCGACAGGAGGTGATAGACGACGTCGAACCTCTGCTCGCGCGCCGGATAGTCCACCGCGGTGATGTCGGTGAGCGAGGAGAACTTGCAGCTCCCGTCGGTCTTCAGGAAGTCGATGAACTCGACGATCCCCGCCGCCGCGACGGTGACCGTCAGCTCGTCATAGGCGATCGCCGTGGCGAGCACGTCGCCGGGACGCTTGAACTCGATATGGGCGGCGAGTTCGATGAGGGCTTCGCTCATTGCTCCACTCCTTAGCGTGCGATCGTGCCGGTGCGGCGGATCTTGCGTTGCAGTTGCAGGATACCGTACATCAGCGCCTCCGCCGTCGGGGGGCAGCCGGGCACGTAGACATCCACCGGCACCACGCGGTCGCAGCCGCGCACCACGGAATAGCTGTAGTGGTAGTAGCCGCCGCCGTTCGCGCAGGAGCCCATCGAGATCACGTAGCGCGGTTCGGGCATCTGGTCGTAGACCTTGCGCAGCGCCGGGGCCATCTTGTTCGTGAGCGTGCCGGCGACGATCATCAGGTCGGACTGGCGCGGAGAGGCGCGCGGCGCGGTGCCGTAGCGTTCGAGATCGTAGCGCGGCATCGAGGTCTGCATCATCTCGACCGCGCAGCACGCGAGGCCGAAGGTCATCCAGTGCAGCGAGCCGGTGCGCGCCCAGTTGATGATGTCCTCGGTCGAGGTGAGCAGGAAGCCCTTGTCCTGGAGATCCCTGTTCAGCGTCTGGGTGGCGACCTCGCGGTCCGCCCCCGCGGTGTTGGCTCCGGTCATCACGCCCATTCGAGAGCCCCTTTCTTCCATTCATAGGCAAAGCCCACGGTCAGCACGCCGAGGAACACCATCATCGACCAGAAGCCCGTCATGCTCAGATCCTTGAACGCGACGGCCCAGGGAAACAGGAAGGCGATTTCGAGATCGAAGATGATGAACAGGATCGACACGAGGTAGAACCGCACGTCGAACTTCATCCGCGCATCGTCGAAGGCGTTGAACCCGCATTCATAGGCCGAGACCTTTTCGGGATCGGGATTGCGGACGGCGAGGATGAGGGCTGCGAAGATGAACACCAGACCCAGCGCGATGGCGAGGCCGATGAAAATGACGATGGGGAGATATTCCCGAAGCAAGTCTTCCACGAGCGGCTCCTTGATCCGCGCACTCACGGGGGAACTCAGATGTCGAGCAACCTCGGGCGCGCTGCTTTGCTAGCTTTGCGTGGTTTAGCCCCACCGGCCAGCGCGGTCAACCGAAGCGCGCGGCGCAAAGCCCTTGTTTTCAAGGGGCTCTCAAAAGTTTTTTCGCTGGCGCCGCAAGATTTTGCACCGCGCGGTCCAAAAACCGCCGAAAGCGCGATTCGAGCCTCTATCCTTATGCTTTTTGTCGGATTTTCACCCCTGTATGCCTTCGCATACCGCCCGCCGCGCCCCGAGTCCGGGTCAGGATCATGCTGCGCGCGCACGGACCTCCTCGCCGATGATCCGCGCGATCAGCGCGCAATCCTCGAGGCTGAAGGTGAGCGGCAGGCGCATGTCCACGATCGCGCACAGCACCCGGTCGCTGCCGGGCAGGCTCTGCGGCGCGACATAGCGCCAGCTGTCGTAGCGGGAGGTGAAGCCCACGGGCTCCTTCGCCCCGAACCATTTCAGCTCGACGCCGCGCGCGAGGCAGGCCTCCACCAGCGCCGCGATCCGCTCCCCCGGCCAGTCGAGCAGGAGAAACTGGAGGGAGGAGCCGACGAACTGCTCCTGAGGCGGCCGCTCGACCAGCGTCAGTCCCGGCGTGCCGCGCAGCCCCGCCTCGACCACGCGATAGCGCGCGGTCCAGTTTTCCGCCTGGCGCGGCAGGTCCGCGAGCTGCACCCGCAGGATCGCCGCCCGAAGCTGATCCATGCGGCCGGAGACGTTCGGCGTGTCGTACTTGACCTTTTCGAACACTTCAGGCCCCGGCGCGGCGGTGTGCTTTGTGTAAAGCATGTAGGATCCCGACAACATCACCGCCCGCGCCGCGATCTCCGGGTCATCGGTGACGAGCAGGCCGCCCTCCCCCGAATTGATATGCTTGTAGGTCTGCGTCGAATAGCAGCCGACCGCCCCGTGCCGCCCCGAAGGCACACCGTTCCAGCTCGCGCCCATCGTATGCGCGCAGTCCTCGATCACCAGCACACCCGCGCCGGTACAGACCCGCATGAGCGCGTCCATGTCGACGATATGGCCGCGCATGTGGCTGAGCATCAGCACCCGCGCGCCGCTCTCCGCGATGCGGAGCCGCAGATCGTCGAGGTCGATCACCAGCCCCTCGGTCACGCCGACGAAGACCGGCTCGGCCCCGACGGAGGCGATGGCCCCCGGCACCGGCGCCAGCGTGAAGGCGTTGGTCAGCACCCGCTCGCCCGGCCTCACCCCCACCGCCCGCAGCGCACAGCCGAGCGCATAGCCGCCCGAGGCCACGGCGAGACAGTATGCCGCACCGGTGAAGGCCGCGAATTCCTCCTCGAGGCGCGCGACCTCCCCCACCTCGCCGGGCAGGAGGTTGTAGCGATGCAGCCGCCCGCTGCGCATCACCGCCACCGCCGCCTCGATCGCAGCTTCGGGGATCGGCTCCTGCTGGGTGAAATTCCCGGTGAAGACCTCTTTCATCCGATCAACTCCCGCGTGACATCCGCCAGATCGCCGTAATGGCCGAGCAGCGCCTCCGGTTCGAGCGCGGCGACGCGGTCGCCGTCGGGCCCGAAGGTCACGAGCGCGCAGGGCACCCCCGCCGCCCGCGCGGTGGCGCGGTCGGTTTCCGTGTCGCCCACGAGGAAACTGCGCGCCACGGTGCCGCCCGCCCCCTCCACCGCCGCCACATAGGGCTTCGGATCGGGTTTCGAGACGCCGACCGTCCGCGCGCCGATCATCGCGCCGAAGAGATCGCGCACGCCCAGCCGCATGAGCAGCCGGTCGGCCAGATCCTCCGGCTTGTTGGTGCAGATGCCCAGCGCATAGCCCGCCGCGCGCAGCGCCTCCACCGCCTCCGCCGCGCCGTCGTAGAGCCGCGTGTGCACGTCGATATGCTCGCCGTAATAGTCGAGGAGCACCGGATATTGCTCCGCGATCTCCGCCTCCCCGCCGTGGCCCAGCCGCTCGAACCCGAGCCGCAGCATCGCCCGCCCGCCGCGGAAGGCGGTATGCGCATCGGCGACCGGGCTCAGCAGGTCGCCATGGCCGAGCCCGCGAAAACAGGCATTCGCCGCCGCGATGAGATCGGCGGACGTGTCCGCGAGCGTCCCGTCGAGATCGAAAATCACCGTCCGCATCGCCTTCCTCTCCGGCCCGGCCCTCGCCCCAGAGGCAAATCGCCGCCCATTCGCTGTAACCTGACGTCGCAATTAGTGAAGCCCGCGGCACTTGCGACCCCGCGCGACATGGGTAAAACGGCAGGCGAACAAAGAAAAGAGCAGATCGGGACAGACATGGCCAACGCCCTCATTCTCCTCGCCGCCGGACAGGGAACGCGGATGAATTCCGACCTGCCGAAGGTGCTGCACCAGATCGGCAATGCGCCGCTCTTCGCCCATGCGCTCGCCTCCGGCGCGGCGCTCGACCCCGTCCGCACGGTGCTCGTGGTCGGCCATGGCGGCGACCGGGTGGCCGCCGAGGCGGCGAAGATCGACGAGGGGATCGTCGTCGCGCGGCAGGAGGAGCAGCTCGGCACCGCCCATGCCGTGCTCCAGGCCCGTGAGACGCTTGGCGATTTCGAGGGCGACGTCTTCGTGCTCTACGGCGACACACCCTTCATCTCCGGGGAGACGGTGCTGCGCATGGCCGAGGCGCGCAGGACGGCCGATGTCGTCGTCCTGGGCTTCGACGCCGCCGATCCCGCACGCTACGGACGGCTCGTGACCGAGGGCGACAGGCTCACCCGCATCGTGGAATACAAGGACGCGAGCCCGGCCGAACGCGCGATCACGCTCTGCAATTCCGGCCTCGTCGCCGCCGATGCCGGCGTGCTGTTCGATCTTCTGGAACAGGTCGGCAACGACAATGCGGCGGGGGAATACTACCTGCCGGACATCGTGGACATTGCGTGGAAGACCGGGCGCAGCGCCACCGCCGTCTCCTGCGACGAGGCGGAGACGCTGGGCGTCAACACCCGCGCGGAACTCGCCCGTGCCGAGGCGATCTTTCAGACCGCGAAACGGGCCGAGGCGCTCGAGACCGGCGTCACCCTGACCGCGCCGGAGACCGTGTTCTTCTCCCTCGACACCTATGTGGGGCGCGACGCGGTGGTGGAACCGCATGTCGTCTTCGGCCCCGGTGTCACGGTGGAATCGGAGGCACACATCCGCGCCTTCTCCCATCTCGAGGGCTGTCACGTCTCCATGGGCGCGACGGTCGGCCCCTTTGCCCGGCTGCGCCCCGGCGCGGAACTCGCCAACAACGCGCATGTCGGCAATTTCGTCGAGGTGAAGAACGCCCAGATCGGCGAGGGCACGAAGGTCAACCACCTCACCTATATCGGCGATGCGGAAATCGGCGACGGCACCAATGTCGGCGCGGGCACGATCACCTGCAATTACGACGGCGTCTTCAAGCACCGCACCGTGGTCGGGCGCAACGCCTTCATCGGGTCGAACACGATGCTCGTGGCGCCCGTCACGGTGGGCGACGAGGCGATGACCGCCTCGGGCTCCGTCATCACCTCCGACGTCGAGGCGGGCGCGCTCGCGATCGGGCGCGCCAGGCAGGTCAACAAGCCCATGCTGGCGGTGCGGATGTTCGAAAAGTTGAAGTCTTTGAAAGCAAAGAAGCAAAAAGGGCAGTAAAATGTGCGGTATTGTTGGGGTTCTCGGTAACCACGAAGTCGCGCCGATCCTCGTGGAGGCGCTGAAACGGCTCGAATATCGCGGCTATGACAGCGCCGGTATCGCCACCGTGTCGAACGGAAAGCTCGACCGCCGCCGCGCGGTCGGCAAGCTCGTGAACCTCTCCGACCTGCTCGTGCACGAACCGCTCGCGGGCAAGGCCGGGATCGGCCACACCCGCTGGGCCACCCATGGCGCGCCGACCGTCACCAATGCCCACCCGCACCGCGCGGGGCCGGTCGCGGTCGTCCACAACGGGATCATCGAGAATTTCCGCGAATTGCGCGAGGCGCTCGGCGCGAAGGGCTACGATTTCGTCACCCAGACCGACACGGAGACCGTGGCGCTGCTGTGCCAGAGCTTCATGGACGCCGGCAAACCGCCGGTCGAGGCGGCCATGGCCACGATCGACGCGCTCGACGGCGCCTTCGCGCTCTGCTTCCTGTTCGACGGCCAGGACGACCTGCTCGTCGCCGCGCGCAAGGGCTCGCCGCTGGCCATCGGCCATGGCGACGGGGAGATGTTCGTCGGCTCCGACGCCATCGCCCTCGCGCCCATGACCGACCAGATCACCTATCTCGACGAAGGCGACCGCGCAGTGATCACCCGCACGAGCCTCGCGATCTTCGACGCCACCGGCGCGCAGGTCCAGCGCGAGCGCCGCACCATCGCGATGGATGCCGCCCGCATCGAGAAGGCCGGGCACAAGCACTTCATGGCCAAGGAGATCGCCGAACAGCCCACCGTCATCGCCGAGGCGCTGAGCTACTATCTCTCCGCCGACGGCAACGGCATCGTGCTGCCCGATCCGGGACTCGACTTCACCGCCTACGACCGCATCGTCATGGTCGCCTGCGGCACGGCCTTCTACGCCTGCTACACGGCGAAATACTGGTTCGAACAGGTTGCGCGCATCCCGGTCGAGATCGACGTGGCCTCCGAATTCCGCTACCGCGAACCGCCGGTCGCGCCGAACACGCTCGCGATCTTCGTCTCCCAGTCCGGGGAGACCGCCGACACGCTCGCCGCGTTGCGCTACATGGCCGGGAAGGCCGCGACGATCCTCTCCGTCGTCAACGTGGCCGAATCCTCCATCGCGCGCGAAAGCGATCTCGCCCTGCCGATCCGCGCGGGCGTGGAGGTCGGCGTGGCCTCGACCAAGGCCTTCTCCTGCCAGCTCACCGTGCTCGCCCTGCTCGCGCTCGAGGCGGCGCTCCAGCGCGGCGAAATGACGGCGGACAGCCATGCCGTCCGCCTCGCCGAACTGCGCAGCCTGCCGGGGCTCCTGACCCGTGCGCTCGACCTCGACGAATGGCTCAACGCCGTGTCGAACGATCTCGCGGAAAGCCGCGACGTGCTCTTCCTCGGGCGCGGCATGATGTATCCCCTCGCTCTCGAGGGCGCGCTGAAGCTCAAGGAAATCAGCTATATCCACGCCGAGGGCTATGCCTCCGGCGAGCTGAAGCACGGCCCCATCGCCCTGATCGACAGCCACACGCCGGTGATCGTCTTCGCCCCCCATGACACGCTGTTCGACAAGACCGTCTCGAACATGCAGGAGGTGATGGCCCGCGGCGGCCGGGTGCTGCTGGTCTCCGACCGCAAGGGGCTGGCCCTGGCCTCCGACGGCGTCTGGCAGACCGTCACCATGCCGGAGGTGCCCGATCTCTTCGCGCCGATCCTCTACGCCATCCCCGCCCAGCTCATCGCCTATCACACGGCGGTCGCCAAGGGCACGGATGTCGACCAGCCGCGCAACCTCGCCAAATCCGTCACGGTGGAATGACCGGCGGCGATACGCCGTGCCGGGCGGGGCGGGAAACCGTTTCCCCGCCCCGCGCGTTCCCCGACAGCCCCCGCAGGAAGGACAGCACATGACGCTCGACGATGCGCTCAGGACCCTCGAAGGCGAAGGCGACGCCGCGCGCGTGCGCGATCTCGAAAGTCGCTTCGGCACCCGCCGCTTCTGGGGCGTCGCGCCCGACCGGCTCGAAAGCCTCGCACGCGAATGGCGGCGCTCCGTGCCCTTCCCCGAACGGCTCGAACTCGCCCGCCACCTCTGGACGAGCGGCGTCTTCGAGGGCCGCCTCATGGCCGCTAAGCTGCTGACCCAGGCCCGGATCGCAGAGGACGGGGAGGTCTGGACCCAGATCTGCGACTGGCTCTCCGAGGCCTCGAGCTGGGCCGAGCTCGACGCGCTCGCCGCCGCCGGCGCCCGCCGGGTCGGCGCGGAGCTGTCGCGCATGGAGCAGGTGCACGCCCTCGCCGCCTCCGGCCGCGCGCTCGACCGGCGCGCCGCGATCCTGCTCGCCGCCCCGCTCGCAAAGGCCGAACATCCCTCGGAGGCCGAAACCGCGGCGCGCGAGGCGGTCACCGGCTGGCTGCCCGACCTGCTCGATGATCCGGACAAGGACGTGGCCCGCCCCGCCGAACGCTGGCTGCGCACCCTGGCAAAACACGACCCCGCAAGCGCGAAGGCGATCCGCCGCGCACGGGAGGCCGCCGCTCAAAACCCGGAGAGCGACGAGGCATAACCTTTGCATCCGCGCCGCCGCGGCCCTATGTTGTCCCTCATGTCCAACGCACCGCGCCTCATCGACCCGTTCGCCCGCCCGATCACCTATCTGCGGGTCTCGGTCACCGACCGCTGCGATTTCCGCTGCGTCTACTGCATGTCGGAAAACATGACCTTCCTGCCGAAGAAGGAACTGCTGAGCCTCGAGGAACTCGACCGCATGTGCTCCGCCTTCATCGGCCGCGGCATCCGCAAGCTGCGCATCACCGGCGGCGAGCCCCTGGTGCGGCGCGGGATCATGACCTTCTTCGACGGCATGACGCGCCATCTCGACAGCGGCGCGCTGGAGGAACTGACTGTCACCACCAACGGCTCGCAGCTCGACCGTTTCGCCACCGACCTCTACGCCGCCGGCGTGCGGCGCATCAACGTCTCCCTCGACACGCTCGACGCGGCGAAATTCCAGAAGGTGACGCGCTGGGGCCACCTCGCCAAGGTGCTCTCCGGCATCGAGGCCGCGCGCAACGCCGGCCTCAGGGTCAAGGTCAACACCGTCGCGCTCAAGGGCTTCAACGAGGACGAGCTTTTCCCCCTCGCGGCCTGGTGCGCGCGCGAGGACATGGACCTCACCTTCATCGAGGTGATGCCGATGGGCGATCTCGGCAACGAGGACCGGATCGGGCAATACTGGCCGATCACCGACCTGCGCGCCCGCCTCGCCACCCGCTTCACCCTCACCGACCTGCCGGAAAGCACCGGCGGCCCGGCGCGCTACGTGCGGCTCGAGGAGACCGGGCAGAAGATCGGCTTCATCACCCCGCTCACGCATAATTTCTGCGAAAGCTGCAATCGCGTGCGCATGACCTGCACCGGCGATCTCTTCATGTGCCTCGGACAGGAGGACAAGGCGAGCCTGCGCGACATCCTGCGCGCCCATCCCGAAGACGACGGCCCGCTGCTCCGCGCCATCGAGGCCGCCATCGCGCGCAAGCCCGAAGGCCATGACTTCGATTATTCGCGGCAGAAACCGGACGGCCAAGTCTCCCGCCACATGTCCCACACCGGCGGCTAGGCTCCGGCCAACCGCTTTCCAGGCGGACAGACGTCCCGGTACCGCAAGCCGCCCTGCGCTTTTTGCTGCCTCAAATACTCACCGGCCCGCCCTCGACGTCATCCCGCGGGCAGGCGGCTTTCCACCATCTCGGCATACCACGAACACCCGGCGGGCAGCGCCTCGTCGTTGAACATGTATTTCGGATGGTGCACCGGCGCGCCCGGCCCGTTGCCGAGGATGATATAGGCGCCGGGACGTTCTTCGAGCATATAGGCGAAATCCTCCCCGCCCATCACCAGCGGATACTCCCCGCACGCCCCCGTCACCCGGCGCGCCGCCTCGCGCGCATAGTCGGTCTCGCGGTCGTGGTTCACCATCACCGGATAGCCGCGATGGAAGTCCACCACGATCTCCGCGCCATGGGTCGCACCGACGCCCGCGCAGATCTCCCTGAGCCGCGCCTCCGCCTGGTCGCGCACGCCGGCATCGAGCGTGCGCACCGTGCCCTTGAGCACCACCTGGGCGGGCAGCACGTTATGGGCCTTCGAGGAGCTCTCCATGGAACAGACCGACACCACCACCTGTTCCGTCGGATCGACGTTGCGCGAGGCGATGGTCTGGAGCGCGAGCACGAGATGCGCCGCCGTCACCGTGCTGTCGACGGTCTCATGCGGCTTCGCGGCATGGCCGCCCCTGCCCTTCACATAGATCTCGAACTCGTCGGCCGCGGCAAAGAACGGGCCCGAGCGGATCGCGAATGTGCCCGTCGGCAGGTTCGGCCAGTTGTGCATGCCATAGACCTCGTCGATGCCGAAACGCTCCATGAGCCCCTCCTCGCACATCACCCGGCCGCCGCCGCCGCCCTCCTCGGCGGGCTGGAAGATCACCACCGCCGTGCCGTCGAAGTTGCGCGTCTCGCAGAGGTATTTCGCCGCCCCGAGCAGCATGGAGGTATGCCCGTCATGGCCGCAGGCATGCATCACGCCGGGCGTCTTCGAGGCGTAGTCCGCCCCCGTCTCCTCGAGGATCGGCAGCGCGTCCATGTCCGCGCGCAGCCCCACCGTGCGGCCCCTCGTATCCGTCCGGCCGCGGATCACGCCGACGACACCGGTCTTCGCCATGCCCTCCACGACCTCGTCGCAGCCGAAGTCGCGCAGCAGCTCCGCGACCTTCCGCGAGGTGCGCGGCAGGTCGAACATCAGTTCGGGATTCTCATGGATGTCCCGCCGCCATGCGGTGATTTCGGGCAGCAGTTCGGCGAGGCGGTTCTTGATCGGCATCATGGGCTCCGAGACGGTTTCCTGCGCCCGTCCCGCACGGCCGGGCGGGCGTCGGTCCCAGAGGACGCCCGCCCGCGGCCGGGGGCAAGGGCGACGCGCCGTGGCACGCGCCCGCAAGGGTCGCTTCTGCCAAGGTGATGGCGGATTGGGCGCAGGTCAAGCCGGACTGCCGCCGGATCTATCAGCCGGTAAAAAAATGCACCGCCGGACCCGAGGCAAACCCCGGCCGGAGGTTTTCCGGCACCGTTTCCCGAACACCCCCCCCCCCCGCGGCGCCCCTCGGGCCCGCTGCGACGCGCGCGCGCCCTCGGGAAACCCAAGACGCGTCCGATCCGCGCCTCCACGGGAGGCCCCGCCGCGCTTCCTTACCCCAGGTGACGCCGCCGGATCCGCCGCAGGCCGAGCCACACCGCGAGCACGACCGGCGGCGTGAGACAGGCGAGCGCAAGCCCCTTCGACAGGCCGAGCGGCCCGAGCACGGGATGGACGAGATAGCCCGCAAGCCCCAGCGCGTAATAGCTGATCGCCACGACCGACAGGCCCTCCACCGTCTCCTGGAGGCGCAGTTGCAGGTCCGCGCGCCGGTCCATGCTCTCCAGGAGCTTCTGGTTCTGCGCCTGCCGCGCCACGTCCACCTTCGTCCTGAGCAGGTTCGCCGCCCGCGCCGCCCGCGTCGCGAGGCTTTCGAGCTGCCGTTCAGCCGCCCTCACCGTGCGCATCGCCGGATCGAAGCGGCGCATCATGAATTCCCCGAAAAGCTGCCGCCCGGCAAGGCGCGTCTCCCGCAGCGCCTCGATCCGCTGGGTCACGATCGCCTCATAGGCCCCCGTCGCGCCAAAGCGGAAATTCGACCGCGTCACGATCTTCTCGATCCGCGTCGAGAGGTGCAGGATCTCGCCCAGCACCTCCTCCGCGCCGGTGCCGTCGCCCCCGGTCAGCCGCCCCATGAGATGCCCGAGCTCCTGTTCGATCTCCGCCAGCTCCGCGACGACCTTCCGCGCCTGGAGCAGCCCCAGCATCGACATCGCCTTGTAGGTCTCGATCTCGCACAGCCGCTGCACCACCCGCCCGATCCGCCGCCGGCCGCAGCCCTGCGCCGGGAAGAGCGCAAAGCGCATATGGCCCGCCTCGTCGATGCGGAAATCCGCCGCCACGACCAGCGCCCCGTCGAGCACCCGCGCCACGGCAAGGCTCTCGCGGTCGAACCATTGCTCCACCCGCCCGAGGATCTCGGCCTCCTCGCCCACGCTCTCCACCCGGATCAGCGCCGAGGTGATCCGCTGCCCCGGCGCCGCCGCCAGCCAGTCCTCCGGGAAGAGATCGAACGTCCCCCTGTCGAAGGCCCGGTCGGCCACGCCCTCGGCAAAGATCGTGTAGGTCACGAATTCCGTGTGGCTTTCCCATTTCAGCCGGTATTTCCCCAGCGCGCCAGTGTAATGCGTCGCCCCCGGTGCCGGATGCGCAGCGCCGTGGCGGTCGAGCAGCGCCAGAAGATGCGCGCGGTCGAGATCGCGGTCGCGTCGCGCGGCATCGCCCGCCGCGCGCACCGCGAGATAGGCCGCCCGCGCCTGGGAGGGCACCTCCGGGAAGGGCCGGGCATGGAGTTCGTTCGCCAGGTCGTATCGGCGCGGATGGTCTTCGAGCAGGGGCATGTCCTCTCCGGGCGGCACGTAATTCCGCCCCCGGCTATAGCCTGCCGGACGCCCGCGAGGCAAATATATTCTTATGCGTTATCAGCGCCTTATCTGGATACCACGGTATACGGAACCTCGGCGCCGCCAAGCTCCTCCGCGACGACGTTCATCCAGTAGGCGACCCCGATCGGGATCAGCGCGTCGTTGAAGTCGAACTTCGGCGTGTGCACGAAGGCCGCGCCGGGCCCGTCGCCATTGCCGATGGAGACATAGGCGCCGGGAAGCCGTTCGAGGTAATAGGCGAAATCCTCGCTCGCGCCGATGGCCGGGGCGGCGGTGCGGGTCAGCTCCGCCCCCGTGCCCGCCGCATGCGCGCGGCCGGCCACGCCGACCTCGGCCGCGGTGTTGATCAGGGCGGGATAGCCGCGCCGGTAGTCGACCTCCGCCACCACATCCGCCGCCAGCGCGACGCCCCCGGCAAGGCGGGATATCTCCCGCTCGAGCCTGTCGCGCACCTCCGGCAGATAGCTGCGCGCGGTGCCCGCCACGAGAACCGTGGCCGGGATGATGTTCGGACTGTCGCGCTCCCCGCCCGCCACATGGCCGACCGAGACCACGGCCCAGTCGGTGAGCGCGACCTTGCGGGCGACGATATTGCCGAGCTGCGCCATGAACTGCCCCGCCGCGACGGTCGGATCCGTGCCCTTGTGCGGCGCCGCCCCGTGCCCGCCGGTGCCCCTGAACACCACCTCCCAGTCGTCGGAGGCGGCGGTATAGGGCCCGACCCGTGTCGTCAGCAGGCCCAGCGGGTCCATCGGCCCGGTGTGCAGGCCGTAGATCGCATCCATCGGGAAGCGCTCGAGCAGCCCGTCGCGGATCATCGCGGCCGCGCCGCCACCCGCCTCCTCCGCCGGCTGGAAGACGAAGCGCACCTGCCCCGCGAAATCCGGCGCCCGGCTCAGCCGCTCCGCCGCGCCCAGGAGCATCGCCGTATGCCCGTCATGGCCGCAGGCGTGCATCTTTCCCGGCACGGTCGAGGCATGGGGCAGTCCGGTCTCCTCCGCGATATGCAGCGCATCCATGTCGGCGCGCAGGCCGATCGCCCGCTGGCCGGGGCGGCGGCCCTCCAGCGTCGCCACCACGCCGGTCCCGCCGAGCCCGCGATGCACCTCGAGCCCCAGATCCTCGAGAAACGCCGCGACGATGTCGCTGGTGCGAAGCTCCTCATAGGCGGTTTCGGGATGGGCATGGAGGTCGCGGCGGATCGCGGTGATCCGTCCGACGAAGTCATGGTCGGCGGCGATGTCATCGGCTCGGATATGCGGCATGGTCTCTCCCGTTTTGCGGCAGAATGCCCTGCCCGCGCGGCGAAGGAAACCCACCGCGGAAGATCCGCACCGGGTCCCTGCACCGGAGCACGAAAAAGGGCGGCCCGAAAGCCGCCCCTCCGTCTCCCGATGCCGGACGCTTATCAGATCCGGGTGAGCAACTCCCCGACGGACTGCTTCGCGTCGCCGTAATACATGCGCGTGTTGTCCTTGTAGAACAGCGGGTTCTCGATGCCGGAATAGCCCGTGCCCTGGCCGCGCTTGCTGACGAAGACCTGTTTCGCCTTCCACACCTCGAGCACCGGCATCCCCGCGATCGGGGAATTCGGGTCGTCCTGTGCCGCCGGGTTCACGATGTCGTTCGAGCCGATCACGATCACCACATCCGTCTCCGGGAAGTCCTCGTTGATCTCGTCCATCTCCAGCACGATGTCATAGGGCACCTTCGCCTCCGCCAGCAGCACGTTCATGTGCCCCGGAAGGCGGCCGGCGACCGGGTGGATCGCGAAGCGCACCTGCTTGCCCTTCGCCCGCAGCTTGCGCGTCAGCTCGGCCACGTTCTGCTGCGCCTGCGCCACCGCCATGCCGTAGCCCGGCACGATCACCACGCTGTCGGCCTCCTCCAGCGCCGCCGCCACGCCGTCGGCGTCGATCGCCACCTGTTCGCCCTCCACCGCCATCGCCGGACCCGCGGTGCCGCCGAAGCCGCCGAGGATCACCGAGACGAAGCTGCGGTTCATCGCCTTGCACATGATGTAGCTCAGGATCGCCCCCGAGGAGCCCACCAGCGCCCCCACCACGATCAGCAGGTCGTTGGACAGCGAGAACCCGATCGCCGCCGCCGCCCAGCCCGAATAGCTGTTCAGCATCGACACCACCACCGGCATGTCCGCCCCGCCGATCCCCATGATCAGGTGATAGCCGATGAACAGCGCGCAGAGCGTCATCAGCAGCAGCGGCACCACCCCGCCGGTGTTGACGTACCACACCAGGCACAGCACCGAGAGGACCGCCGCCGCCGCGTTCAGCAGGTGCCCGCCCGGCAGCTTCTCCGCCTTCGAGCTCACCTTGCCCGCGAGCTTGCCGAAGGCCACCACCGAGCCGGTGAAGGTCACCGCCCCGATGAAGATCCCGAGGAACAGCTCCACCTTCAGGATCGTCAGCTCGACCGGCGCCTTGTGCGCCACCAGCGCCGCGAACGTGCCGAGATCGGCCAGCCCCGCCGCATCCATCCCGGCCACGCGCCCCATCACCAGATGCGCGTTATAGCCCACGAACACCGCCGCGAGCCCCACCAGCGAATGCATCGCCGCCACGAGCTGCGGCATCCCGGTCATCTCGACCTTCCCGGCCACATACCAGCCGATCACCCCGCCGCCCGCGATCAGGAGCGCGGAGAGCAGCCACAGGCCCGAGCCCGGCCCGATCAGCGTCGCGAACACCGCCAGCGCCATGCCCGCGATCCCGTACCACACCGCGCGTTTCGCGCTCTCCTGCCCCGACAGGCCGCCGAGCGAGAGGATGAAGAGAACTGCCGCGACCACATAGGCCGCCGTCGTGAATCCGAAGTCCATTGTCTCTCTCCCGCCTCAGGATTTCTGGAACATGGCGAGCATGCGCCGGGTGACGAGGAAGCCGCCGAAGATGTTGATCCCGGCCATGAACACCGACAGCGCCGCCAGCACCACCACGAGCCAGCTCCCCGAGCCGATCTGCATCAGCGCCCCCAGGATGATGATCGAGCTGATCGCGTTCGTCACCGCCATCAGCGGCGTGTGCAGCGCGTGGCTCACGTTCCAGATCACCTGGAAGCCGACGAAGACCGCCAGCACGAAGACGATGAAATGCTGCATGAAGGAGGCCGGCGCCACCAGCCCCACACCCAGCAGCAGCACCGCCCCCGCCGCGAGCAGCCCGACCTGCGTCCGCGTCTCCCGCCGGAAGGCCGCGGCCTCCTGCGCGCGTTTCTCCTCCGCCGTCGGCTCCTTCGGCTTCTCGCGCCTCTGCGCCGCGATCGCCTGCACCTTCGGCGGCGGCGGCGGGAAGGTGATCTCCCCCGCATGGGTCACCGTCGCCCCCCGGATCACGTCGTCCTCCATGTCCTGCACCACCTGGCCGTCCTTGCCGGGCGTCAGGTCGGTCATCATGTGGCGGATGTTCGTCGCATAGAGCGTCGAGGCCTGGGTCGCCATCCGGCTCGGGAAATCGGTGTAGCCGATGATCGTCACGCCGTTGGGCGTCACGATCTTCTCGTCCGGCACCGTCAGCTTGCAGTTGCCGCCGCGCTCCGCGGCGAGGTCCACGATCACCGAACCCGGCTTCATCGCCGCCACCATCTCCTCGGTCCAGAGCTCCGGCGCCTCCCGGTTCGGGATCAGCGCCGTGGTGATCACGATGTCCATCTCCGGCGCGAGCTCGCGGAACTTCCTCAGCTGCGCCTCGCGGAATTCCGGCGAGGACACAGAGGCATAGCCCCCCGTCGCCGCCCCGTCGCCCTGCTCCTCCTCGAAGTCGAGATAGACGAATTCCGCCCCCATGCTCTCCACCTGCTCGGCCACCTCCGGCCGCACGTCGAACGCACGGGTCACCGCCCCCAGCGAGGTCGAGGTGCCGATCGCCGCAAGCCCCGCGACGCCCGCGCCCACCACCAGCACCTTCGCCGGCGGCACCTTGCCCGCCGCCGTCACCTGCCCGGTGAAGAACCGACCGAAATTGCTCCCCGCCTCGATCACCGCCCGGTAGCCCGCGATATTGGCCATGGAACTCAGCGCGTCCATCTTCTGCGCCCGGCTGATCCGCGGCACCATCTCCATCGCGATCACCGTCGCGCCCGCCGCCTTCGCCGCCTCCAGACCCGCCGCATTGCCGCCGGGGTTGAAGAAGGAGATCAGCGTCTGCCCCGCGCGCAGCAGCCCCAGCTCCGCCTCCGTCGGCACCCGCACCTTCGCGACGACGTCGCTCCGCGCCCAGAGGTCCGAGGCGCTCTCCACCACCTCAACACCCGCAGCCGCATACTCCGCATCCGCAAACCCCGCACGCACACCCGCGCCGCTCTCGACAAGGCATTCATAGCCCAGCTTCTGAACCTGCGCCGCGCTCGCAGGCGTCAGCGCAACACGCGCCTCGCCCTCAATCACTTCCCTCGGAACACCGAATCTCACCTGGATTTCCTTCTCTTCCCCAGTCCAAAATCACTGGCTGGCACCAGTCCTATTCAATACCCCTGTCGAAACGCAACATTATTGCGCATAAAAATCGACCTCCGGCCTGCCAGCCCCGTCACGGATGCGGTTGTCGCGCTCCTCCGAGCGGTTCCCCCCGCATCGCATGTCTCCCCGCCGGACGCGCCGCCAGATTGGCCGCACAGTAAAGAAAAGCCTGAAGGAGTAAAGACATCGCCCCGTTTGAATCGGCGCTCCCGTAAATCTGTAAATCCCGGCCCGCGCCATGACCGCCCCCTCCTGTCTGGCGCCCGCCCGCCGCGCGCGCTACATCGGAGGAATGAACCTGCGCCCGCTGACACCTGCCGACGCCGCGGCCTGCTACGCGCTCTTCCACCGCACCGTCCATGGCGGAACGGGGGCCTTCTATTCCGCCGAACAGCGCGCCGCCTGGGCGCCTGCACGCGACCGGGCCCCCGAAACCTGGCCGGAACGCCTCACCAGCGGCTTTGCGATCTGCGCCACGCGCCGGGGGCGGATCGTCGGCTTCTTCACCATGGGCCACGACGGGCATATCGACTTTGCCTATGTCGCGCTCGAGGAAATGGGCCGGGGCACGGCCGGGCGGCTC
This sequence comes from Celeribacter indicus, assembly GCF_000819565.1. NCBI lineage: Bacteria > Pseudomonadati > Pseudomonadota > Alphaproteobacteria > Rhodobacterales > Roseobacteraceae > Celeribacter > Celeribacter indicus. The sequence continues at coordinate 3,532,607 of NZ_CP004393.1, forward strand.
TACGACGCCTGCGAGGCGGAGGCGCGCCGCCTGGGACTGCCGCAGATGGACACCGCCGCCTCCCACCTCGCCCGCCGCTTCTTCGAAAAGCGCGGCTGGCGCGTCACGGCGCGCCAGACCGTGATCCGCGCCTCCGTCGGGATCGAGAATTTCCGGATGGAGAAGAGCTTGCCCCCCGGCGGGGACGCATGTCATCCTGACGGGGAGACACGGGAGACGCGCGAAACGGGGATCGCGCGGAGGAGAGGACGCAGGATGACACGCTGGAGCATCCGCATTGCGGCGCTCGCCCTGCTCGGCCTTGCCGGCGCCGCCGGGGCCGATCCGCTCGCCACCGCCCGGCGCATGGCGGAGGCCTTCCTGCGCGGCGACGTGGAGACGGTCTGGCAGGCCGCGACCCCGCAGATGCGGGAGGCCTTCGGTTCGGTCGACGATCTCGCGGGGCTGCGGGAGGGGCTGCGCCGCGATCTGGGAACAGAGGACACGATCCTCTCCGAAAGCGTGGAGACGCAGTCCGGCCACGAGGTCTTCACCCGGCTGTCGCGCTGGTCCGGTTCTGCGGTCCCCGTGGAACTCGTCGTCGCGCTCGACGGGACCGGGCGGATCGCCGGGTTCCTCGTCCGGCCGCAGCCAGTCGCCGCGCCGAGCCCGCATCTGGAATACGAGACGAAGGCACGGCTGCGCCTGCCGGTCGAGGGGGACTGGCATGTCTACTGGGGCGGGCGGGAGATCGGGGAGAATTACCACGCCGCCGATCCGGGACAGCGGTTCGCGCTGGACATTCTGGTGCTCGAGGAGGGGCAAAGCCATTCCGGCGATCCGGCCGAACCGGCAAGCTACCAGTGCTGGGGCCGTCCGATCCTCGCCCCGGCGGAAGGTGTCGTCGTCCGTGCCGTCGACGGTCTCCCGGACCAGCCGATCGGCCGCCTCGATCCGGCCCATCCCGCGGGAAACCATGTCGTGATCGACTTCGGCCAGGGCGAATACGGGTTCCTCGCCCATCTGCAAGAGGGCAGCCTCCGCGTCGCGCAGGGGGACCGGGTGACGGCGGGACAGGACATCGGCCTCTGCGGCAACAGCGGCAACAGTTCGGAGCCGCATCTGCATTTCCATCTTCAGACGACGCCGGATCTCGGCCGGGGCGAGGGCCTTCCCGCGCAATTCACGCACTATCTCGCGGACGGCCAGCGGGTCGAGCGGGGCGAACCGGTGAAAGGGCAGACGATCCGCGCGCTCCCGTGACCGCCGCGGCGTCATCCGCACCGCGCGCCGCGAGGCCCCCATGCCCCGGCTTCCGAACCTGCACCGCGCGCGCCGGCGCCAGCGCAACACGCGCCCCGCCCTTGATCACGTTCCTGGCGGCTCGGACACTCCCGTTCCATTCCGCCCGGTCCGCACCCTCTTGCCGCCCCCTTGCCGAACCGCGGACGGCCCCCCGTTTCCTCGTCCCGGATGAACAGATGCGCGACCGCGGCCATGCTGCCGGGCAGGAGCAGGACGCTCCCGCGACGAGCGCCCGGCACGCCAGCGCAGCCAGAGCGGCGGCGCGACGAAGGGCGAGCGACGCCAGAGCCTTCGCCAGACGCCGGACCGGGGGGATGAACAGAATGTTGTCATCTCTGAGCCTGACGCGTGTCGATCGTCAGGGCATTTGCCCTTTCGGGTCACGAAATGCCCTTTGGGTGCCGCTGCGCGCCTCGGCTCGGTTTGCCCCCGCCGCTAGAGGGCAAACACCTTATCTGCACCCGCCGCGCGGGTGCGCCGCTTCATGAAAACCTGAAGGTCGGCTGGGAGCCCAACTTGCGTTTTTCTGCGGCTGCATACTAGACAGTGGGAAACAGAAACGACTGCTGAACCGTCATGCCTGAGCCTTCCCGACATCGTGTATATATCTTCGGCGCGTCCGGTACTGGGACAACGACTCTTGGTGAGAATATTGCGGCTGAATTGTCGTTGGTTCATGTCGATTGCGATGACCACTACTGGGCTCCCGTCGAGCCTCCATTCTCTGTCAAAAGAGAGCCCCATGAACGGGTTGCGTCAATGTCTGGTGCTCTCGGGAATGCAGGCTGGGTGCTTACCGGGGCATGCAATGGATGGGGCCATGGGCTGATTGAGCAGGCTGACTTAATTGTGTTCGTCACTCTGCCGACGCCGATGCGGATAGAGCGGTTGAGAATGCGAGAAAAAGCTCGCTTTGGAAATCGGATCGAGGAAGGTGGAGACATGTGTGAAATCCACAAAGACTTCATCCGATGGGCGCAAGGTTATGACGACCCCGGTTTTCGGGGCCGTAATCTGGCGGCACACGAAGAATGGCTTGCACGACAGTCAAAACCTGTTTGTCGGGTTAACAGCAGTCAGTCCCGTGAAACCATTAAGAGCGCTGTCATCTCTGCACTCCGCTCGCTCTGACCAACGGCAACTTCGTCCCGCATAGTTGCCCCTCGGGCCGTGTCCGTCCCGGACACGGCCCGTGAAGAAAAGGGCAGTTTCGTTGCCGATCCGAAATCGGTCCGCGTGTTTTCAAGGCGTTGGCACGGGCCAAAAGGACAAATCCGGTGTCTCTCGACAACGCGAACGGCAGTCCCGAAGGGCGGGCATGAGGTTGCGCTCCCTGAAACCGGCCGGCGCGATGGTCTGCCATGCGCCCTTCCTCCGCACGATCCGCGGCGGATCGGCGGCGTTTCACAGGGGCCGGAAAGCGCGCGCCTGGGCGCCTGCACGCAGCCGGGCCCGAAACCTCGTGGAAACGCCTCGCCAGCGGCTTTGCGATCTGCGCCACCCGCCGGGGGCGGATCGTGGGCGTCTTCACCATGGGCCATCACGGGCACATCGCCCTTGCCTGTGCCGCGCTCGGGGATATGGGCCGGGGCGCCCGCGTTCAGGCTCCGTGAGGCCTGCAAAACGGACGCCCGGAGACCGCCCATCCACACACCGCCGCCTCGCATCTCGCCCGGCGCGTCTTCGAGCGAGGGGTTGGCCCGTCACCGCCCGTCAGACGGTGTTCCGCCACGGCCTGAAGACCGGGCATTCCGCATGAAAATGGAATGCAACGGCTCACGCCGCCTCGACCGTCTTCCCGCGCGATCTGGCGAAACGGCGCACGGCCTCGCCGAAGGCCTCGAACAGCGGGCGCGACACCGGGTCCTCGCCCGCGCGATATTCCGGATGCCATTGCACCGCGAGGGTGAAGCCCGGCGCGTCCTTCACATAGAGCGCTTCCGGCGTGCCGTCGGGCGCGCGGCCGTCGATCACCACGCGGGCGCCGGGCGCCTTGATCCCCTGCCCGTGCAGCGTGTTGGTCATCACCTCGGGCGCGCCGAACAGCGCGTGGAATACGCCGCCCTCGCAAAGCGTCACCGGATGGCGCAGCGCGAATTTCTCCTCGAGCGTGCCCTCGGGCGGCATGCGGTGGTTCATCCGTCCCGGCAATTCGCGGATCTCGGGATGGAGCGTGCCGCCCATCGCGACATTGACCTCCTGAAAGCCGCGGCAGATGCCGAGGAAGGGCTGCCCCGCCTCGACGCAGGCGCGCACCAGCGGCAGGGTCACCGCGTCCCGCGCGCGGTCGAAGGCGCCATGGGCCGCTGTCTCCTCCTCGCCATATTCCGAGGGGTGGACGTTCGGCCGCCCTCCGGTCAGCAGAAAGCCGTCGCAGACCTCCATGAGCTCGGCGACGGAGACGAAATTCGGATGCGGCGGGATCAGCAGCGGCATGCACCCGGCGACATCGGCCACCGCCTCGGCATTCATCCGCCCGCCGGTGAAGGCCGGATATTCCCCGTTGATCAGGTCGGTATTGCCGATGATGCCGACGACAGGTCTCTTCATGGAATGCGTCTCCTTACCGGATATAGATTAACGTCCGCGGGGCCGGAGAAAACCCCTGCTCCCGCGCAAGCACCCTGCATGAATGCGCATCTTGCCCATTCCCGGTAAAATTTGCCCGAAAAAGGCGGCATCCGCCGCCTTTCGCCTCAGTTTCTGGCCTTGAGCTCAAGCCGGCGGGCATGCAGCACCGGCTCGGTATAGCCCGAAGGCTGCACCCGCCCCTCGAACACCAGGTCGCAGGCCGCCCTGAAGGCGATGCCGTCATAGCCCGGCGCCATCGGGACATATCCGGGATCGCCCGCGTTCTGCCGGTCCACGACCTGCGCCATCTTGCGCAGCGCCGCCATGACCCGCGCCTCGTCCACCACGCCGTGATGCAGCCAGTTCGCGAGCCCCTGGGAGGAGATCCGGCAGGTCGCGCGGTCCTCCATCAGCCCGACGTCGTGAATGTCGGGCACCTTCGAACAGCCGACCCCCTGGTCGATCCAGCGCACGACATAGCCGAGGATGCCCTGCGCGTTGTTCTCGATCTCCGCGGCGATCTCCTCCTCCGACCAGTTCACGCCGCGCGCCACCGGGATCGTCAGCAGATCCTCCAGCGTACCGCGCGCGCCGCCCTTCGCGATCCCTTCCTGCACGGCAAACACGTCCACGAGGTGATAATGCGTCGCGTGCAGCGTCGCCGCCGTCGGCGAGGGCACCCAGGCACAGGTCGCGCCCGCCTGCGGATGGCCGATCTTCGCCTCGAGCATCGCCGCCATCCTGTCGGGCATCGCCCACATGCCCTTGCCGATCTGCGCCCGCCCCTTCAGCCCGCAGGCGAGCCCGATGTCGACATTGCGCTCCTCATAGGCGCGGATCCACGGCTGGTCCTTCATCTCGCCCTTGCGCACCATCGGCCCGGCTTCCATGCTCGTGTGGATCTCGTCGCCGGTGCGGTCGAGAAAGCCGGTGTTGATGAAGGCAACGCGATGCCGCGCAGCGCGGATACATTCCTTCAGGTTCACCGAGGTGCGCCGCTCCTCGTCCATGATCCCGAGCTTGACCGTGTGCCGCGGCAGGCCGAGGATCTCCTCCACCCGATCGAAGATCCGGTCGGCAAAGGCGACCTCCTCCGGCCCGTGCATCTTCGGCTTCACCACATAGACCGACCCCTCCACGGAGTTGCGCGGCCCCCCGGTCTTCTTCAGGTCGTGCAGCGCGATCGCCACCGTCACGAGCGCATCCATCAGCCCCTCGGGGATCTCCGCGCCGTCCACGTCGAGGATCGCCGGGTTGGTCATCAGATGCCCCACGTTGCGCACCAGCATCATCGCCCGGCCCTTGAGCGTCAGCGCCGCGCCCTCCGGGTCGCGGAAGTCCCGATCCGGCGACAGCCGCCGCGTAAAGGTCTCCCCGCCCTTCGTCACTTCCTCGCTCAGATCGCCCCGCATCAGGCCGAGCCAGTTGCGATAGGCCCCGACCTTCTCCTCCGCATCCACGGTGGCGACCGAATCCTCGCAATCCATGATCGCCGAGACCGCCGCTTCGAGCAGGATGTCGGAAATCCCCGCCGGATCCTGCGCGCCCACGTCCGTCGCCGGGTCGATCACGATGTCGATATAAAGCCCGTTCCGCGAAAGCAGCACATGCCCCCCGGCATGGCCCGCGAACTGCGCCGGATCGGCAAGCCCGGTCTCCCCCGCCGCGCCCGTGACCAGCAACATGCCGTCCTTCACCGCAAGCCCCGTGACCTCCGCCCAGGAGCCGCCCGCCAGCGGCGCCACCTTGTCGAGATGCGCCTTCGCCCAGGCGATCACCCGCGCCCCGCGCTCCGGGTCATAGCCCTTGCCCGAGGGCAGATCGCCCAGCGCATCCGTGCCATAGAGCGCGTCGTAAAGCGAGCCCCAGCGCGCATTCGCCGCGTTCAGCGCGTAGCGCGCATTGGTGACCGGCACCACGAGTTGCGGGCCGGGTTTCAGCGCGAATTCGGGGTCGATCCCGCGCGTGTCGATCTCGAAATCCGGCCCCTCCGGGACGAGATAGCCGATCTCCCAGAGAAAGGCGCGATAGGCGGCGGCATCGTGCGGCTGCCCCCTGCGCGCGAGGTGCCAGTCATCGATCCGGGCCTGGATCCTCTCCCGCGTCTCCAGAAGCGCGCGGTTCTCCGGCGCGAAATCCCGCACGAGCCCCGCCAGACCCTCCCAGAACGCCTCCGGCGACACACCGCTTCCCGGCAGCGCCTCTTCTTCGATAAAACGGGCAAGTTCCGGGGCGACCTGAAGGCCGAGTCGTTCTGTGCGGGACATCTGGGAATCACTTCTTTGGTTCGGAGGAGCGGCCAGCCTACCCCGTTTCCCATCGGAAACAACCCGATGCCATCCCGCAGGCCGGCCCCCGCGGCCCGCAGGTCACTCGACCGGCTCGGTCACCACCTCGCCGCCCTCGTCCCGGCCCTCCTCGTTGTAGACGAAGCCGAGGCCGCCGAAGAGCACGAGGATGACGAGCAGCACCGCGACGCTCGCTCCGATCAGCGAGGCGCGGCGCCTCTTGCGTTTCGCATTGGTGTCTGGCGCGGACATGATACGCTCCTTGCCCAGGGCCGGGCCGAAGCCCGGCGTCACTTTCGCGGGACCGGCAGTTGAAGCCCCACGACTGGCAAACTAACGTCTCTTTCGAAAAGCAGGTTCCATCCGCGAAAGGTCCATCCGATGAAAGACGCCACCCCCGCCCCGCAAACGATCTTCCTCAGGGATTACGAGGCGCCGCATCATTGGGTCCGTGACGTGGCGCTGACCTTCCGCCTCGCGCCCCGCACGACCCGCGTGATCTCCCGCATCACCTTCGTTCCAAACGAGCTCAACCGCGGCGATCTGGTGCTGAACGGCGAGGAGCTTCAGCTCATCGCCGCGACCGTGGACGGGGCGATCGTCAACATGGAGGTGGACGACACCCACCTGCGCATCGCCTCCGCCGACCTGCCGCAAAAACCCTTCGTCTTCGAGGCCGAGGTGGAGATCTCGCCCGAGACCAACACCGCGCTCGAAGGGCTCTACATGTCGAACGGCATGTATTGCACCCAATGCGAGGCCGAGGGCTTTCGCAAGATAACCTATTACCCCGACCGTCCCGACGTGATGGGCGTCTTCACCGTGCGCGTGGAAAGCGACCTACCCGTGCTGCTCTCGAACGGCAATCCGGTGGAGCGCGGCGACGGCTTCGCCGTCTGGCACGACCCCTGGCCGAAGCCCGCCTATCTCTTCGCGCTCGTCGCGGGCGAGCTCGTCAACCATCCCGGCCGGTTCACCACGGCCTCCGGGCGCGATGTGGAGCTCAACATCTGGGTCCGCCCCGGCGACGAGGACAAATGCGCCTTCGGGATGGAGGCGCTCAGGAAGTCGATGAAATGGGACGAAGACACCTACGGGCGCGAATACGATCTCGACATCTTCAACATCGTCGCGGTGGACGATTTCAACATGGGCGCGATGGAAAACAAGGGGCTGAACATCTTCAACTCCTCCTGTGTGCTCGCCTCGAAGGAGACCTCGACCGACGCGAATTTCGAGCGCATCGAGGGCATCATCGCCCATGAATATTTCCACAACTGGACCGGCAACCGCATCACCTGCCGCGACTGGTTCCAGCTCTGCCTGAAGGAGGGGCTGACGGTCTACCGCGACCAGATGTTCTCCGGCGACATGCGCTCCCATGCCGTGAAGCGGATCGAGGAAGTGCTCGCCCTGCGCGCGCGCCAGTTCCGCGAGGACAACGGCCCGCTGGCCCATCCGGTGCGGCCCGAGAGCTTTGTCGAGATCAACAATTTCTACACCGCGACCGTCTACGAGAAGGGCGCGGAGATCATCGGCATGTTGCGCCGCCTGATCGGCGACGAGGCCTATCGCAAGGGCTGCGACCTCTATTTCGAACGCCACGACGGCGAGGCGGTGACCATCGAGGACTGGCTCAAGGCCTTCGAGGATGCGACCGGGCGCGACCTGTCGCAATTCGCCCGCTGGTACAGCCAGGCGGGCACGCCGCGCCTCAAGGTCTCCGAGAGCTTCGCAGAGGGCAGGCTGACCCTCACCTTCGCCCAGTCGACCCCACCGACGCCCGGCCAGCCCGACAAGGCGCCACAGGTGCTCCCGATCGCCGTCGGCCTCATCGGCCCGAACGGCGACGAGGTGGTGGAAACCAGGGTGCTCGAGATGACCGAGGCGACGCAGAGCTTTACCTTCGACGGGCTCGGCGCGCGCCCCGTCGCCTCGATCCTGCGCGACTTCTCCGCCCCCGTGATCCTCGAACGCGAGATGGACGCCGCCACCCGCGCCTTCCTGCTGGCCCATGACACCGATCCCTTCCAGAAATGGGAAATGGGCCGGATGCTCGCGAAGGACACGCTCGTCGCGCTGATCCTCGAGGACACCCCGCCGGCGCGCGACTATCTCGACGCGATCCGCGCGGTGCTCACCGACGACAGCCTCGACCCGGCCTTCCGCGCCCTCGTGCTCGGCCTGCCCGGCGAGGACGATCTCGCCCAGACCCTGTTCGACGCGGGCGTCACCCCCGATCCGCAAAAGATCCACGACGCGCGCGAGACGCTGCGCGGAAGTCTTGCCCGACATCTGTCCGACGCTTTGCCGACGGTATTCCGACAGATGGAAACCGGCGCCTTCGTGCCCGATGCCGACGGCTCCGGCAAACGCGCGCTGCGGCTGTCGGTGCTCTCGCTGCTGACCCTCCTCGATGCGGGGAAAGAGGCCAAGGCCTTGTTTTCAAAGGCCGACAACATGACCGAACAGGCCGGCGCCCTCGCCGCGCTGCTCGCCGCGGGCCTCGGCGAGGAGGAACTCGCCGCCTTCGGCCAGATGTGGCGCCACGACCGCCTCGTGATGGACAAATGGTTCGCCCTCCAAGTCGCCCTGGCCGCCCCCGCCCGCGCCGCCGATGTCGCGCGCGACCTGTCTCATCATCCTGATTTCACAATGAAAAATCCGAACCGCTTCCGGGCCGTCTTCGGCGCGCTCCCCGGCAACCACGCCGGTTTCCACCACGCGGGGGGCGCTGCCTACGCCCTTCTGGCCGACCAGATCATCGCCCTCGACGCGCTCAACCCCCAAACCGCCGCACGAATGACCGGAGCCTTCGAAACCTGGCGGCGCTACGACGCCGACCGCCAGGCGATGATCCGCGCCGCACTGGAGCGCATCCGCGCAAAGACCGGCCTGTCGCGGGACGTGACGGAGATGGTGACCCGCATCCTCGGAGACTGAAACCCGGATATGTTTCAGTGATTTGACGAAAATGTGACCGCATTCCCGCCGCACCGCGGGAGTGCGGTCCCTTTGTCACATTCAATTCCATTGATATTTGAGGAGACTGGCGGAGAACGCGCGATCACCCCTGCTTCAGGAAGGATACCCCACCGATGAAGAAACTGTTGCTCGCCGGCGCCGCCGCCGTGATCTGTGCCACCGGCGCCCATGCCGACTCCCCCTCCGAGACCGCCAAGGCGCGCCGGGCCTTCTACACGCTTCTGGGCTTCGAAATGGCCCCGCTCGCGGAGATGGCGCAGGGAAAGACGGCGTATGACGCGGAGACCGCGCGCCAGTCCGCACAGGACATGCTGACGCTTCTCGGCTATACTACCGCCGATCTCTTCGCCCCCGGCACCTCGACCTCGGAGCTGCCCGGCGAGACCCGCGCGCGCCCCGCGCTCTGGGAGGACATGCCCGGCGTGCAGGAGAAGGGCAAGGCCCTCCATGACGCGGTCGTGGAACTCGATGCGGTCGCCGGGGACGGGCTCGACGCGCTGCGACCCGCGGTCGGCAAGCTCGGCGGCACTTGCAAGGCATGCCACGACGATTATCGTGCTGCCGATTTCTGAAGCGACGTGAACAAAGGCGAACCGATGTCCGAAGTGCTTGAAAAAACTTATCTCTGGGATCCCGTCGTCCGCGTCCTGCACTGGGCGCTGGTGATTGCCTTCGCGACCGCGTGGGGGCTGGGCAAGTTCGGCCCGGACCAGATGACGCTGCATTTCTACGCGGGCTACACCGTCGCAGCGATCGTCGTGTTGCGGATCCTCTGGGGCTTCGTCGGGACGCCGACGGCACGGTTCGCCAATTTCGTCAAAGGGCCGAAAGGGGTGCTCGCCTATGCGCGCACCCTGCCCTCCGACAGGCCCTCGCACAGCCATGGCCACAACGCGGTGGGCGCGATCTTCGTCGTCGGCGTTCTGGTCGTGCTGGTGATGCAGGTGCTCTCCGGCCTGTTCTCGGACCCGGAGGATTACATCAATGTCGGTCCGCTCGCGCAATACGTGTCGCTGGAAACCGCCCGCTGGGCGCTGTCCTGGCACGAACCGCTCTCGACGCTGCTGCTCGTGATGGTGCTCGGCCATATCGGCGCGATCGTCTGGTACCGCTGGCGCAAGGGCGAGAATCTCGTCTGGCCGATGGTGACGGGCTACGCCCGGCTTCCGCGGCGAAAGGCGCCGGACGCGGCGGCGGAATGAGGCTCAGAGCGGCCCCGGCAACCGCTCCTCGGACAGGACCACATTCGCCTCCACATTGCCGACCCCCGGCAGGGTCATGATCCGCCGCCGCAGGATCCGCTCGAAATCCGGCAGGTCCTGCGCCACCACGCGCAGGCGGTAGTCGAAAAGCCCCAGAACGTGCTGCACGGTCTGCACCTCCGGGATCGCCCGCACGGCGCGCTCGAAATCGTCGAGCGACACACGGCCCTTGGTGGCGAGCTTCACGCCAAGAAACACCATCACGCCGAAGCCCAGCGCCTCCAGATCCAGATCGACGCGGCGGCGCGGGCCGAACACCCCCGCCTCGCGCAGCCGTCTGATCCGCCGCCAGGTGGCGGGCTGGCTGAGCCCCAGTTCCCGCCCGAGCGCCCCCGCCGATTGCGTCGCATCGGCGCAGAGCGCGCGCACGAGCCTGCGGTCGATCTCGTCGAGCTCTATCATGCCGTCCCCCTCACCTCCCCCTCACAGCGGGACCGATTGCGCGTCCTTGATCGTCGCGACCTGCATCAGCGCCTCGATATCGGTCATGTGCGGAAGCGTCAGGATCTTGTCGCGATAGATGTGCTGGTAGTCGGCCATGTCGCGCGCGATCACCAGAAGCCGCGCATCGACACGCCCGAGGAAGGTGCCGATGGAGATCACCTCCGGCACCTCCCGCGCGGCGGCGATGAATTCGTCGAAGGCCCGCGCCTCGGTCTTGTCGAGGGTGATCCGCAGCGACACCTCGACGCCATAGCCGAGGGCGCGCCAGTCGACCTCCTCCCGGATCGCGCGCAGCACGCCGCCCGCCCGCATCCGCTCGAGGCGGCGGGCGAAGGTCGCGGGCGTCACCCCCGCCCGGTCGGCGAGGTCCGCCACGGACGCATCGGGCTCTGCCTGCAACTGGCGCAGGATGCGGCGGTCGGTGTCATCGACTTGCATGGATTCTTCATAATTTGCCAAAATCGAGAATTACTTATCTCATATTTCCGAATTTCCGTCAAATTTTGAACGCCGCCGGAGCGTGAAACGCCCGATAGTGCGCCCAGACTCACGAAGTCGCCCAAGGAACGAACGAGAAGGAGCGCCCGATGCGCGTTTATTACGATCGCGATTGCGATGTGAACATCATCAAGGACAAGAAAGTCGCCATCCTCGGCTACGGCTCGCAAGGCCATGCCCATGCGCTCAACCTGCGCGATTCGGGTGCGAAGAACCTCGTCGTTGCGCTGCGCGAAGGCTCCCCCTCGGCGCGGAAGGCCGAAGCCGAAGGGCTGAAGGTCATGGGCATCGCCGAAGCCGCCGCCTGGTGCGACGTGATCATGTTCACCATGCCCGACGAGCTCCAGGCCGACACCTACCGGAAATACGTCCACGACAACCTCCGCGAAGGCGCCGCGATCGCCTTTGCCCACGGCCTCAACGTGCATTTCGGCCTGATCGAGCCGAAGCCGGGCGTCGATGTGATCATGATGGCGCCGAAAGGTCCGGGCCATACCGTGCGCGGCGAATATACCAAGGGCGGCGGCGTGCCCTGTCTGGTGGCGGTGCATAACGACGCCTCCGGCAAGGCGCTCGAGATCGGCCTGTCCTATTGCTCCGCCATCGGCGGCGGCCGGTCGGGCATCATCGAGACCAATTTCCGCGAGGAATGCGAAACCGACCTGTTCGGCGAACAGGCCGTGCTCTGCGGCGGCCTCGTCGAGCTGATCCGCGCCGGGTTCGAAACCCTGGTCGAAGCCGGCTATGCGCCGGAAATGGCCTATTTCGAATGCCTGCACGAGGTGAAGCTGATCGTCGACCTGATCTACGAGGGCGGCATCGCGAACATGAACTACTCCATCTCCAACACCGCGGAATACGGCGAATACGTCTCCGGCCCGCGCGTGGTGCCTTACGAAGCCACGAAAAAGGCGATGAAAGAGGTTCTGACCGACATCCAGACCGGCAAGTTCGTGCGTGACTTCATGCAGGAAAACGCCGTCGGCCAGCCGTTCTTCAAGGGTACGCGCCGTCTGAACGACGAGCACCTGATCGAACAGACCGGCGAGAAGCTCCGCGCCATGATGCCCTGGATCACCGCCGGCAAGATGGTGGACAAGGAACGCAACTGAGCCTGCGCCGCGGGCGATGCGGGAAAGGGGCGTCCATCGGGCGCCCCTTTCTGCGTCGGGCCGGACATGGCCGCGACGGGGACGCGGCGAAAGGGCGCCTTGCCGGGCGTCCCCTTTCCTGCGCAGGATAAGGCAAAGGAGACAGACCATGCCCGAGCACGACGAGCACACGCCGGAAGACCTCACGCCCGAGAACGAGGGCGAGATCCGCGCGGAACGGGCGCGGATGTTCACCTTCGGCTTCTGGAAGAGCCTGCTCGCCGGCCGCGAGGGCCTTGGCGACACCTTCTGGGCGGGCAATTACCTCGCCGCGCTGTTCTTCATCCCGGTCTATATCCTGCTGCTCGCGATCCCACCGTTCTACGTCCTGATCCCCGTCGTCTTCGCGCTGTTCGGGATCTACCTGCTGTTCGTGGCCCGTGCGGTCTGGCTTGCGAAGCCGAAGGGCGGCGCGGGCATCGGGTGGAAGATCGCGGGGGTGATCTGGACGCTGATGAACGCCGCCATGAGCCTGATGATGACGCCGTTCAGCGGCGGCGCGTGACACGAAAAAGCCGTCCGGAGGCCTTACGCCCCTCCCGCGCCCGCGCTAAACAGGAGGCGACCGAAACGCCACACCGCCGGACTCCGATGCTCAAGACGACCCTCCGCGCCGCCCTCGCCGCCGCGCTCTCCACGCCGCTCGCCGCCGCCGATCTCGCGCCGGATTACGCGCTGATCCCGCTCGCCTCGCATCACTACGGCGACTGGGGGGAGGACGACGGCGACGATTTCACCGAATTCAACCCCGGCCTGCTGTTCACATGGGCGGAACGCGCGGGCGGGCTGAACTATACCTTCGGGGCCTATCGCGACAGCATGGCGGACGTCTCGCTGCACCTGTCGGCCGCGAAGATGTGGCAGATCGGGCCCTATGCCGAGGCGGGGATCGTCGGCGCCTATCTCCACTCCTTCGGAGAGGGCTATACCGGCTTCGCCCCCTCGCTTCAGGTCAACTACAAGCATCTCTTCATCAATGCCGCCACCGGCTATGACGACGGGGTCTATGGCGTCGTCTCGACCGGGCTGATCTTTGACATCGGGCGCTGACGCCTGTCTTTTCACGACAGCCGGCACCCGAGGCACCGCAACGCGGCGCCTCTGTCCTGTCCTGTTCGAACATCAGCGCGTCGCGGATTGCACCGCCGCCACCACCATCTCCACAGCCTCGGAAAGCGTCGCCTCGCTCACGCTCTCGGCCATGACCCGGATCAGGGGCTCGGTGCCGGACTTGCGGATCAGGAGCCGCCCGTTGCCGTCGAGCTTCGCCTCCGCATCGGCGATCGCCGCCCTGACGCCCGCGGCCTCGAGCGGCTTTTGCCCCGTGCCGTATCGCACGTTCTTCAGAAGCTGCGGCACAGGATCGAAGACCTTCGCGATCTCGGAGGCCCGCCGCCCCGTCTCCACCATCGCCGCGAGGAACTGGAGCCCGGCGAGAAGCCCGTCGCCGGTCGTCGCGTAATCGGTCATCACGATATGGCCCGACTGTTCCCCCCCGAGGTTGAAGCCGCCCGCGCGCATCCGCTCCACCACGTAGCGGTCCCCCACGGCCGTCCGCTCGAGCCGGAGGCCCCGCCCCTCGAGAAAGCGCTCGAGCCCGAGATTGGACATCACGGTGGCGACGAGCGCCCCGCCCGCGAGCCTGTCCTGCTCGGCCCAGCGCTGCGCCATCAGCGCCATGAGCTGATCGCCGTCGGCCACGATGCCGTTCTCGTCGAGGATCATCACCCGGTCCGCATCCCCGTCGAGGCAGATGCCCACATCCGCCCCATGGGCGACCACAGCCTCGGCGGCGGTGGCGGGATGGGTGGAGCCGCAGCAGTCGTTGATGTTGAACCCGTTCGGCGCCGTGCCCACCGGGATCACCTCTGCACCGAGCTCCCAGAGCACCTCGGGCGCGGTACGATAGGCCGCGCCGTTGGCGCAGTCGATCACGACCTTCAGCCCGGCGAGCGTCATCCCGCGCGGCAGGGTCGATTTCACCCGCTCGTTATAGCGGAACCGGCCGTCGTCGATCCGCTTCGCGCGCCCGATATTGGCCGCCTGCGCCGCTTCGACGCCCTCCTCCATCAGCCGCTCGATCTCGCTTTCGGCCTCGTCGGAGAGCTTGAACCCGTCGGGACCGAAGAACTTGATCCCGTTGTCCTCCGCCGGATTGTGCGAGGCTGAGATCATCACCCCCACATCGGCCCGCATCGAGGTGGTGAGCATCCCCACCGCCGGCGTCGGCACCGGCCCGAGGAGGAAGACGTTCATGCCGGTGGAGGTGAAGCCCGCCGTCATCGCCGTCTCGAACATGTACCCCGACAGGCGCGTGTCCTTGCCGATCACCACGCGGTGTTCGCGGGAGCGGTCGCGGCGAAAATACCGCCCCGCCGCCGCACCGAGCTTCAGCGCCATCTCCGCCGTCATCGGCGCGCTGTTCGCCCGCCCGCGCACCCCGTCGGTGCCGAAAAGCTTACGTGTCATGGCTCTCTCCCCGTGGTCACTGCGCGCCAGAGCCTGAGCGCCTGGCGCGTCTCCCTGATGTCATGGACCCGCGCAATCTGCACGCCCTGCGCGAAACCCGCGAGCGCCGCGGCGACGGAGCCCGGCGCACGCTCCCGCGGTTCGGGCGCAGCTCCGATCCGGCCGATGAACGCCTTGCGCGACACACCGAGGAGGATGCCGCAGCCGAGGCTGTGAAACAGCGAGATCCGTTGCAGCAGCGCGAGGTTATGGGCCACGGTCTTGCCAAACCCGATGCCCGGATCGACGAGGATGCGCGCGCGCGGGATGCCCGCCGCCTCCGCCGCCGCGATACGGGCCGCGAGGAAATCGTAGACATCGAGCAGCACGTCGTCATAGCGCGGATCCGCCTGCATCACCTCGGGATCGCCCTGCGCATGCATGAGGCAGACGGGCACCTCCGCCCCGGCGACGACGCGCGCGAGGTCCGGGTCATGGGTGAAGGCATAGACATCGTTGACGAGCACCGCGCCCGCGGCGAGCGCCGCCTGTGCCACCGCCGCCTTGCGCGTGTCGATGGAGACGGGCACGTTTGCGCCGCCGCGGATCGCCGCGATCACCGGCGCGGTGCGGGCGATCTCGTCGCCGGTCTCGACATAGGCGGCACCGGGCCGCGTGCTCTCCCCGCCGATATCGAGGATGTCGGCCCCGTCCGCCACCATCGCGAGGGCGTGCTCGAGCGCCGCCTCGGGCGTCGCGAACAGCCCGCCGTCGGAAAAGCTGTCCGGCGTGACGTTCAGGATGCCCATCAGCGCGGGCCGCGACAGGTCGAGCCCCGCCACCGGCGCGCGCGGCGCGGTGAGGCGGGTGCGGATCTCCTCCGGCAGATCCCGCGCGGGAATGATCCTCGGCGCCGCGTCGCGGGACAGAAGCTCCACCCGGTCGAACCAGGTCCAGCCGCCGGCGAGCGTCAGCGCACCCTCGGGCCGCGCGGCATCGGTCGACGGGATCGGGCGGTAATACATCGTCGCGGCCATGGGTCAGCCCAGATCCACCGGCCCGTCCGGGTCGAGACGGGTCGCGCCGGCGATCCCGGCCGCCCCGAGAGACAAAAGCGCGATCGCGGAAAGCTCGGCGGCAAGCCAGGCGACACAGTCCCCGACCCCGCCTTTCGGACCATGGACCGCGTCGAGCACCATTTTCGAGGGGGCCCAGACCGAGATCTGCCCCTGCTTCATCGCCCAGTCGAGCTCGGTCCGCGTCGCGCGCACGACACAGCGTGCGTCCCGCCCCGCGAGCACCCAGGCGTTCTGCTCGATCGCCAGCAGTTCGATCCGCCGTTGCACCGCGGGATTGTCGGCTTTCGGCCGCTCGCCTCCGGGCAGCCCGACGGTCAGGATCACCGGCCGCGGGTCGGCCTCGCAGGCGTCGATCCAGTCCGACAGCCGCGGATGGGCGAGCGCCTCCGGCCCCAGATGCACCACGAGCGGGTGCGGCACCGGCGCGGCCATCTGCGCCGCACGCTCCCCCAACTGCCCGGAGGAGCGCACGATCTCGACGCCGAGTGCGCCCGGCCCGCGATCGAGCTTCTCGACCCGCACGAACACCCGGAACGCCCGCGGTTCGAGCAGGATCCGCTCCGCGATGCGCTCGGCAAGGGTTTCCAGAAGGTTGAGCCGCTCCGCCTCGAGCTCGGTGCGGATCGCCTCGGTCAGCCGGTCATAGGACAGGATCCGGTCCACATCGTCGTCGATCGGCCCGTCCAGCGGGGTCAGCTCCACCACGATGTTGAAGGAGACGCGCTGGCGCACGCCACGCTCGGCCTGAAAGGCGCCGATCTCCACCTCGACGACGTGATCGCGCAGGGAGATCCGGTCATGCGGCGCCTCGCCGGCCGTGGCGGCGGCACGGGCTTCGGGATGATCGAAGGCCTGACATATCTCGGACAAATCCCGCCCTTTCCTGCTGTTACAAGGGCCTAGCTACCGCGTTCGCCGGGTCGTTCCAAGATCAAATGCCCCCGCCGCCCGCGCTTTGCCGGAAAGAGCAAAACCCCGCCGTTTTCCCGGCGGGGCCTGAAACAAATCCGTGATCGGGCGTCACGCCCGCGGCATGCGGTAGAAGAAATGCACCCCGATCTGCGCGGTGCGGGGAAAGCTGCGCGCCCAGCGGGGCGTCACCGCGCGGGTGTGGTAATGGGTGGCGCCGCCGGTCAGCCGCCGCGGCGCGCCGTCGAGCATCAGCCGCGCGACCTTCGCGACCCGTTGCCATGCGCCCTTTTCCGCGATCACCTCGGCATGGCCGTCGCAGGTATAGCTGAACTGGCACTGATACTTGCGGCCCGTCCCCTGGTGGACGACGCCACAGACGGTGCCTGGAAAGGCCGGGGAGGCGACACGGTTGAGGATGACCTCGGCCACGGCGAACTGGCCTTTCACGCTCTCGCCGCGCGCCTCGAAATAGAGCGCCTCCGCGAGGCATTGCCACTCTTCGCCACCGCTCGCCGCCGGCTGACGCGCAAGGAAATCCCCGGTGTATTCGAGTGTCCCCTCCGGGGCGTCCGCCCTCGGCCTCAGATGGGCCAGAAGACGCGCGATCGCGCCCTCGTCCAGGTTCTGCAATCCGCTGCGTTCCCGCGCGAGAAGCGCGTTGACTTCGCTGCCCAGGGCAAGGGCGGGATCGTTCGCATGGCTTACGGTGATATCCGCGAAACCTGCGCCCGGAGCCGCGCATAAACCAATCGCGGCCGAAAGCGCGACCGCCCTGAGCCTCGTCGTAAATCGCATATGTCTCTGCCTTCCATTGCGCCCGGAAATCGGGCTTCACGGTTCGGTGTCCGGCGGCGGACATAGGCGAATTCGTCGGGAAGGTCCACCCGAGGGGGCGGGAGGTCCTTTCGGACCTGTCAAGAGATCCCGCGCACAAGGGCCCGAAAACCTCTGTCATGACCCTGTCAGAGCCTTTGTTTTCAGCGTTTTGACGACAACCTGTCGCTATTTTGGCACATCGGCGGCAAGCTGCGCTGCAGCAAGCCGGGCGACGGGCACGCGGAAGGGCGAACAGGACACGTAATCAAAGCCCGCGTCGCGGCAGAAGGCGATAGATTCGGGGTTGCCGCCATGCTCGCCGCAGACCGCGAGGGTCAGGTCGGGCCGTGCGGCGCGACCGCGTTCCGCGCCGATCTTCAAAAGCTCGCCCACGCCGTCGAAATCGAGCATGTGGAACGGGTCCTCGGGAAAGACGCCCTGCTGCACATAGGCGTTCATGAACCGCCCCGCGTCGTCGCGCGACAGGCCGTAGGCCATCTGCGTCAGATCGTTGGTGCCGAAGGACAGGAAGGCCGCATGCTGCGCGATCTCGCCCGCGCGCAGGGCGGCGCGCGGCGTCTCCACCATTACGCCGAGCCGATAGGTGAATTCGCTGCGCGTCGCGTTCTTGACCGCCGCCGCCACCGCGTCGATCTGCGTCTTCACGAGTTCCACCTCGCGCTTGGCGGAGACGAGCGGAATCATGATTTCCGGGACGACCGGGGCGCCATGCTTGCTCGCCTCGATCGTCGCCTCGAAGATCGCGCGCGCCTGCATCTCGTAGATCTCCGGGAAGGTGATGCCGAGGCGCACGCCGCGCATGCCGAGCATCGGATTGAATTCCGACAGCCATTCGATCCGGCGCGTGACGTCCGAAAGCGGCAGGTCGAGCGCCTCGGCAAGCTCCTTCGCCCCTTCGCGGTCGGCGGGCAGGAATTCGTGCAGCGGCGGATCGAACAGGCGGATGCAGACGGGCAACCCCTCCATGATCCGGAAAAGCTCTATGAAATCAGATCTCTGCATCGGCAACAGGCGCGAAATCGCCTCGATCCGGTCCTCGTTGGTCGCGGCGAAGATCATCTCCCGCATCACCGTGAGGCGGTCGCCCTCGAAGAACATGTGTTCGGTGCGGCACAGGCCGATCCCCTGCGCCTTGAAGTCGCGCGCCATCGCCGCATCCGCCGGGGTGTCGGCATTCGCGCGCACGCCGATGTCGCGGATCGCGTCGGCCCAGTCCATGAGCTGAAGATACCAGTGATCCTTCACCGGCGGCAGCATCTCCACCGCGCCGCGGATCACCTCCCCCTTCGCCCCGTCGAGCGTCAGGATCTCCCCTTCGGAGAGGGTATAGCCGTCCTCGAAGGTCAGGGTGCGCTCACGCGAGTTGATGCGGATCGAGGCGCCGACGACGCAGGGCACGCCCATGCCGCGCGCGATCACCGCAGCGTGGGAGGTCACCCCGCCGCGTTCGGTCAGGATGCCCACGGAGGCGTGCATGCCGCGGATGTCGTCGGGCGTGGTCTCGCGCCGCACGAGGATGCAATGTTCGCCCCGCGCCTCGAAGCTCTGCGCGGCGGAGGAGCTGAAGACGATCCGCCCGACCGCGCCGCCGGGCGAGGCGGCGATCCCCCTCGCGATCACCTCGCGCGGGGCGGAAGGATCGACCTGCGGGTGCAGAAGCTCGGTGAGCGACCGCGCCGGCACGCGGCAGATCGCCTCTTCCTTCGGAATGATCCCGTCCTCGGCGAGTTGCACCGCAGCGCGCAGGGCGGCGCGGGAACTGCGCGGCGCGCGCACGGCGTCGAGGATCGCGAGGCGCCCGTTCTCGATGGTGAACTCGACCTGCATCTCCTCGCGCAGCCGGCTGCGGCAGAGGCCGGACGTGGCGACGAGCTGCGCGAAGAGCTCCGGCTCGGCCTCCTCGAGCGAGCAGCCGCGCTCGTCCTGCGTCAGGTACATGGCATCCCCGTTGGCGGTGAGCGCCTCCCGTCCCTGCGCCTGCCGCAGGTAGCGGCCCTTGATCATCGGTTCGCCCGTGTCGCTGTCGATGAGCTGGATCACGCCCGCGCCGCTTTCCCCCGGCCCGAGACCGAGCGCCATCGCCTGCACGATGAGGCCGAGGCCGGCATCGGCGGGCGCGCCCTTCGCCTGGCGCAGGAGCCGCGCGCTGGTCCCCTCCCAGGCCCGCGCCATGGAGCGCAGCACCTGGCCGAGCTGCACCGCCGGATCCTGCGGAAACGGTTCGTCGGTTTCGTCCTCATGCGCCGTGAGCGCCGCTTTCAGCGCCTCGGCGACCGGCGTGGACTTGTCGAATTCGAACACTTCCGGGTCCAGACGCTCCACATGAACCGAGAATGTCTGCACGAACCGAAGGTAGAGCGAATCCGCAGCCTCCTTGCCGTGGGTCCGGGCAAGCGCCGCGTGGCGCGCGTCGTTCATGCCGATATTGAGCACGGCCCCCGGTCCGCCCCAGTCGGGATCCTCCGAGGAGGGGCGCACCGACAGGAGCGGGGCGTCCCCGAAGACGCGCAGCAACGCCTGCATGTCGAAGCTCTGCCCCTCCGCAAGGCGATGCACCGCGTCAAAGGACAGGGCAACCGTGTCCGGCACCGGCAGATCGAGGCGGATCAGCCGCTGGAGGCATTTCGCCCGCCCGCCATGGGTCGCCACCGAAACCGGGGCGACGCGGCGAATGCGGGTGAACCCGAGGATGTCGCTCTCTTGCTGCACTGCGGCACCTCCCTTTCGCGGCAAAGGTTACGCCCCGGCCCCTTTGCCGCGCAACCGCAATCGTCCGGCGGTGTCCCGATGACGCCGCAATCGTGTCCGCTGCGCCAGAACGCGCGTCAGCTTTCGACCCGGCTCAGGTCCGCGACGGAAAGGCAGATCGCGCGAATGCGGTTCAGCAGGTTCAGCCGGTTGCGCCGCACCACCTCGTTCTCCGCATTGACCTGCACCGCCTCGAAAAAGGCATCGACCGCCGGGCGCAGCACCGCCATCGCGGCCATCGCGGCGGCGAAATCCTCCTCCGCCATCGCCGGGGCGATCTTCGTCTCCGCCACGTCGAGCGCCGCAAAGAGCGCGCGTTCCTCGCCGGTCTCGGCGAATTTGATGTCGGGGCCGAAGCTGTATTCGACGCCGTCCTTCTCCTCCGCCTGGGTGAGGATGTTGTTGGCGCGCTTGAACCCCTGGATGAGATTCGCCCCGTCCTCGGTCTCGAGCACCTCCTGCAACGCGCGCGCGCGCTTGACCAGGAGCGTGACATCATCGGCGCCCTCCATCACAAGGCAGGCGTCGATCACGTCGTGGCGAATGCCCTCGTCTCGCAGGAAGACCTTGAGACGGTCGTGGAAGAAGGAGAGGAGGTCGTCGGACACGTCCGGCAGCCCGCCCGCCACGTCCTTCACCCGCGATTTCTCCGCATCGGAGAGCCTGTCGGCAATCGCGTCGAACGCCGCGCCGAAGACGCCGTGCCCGGCGATCTCGTCGAGGATTTCCTTCAGCGTGTCGACGATCCCGTCCGTCTCGTCCACTGCCGCGATCTTGTGCGCAAGAAGCTGCGCGTCGATGAAGCGGTCCAGCTTCACGCGCACGTCGTTGAGCAGCAGCAGCCGGATCACCCCCAGCGCCGCGCGGCGCAGGGCGAAGGGGTCCTTGCTCCCCGTCGGTTTCTCGTCGATCGCCCAGAAGCCCGTCAGCGTGTCGAGCTTGTCGGCAAGCGCGACGGCGACGGAGACCGGCTCCGTCGGCACGGCGTCGGAAGGGCCGAGCGGCGAGTAATGGTCGCGGCAGGCGTCCGCCACGGCATCGGACAGCCCCGCCTTCTTCGCGTAGTAGCGGCCCATGATCCCCTGCAATTCCGGGAATTCATAGACCATTTCGGAGGACAGGTCGGCCTTGGCCACCTTTGCGGCCAGTTCCGCCTCGTCGGCATCGGCGCCGACCACGGGGGCGATCTGGCGCGCGAGCGCGGCGATCCGCGCGATGCGCGCGGCCTGCGAGCCGAGCCTGTTGTGGAAGGTCACATGTTCGAGCGGCGCGGCCATGGCCGCAAGGCCCGCGCGCTCCACCATCCGCACGTCATTCTCCCAGAAGAATTTCGCATCCGACAGGCGTGCGGAGAGCACCTTGCGGTTGCCCGCAAGGATGGTCGCGCCGTTGTCCGCCGTCTCCCGGTTGGCGACGGTCACGAATTTCTCGATCCGCCCGGTCTTCGGATTGCGGACCGAAAAGAATTTCTGATGCTCCCTCATCGAGGTCTGGAGCACCTCGGGCGGCAGGTCGAGAAATTCCGCCCCGATCTCCCCCATCAGCACCACGGGCCATTCCACGAGCCCCGCCACCTCGTCCAGAAGGCCGCGATCCTCGACCAGCGCGAGCCCCTGGGCAAAGGCCTGGTTGGTGGCGTCGTGCCAGATGTGCTCGGCCCGCTCCCCGGCGTCCAGCACAACGAAATTCTGCTTGAGCTTCGCCGTGTAATCCTCGAAGGAGGTCACCCTGAAACTGCCCTTCGACATGAAGCGGTGCCCCCGGACGGTGTTGTCCGCCGCGATCCCGTCGATCTCGAGCGGCACGACCTCGGCCCCGTCCTCCCGCACCAGGATGCAGGTGATCGCGTGGAGCGGGCGCACCCAGCGCAGGCTGCCCGCGCCCCAGCGCATCGACTTCGGCCAGGGAAAGTTGCGCACCGTCGCCTCGAGCACCTCGGCCACGATCTCCGCCGCGGGCCGGCCCGGCTTCGTGATCTTCGCGAAATAGACCCTGCCCTTCTTCTCGTCGCGGATCTCGAGCGCGTCCTTCGTCACCCCCGCCCCGCGCAGGAACCCCTCGAGCGCCTTCTCGGGCGCGTCCACCCGCGGCCCCTTGCGCTCCTCGACGGTGGTCGGGCTCTGCGCCAGAAGGCCCTCGACCGAAAGCGCCAGACGGCGCGGCGTCGCGAAGGCGCCGGCGGAGGCATAGGTCAGCCCCGCCTCCACGAGACCGTTGGTCACCAGCGCCTTCAGATCCTCGGCGGCGCGGGTCTGCATCCGGGCCGGGATTTCTTCGGAAAAGAGTTCGATCAGCAAATCGGGCATGGGTCAGTTTCCTTGCGGAGCAGGCGGACAGTCGGCGGGGGTCGGGTCGCCGTCGAAGACCGCCTCGCCACAATGGTTGATCTGGTTCCAGGCATAGCCGCGCCCGTCGGGATAGACGGCGATCACGCGGTCGATGCCATATTCAATATTCTCCTCGCCCATGAAGGCGACGGCCTTCCCGGCCTCCAGGTCCTCGCCGATCCGGTTCGCGTCGAAGCACGAAAACCAGTTCGGCGCGACGAGCGGCGCGGGACGCTCATAGGGGACGAAACTCTCCGTCATCATCGAAAGCGACAGCGGCGTGGTGAAACAGGCCCGGAACCGGATCGGCGAGGTGTCGGCGTCGATGCCCTCGAAATTCTCCGCGAGAATGTCCTCGGACGCGCCGGCGAAGCCCGTGGCGTGGATCTGCGCGGCGGGCGCGGCGGCGTCGAGCCGGTCGTAATAGGCGTAGACCTGGAAATAATAGAGCCCCGCCCCGAATACGACAGCCAGAACCACGATGAAGCCTGCGACGAGTTTCCCGTTCATTTACCCGGCCGCCCCGACCACGTATCCGCCCGCCTCGGTCTGCACGAAGGCATCGGCACAGGCTTTCGCCAGCGCGCGCACCCGGCCGATATAGGCCTGGCGTTCGGTGACCGAGATCACGCCGCGCGCGTCGAGCAGGTTGAAGATATGGCTGGCCTTGATGCACTGGTCATAGGCGGGATGGGCCATGACGATCCGCTTTCCGGTCTTGGGATCCTCCGCCGGCTGGTCGAGCAGCGCGTGGCATTCCGCCTCCGCCTCCTCGAAATGCCGGAGCAGTACCTCGGTATTGGCCACGTCGAAATTGTGGCGCGAATATTCCTCCTCCGTCTGGCGGAAGATGTCGCCATAGGAGAGTGCGATCGGCGCCTGCGGGTCGTTGAAGGGCATGTCCATCACATGATCAATGCCGAGCACATACATCGCGAGCCGTTCGAGCCCATAGGTCAGTTCCCCGGACACGGGGTGGCAGTCATGGCCGCCGACCTGCTGGAAATAGGTGAACTGGCTGACTTCCATCCCGTCGCACCAGACTTCCCAGCCCAGCCCCCAGGCGCCGAGCGTCGGGCTTTCCCAGTCGTCCTCGACGAAGCGGATGTCGTGCAGCTCCGTGTCGATGCCGATGGCCTCGAGCGAGCCGAGATAGAGATCCTGGAGGTCCGGCGGCGAGGGTTTGATCAGCACCTGGTACTGGTAATAATGCTGCAAGCGGTTCGGATTCTCGCCATAGCGCCCGTCGGTGGGGCGGCGCGAGGGCTGCACATAGGCCGCCGCCCAGGGCGTCGAGCCAAGAGAGCGCAGCGTCGTGGCCGGGTGGAAGGTACCGGCGCCCACCTCCATGTCGTAGGGCTGGAGGATCGCGCAGCCCTTCGCGGCCCAATAGGCCTGAAGGCGCAGGATGATCTCCTGGAAGGAGCGCGGTTTCACGGGCGTCTCGGACATGGGGGATGGACCTTCGCAAGCTGTCTCGGAATGCGGGCCCATCCCTAGCCAAGCCCGGAGAGGGCGTCAATCGAAAGGCAGCGCAAAGCCCGCGCTCGCGCAGTTTTGCGGCCACAGAGGCGGCGTTTTCACGGGTTTCCAGCCGACGGGATGTTGACCTCCGGCACAAACCTGTCTTCTCTCTGGCACGCACATCAAAACGGGTCGAACCCCGAGCGACAGGAATAAGGTTTTCATGAAAAGGTCACTTGTCGGCGCGCCGCTCCCGGTTGTCGCCACGTTGTTTCTCACCGCCTCCGCGGCCTTCGCCGATCAGTGGATCCAGATCGAGGCGCAGCCCACGCTGACCGAGGCCACGGAGTCCGCGCGCGGCTATGCCGCCCGCTTTCCCAATGTCGTGGGCTTCGACCTGCCGGGGCGCTGGCACGCCATCGCGCTCGGCCCCTATGCGACCGCCGAGGAGGCTGACGCCGCGCGTCTCGCGCTGCGTGCGCAGGGCCTCATTCCGGGCGATGCCTATCTGACGGAGGGCGAACGCTTCGGCCGGCCGTTCTGGCCGGTCGGGGCCTCGCTGTCGGATCTGGCGCAGAGCGCGACGCCGCCGGCGGTGAGCGAGCAGCCCCTGTCGGATGCGCCCGGCGCGGAGGGGACCGAACTGGCCGCCCTGCCCGCCGCGGAGCTTCCCGCCCCCGAACCGGAGGAAACCCCGGCGGAGGCCCGCGCCTCCGAACGCCTGCTCGACCGCCCGGCGCGCGAGGCGCTCCAGACGGCGCTCGGCTTCGCGGGGTTCTACACCTCGACCGTCGACGGGGCCTTCGGTCCCGGCACGCGCAACGCCATGGCCGCCTGGCAGAGTGCGAACGGCTATGAGCCGACCGGCGTTCTGACCACGCGCCAGCGCGGCCTCGTGCTCTCGGCCTATCGCGAGGTGGTCGACAGCCTCGGGCTCGCCCCCGTCACCGACGATGTCGCGGGAATTTCCGTCACCCTGCCGATGGGCCTCGTGGAATTCGACGAATATGCCCCGCCCTTCGCGAAATACGGCTCCGCGGACGACAGCGGCGTCCAGGTCCTCCTGATCTCCCAGTCGGGCGACGGCGCGACGCTCGGCGGGCTCTACGAGATCATGCAGACGCTCGAGATCGTGCCGCTCGAAGGCGAGCGCGCGCGCGACGCGGACAGCTTCGTGCTGACCGGGGCGAATGCCAATGTCGTCACCCATGCCGAGGCGCGGCTGGCCGGCGGCGCGGTGAAGGGCTGGGTGCTGATCTGGCCCAGGGGCGACGAACAGCGCCGCACGCTGGCGCTCGACGCGCTCAGGACCTCCTTCGCGCCCACCACGGGCGTGCTGCCCGACGCCTATGGAGAGGGCGCCGAACAGGATATCGACCTGCTCGCCGGGCTCGAGATCCGTCGCCCCGACCGGGCCGGCAGCGGGTTCTATGTCGATGGCGAAGGCCGGGTGTTGACCGCCTCCGACCTCGTGCAGGAGTGCGCCCGGATCACGCTCGACGAAACCTACGAGGCGACCGTGAGCGCGCAGGAGGATGGCATGGCGCTGCTGACGCCTGCCGACCCCCTCGCCCCCGTCGCCGTGGCCCGCTTCGACGGCAGGCTGCCGCGGCTCCAGTCCGAGGTGTCTGTATCGGGCTATGCCTATGAGGGGCGTCTCGGCGCGCCGACGCTGAATTACGGCACCGTGGCCGAACAGCGCGGGCTCGCGGGCGAGGAGGACGTGCTGCGCCTCGCCATGACCACCGTGCCCGGCGAGGCGGGCGGCCCGCTGCTCAGCACCAGCGGCGCCGTGATCGGCATGCTCGCCTCCGACGGCGCCCTCGCCGGGGAAGACGGCCGCACCCTGCCCGAGGGCGTGGCCTTCGCCTATGACATGGAGAAACTCGCAACCTTCCTCTCCGCCAACGGCGTGACCGTCACCGGCAGCGAGGAGGTCTCCGGCGTGGCGGATACGGATCTCCTCCGGCTCGGCCGCGATCTCACGGTGCTGGTGAGCTGCTGGAACTGACGCCGCCGCGCCATCCTGCGCGATGGCCCCGCCGGACCGGCCCCCTTGCCCGGAGGACCAGCCGCAGGGCGGTCCTCCGGGCGGCGGAGGAGCGCCCCGGCGGGGCCGTCATCCCTGCCCGCGCATCGCCCGCAGCGTGTCGATGAGGGCGAGATCGGCCCTGCCCTTGGTCAGCCAGGCGATCGCGAAGATCCAGATCGCGACCGCCTCTCCCCAGAAGAGGATATTGTGGCGGGCAACGACCTCTGCCGCCGCCTCCCCGCCCCAGCGTCCGAGCACGAAGGCGACGACGATCGCCAGAAGCGTCGCGATGAGGCCGTAACCGCAGATCCGGTAGATCGCGGGGCGCACCGCCGAGGATTCCTTGGGGAACTGCACGAGGGTGAAGACCACGAGGCAGAGGAAGAAGACGATGGCGGACAGGTTGTGCACGCGGGCGGAGAAGACCGGCGAGGTCAGCCGCTGCGTGAGGGTGAGCACGGCCGGACAGGCCTCGATCCCCGCGGCACAGCTCTGGAGCGCAGGAAAGAAGGCGATGAGCAGCGCGGAGATGCCGGACAGGGCGGAGAGCGTGCGGTCGGAGACCATCTCTCCCGGCAGGCGGCGGTAGCCGCGATAGGAGAGAAGGAAGACGCCGATGGCCGCGAGCGCGCCGGTGAAGACCTCGCGCAGCAGGGAATAGAAATAGTCCGAGACGCTGTCGCGCAGGCCGCCTTCGGTCGCGAGCCCGCCGGCGATGAGTGCGAAGGGCAGCAGGAGCGCGACCACGCCGAGCGCGCGGCGCACGCGCAGGTAGCTCTGCACCATGTCGGCGGCGACGGCGGCGGTTTCGGGCATGGCGGCGTTCCTCCGGGCTCTCGGGCTCAGGCGCGCCAGAACCGGATCGTGAACAGCGCGAAGACCGACATGACCTCGAGCCGCCCGATCAGCATGACGATCGAGAGCACCCATTTCGCCGGATCGTTGAGCGAGGCGAAATTGCCCGCCGGCCCGATGATCTCGCCGAGGCCGGGTCCGACGCAGGCGAGCGCGGTCGCGGCACCCGACACGGCGGTGACGAAATCGAGCCCCGTGGCGGAGAGGAGCACCGCGCTGATCCCCAGCGTGACGATGAAGAACGAAAAGAAGGCCATGACGGAGGAGAGCACGTCCTCCGTGACCGGCTGGCCCTGGTAGCGCGGGGTGAAGACGCCGTGCGGGCTGTGGATCTTGCGGATCTGCGCCCGCATGGAGGCCCAGAGGAGCTGGTAGCGGAAGACCTTCACCGAACAGGCGGTCGATCCCGCGCAGCCGCCGATCAGCCCGATGAAGAAGAAGGCGACGGCCGGAAAGGCGCCCCAGAGCTGGTAGTCGACCGAGGCATAGCCCGTGCCCGAGATGATCGAGGTGACGTTGAAGAGCCCCTCGCGGAAGGAATGTTCGAAATGGTCGCCATTGGCGACGAGCCGGTAGAGCGCGAAGGCGAGCGTCAGCCCGAGGATGATCACGAGATAGGCGTGGATCTGCGTGTCGCGCCAGAGCGGCCGCGCGGTGCCCGCGAGGAGCTGCACGAAGCGCACGAAGGGCAGGCTCGCGAGGATCATGAACAGCGAGGACACGTATTCCGCCGGCCCCTGGAACGCGCCGAAGGAGGCGTCGCGGGTGGAAAACCCGCCGGTGGACAGGGTGGTGAGCGCATGGTTCAGCGCGTCGAAGGTCGACATGCCCACGAGCAGGTAGGCGAGAAAACAGGCGACGGTGAGCCAGACGTAGATAACGGAGATCTTCGCCGCGATCTCCGCCGCGCGCGGCAGCACCTTGCCGTCCGTCTCGAAGGCTTCGGAGCGGAACACCTGCATGCCCCCGACCTTGAGCTCGGGCAGGAAGACCATGGCGACGACGATGATGCCGACGCCGCCGAACCACTGCATCATCGAGCGCCAGAGCAGAAGCCCCTTCGGCAGGTCGTCGAGCCCGGACAAGACGGTCGAGCCGGTCGTGGTCATGCCCGACATCGCCTCGAAGAACGCATCGGTAAAGCTCGCTCCGGTGGCCCCGAGCATGAAGGGCAGGCCGCCGAAAAGCGGCAGGACGAGCCAGACGAGCGTGGTCAGCAGGAACATCTGCTGGATCGTGAGGCGCTGCGACTGGCCATTGGCGGAGGCCAGCGCGAGCGAACCGCCGGTGACGAGCGTCACCAGACCCGCCTCGAAGAACACGACCCATTCATCCGTGCCGGCCGCGGCATCCACCGCCATCGGAATCGCCATCGTCAGCCCCAGAAGGGCAACGAGTATTCCGATGACATATCCAACGGGCCTGAGGTCGGTCATGGGGCGAAGGCTTGGCCGCCCGCAGGGGGCAAGTCAAGCGCCCTCGTTCCTTCGCCTCACCCGACGTGGAAAAGTGTGGCGAAAACCTTGGGATCGAGGCTTTGCGCGGCAAAGGTCGCCCCTTCGGTCAGCACCGAGACCGCGTCATGCGAGTGCAGGCTCTCCTGGTGCGAGGCGATCACGCGGAAATCTCCGATCCGGCGGTCATTCTCCATCGCCTCGGCAAAGAGGCGCGCCGCGTCCTCCACGAAGATCGGGTTCGCCGCATTGAGTTCCGCGAAGGCCTGTTCGTCCTCGCGCTTCACCATCACTTGCGTCTCGGTCGGGACAGCCGTGCGGCACAGGTCGATCAGGTCCTCGAACCACAGCGTGTCCGGCTGGTTCTTCACCACCACCGACAGCCGCGCGACGGAACGCTGCGAATGCGGCGTCGCAAGCTGGTGGCGCGTGCGGCGCGCATGTTCGGAAAGCTCGAGCGAACAGGGGCAGGTCGAGCTGTAGACGTAATCCAGATGGATGATCTCGATCATCCTGCCGCCCTGCTCCACGAGTTCGAGCGCGATGTCGTAATACTGGTAGCCCTCGAGCCCGGAGCGCAGCGACCGGCGCTTCACCGGAAAGGAAAACCGCATCTGGATCCGCGCGTCGAAACTCTCCAGATCCGCCTGATAATCCCTGAGCGCCGCCTCGATCACGTCGAAGGAAAAGGTCCGTTCGGCATGTCTGTAGAAACTGCGCATGATGCGCGACATGTTGATGCCCTTCTTCTCCGCCTCGAGGCTCACCGTCCCGGTGACCGAGGTCTCGAGCGTCAGGTCGCCGCCGTCGCGGGTGTGGAACCGGATCGGCAGGCGGAAATTCGAGATCCCGACATGCTGGATCTGCCGCTTCGCGCCGCGGATGAGGCTTTCAGGGCCGTTCTGGAGGTCGGGAAGGCCCTCCTTGTAGGCCTCCGACACCTCGAAATCCTCGGGATAGGCCCGGCGCAGCGCGGGGTAATTGGCGAAATCCGAGGCTTCGGGCAGAAGCCTGGAAATCGCCGGATCGAGTTCGGCCACCTCCGTGGGCGTCGCCTTCGCCGCCCAGGCGCGCAGGGTCTCGAGCGCCGCCGCCGCGCGCGCGCGCTCTTCCCGTTCCGGATCGCCGGTATGGATGTTCATGGGTCTGTTCCCTGTCTCTCCGTCCTTGCCCAGATATAGGGGCTCCCGCGCCCTTTACCAAGCCGTCCGGCCGCGGTCAGACCGCGTCGAGCGCCGCTCTGACATCCGTGATGATGTCCTCCGGGTCCTCGAGCCCCATCGACAGCCGCACGAGACCGTCCGTCAGGCCGAGCTCCGGGCGCTTCTCCACCGGCACGTTCTTGTGCGTCGTGGTGCAGGGATGGGTGGCGATGGATTTCGCATCCGCGAAATTGTTCGAGATCGTGAAGACCTCGAGCGCATTGAGAAAGCGGAAGGCCGCCTCCTTCCCGCCCCTGAGATCCACGGTGATCACCGTGCCCGCCGCCTCGGCCTGGGAGACGGCGAGGTCGTGCTGCGGGTGCGACCTGTAGGTCGGGTAGCGCACGGAGGCGAGCGCGGGATGGCCGTCCACCGCCTCGCACAGCGCCAGCGCCGTCGCCGCCTGCTGGCGCACGCGCAGATCGAGGGTCTCGAGCGACTTGAGCTGCACCCAGGCGTTGAAGGGAGAGATCGCGCCGCCGGTATGCTTGATATAGGTCTCCACCGGACCGCGGATCAGCTCGCGGTCGCCCGCGATGATGCCGCCGAGACAGCGCCCCTGCCCGTCCACATGTTTCGTCGTGGAATAGATCACGAGATCGGCCCCGGCCTTTTTCGCATAGGTGTAGATCGGCGTGCACATCGCATTGTCCACCACGACGAGCGCGCCGACGGCATGGGCGATGTCGCAGACCGCCTTCAGGTCGATCACCTCGAGCGTCGGGTTGGAAATCGACTCGAGGAACACCGCCTTCGTGCCGGGCCGGATCGCGGCCTTCCACGCCTCCGGATCGGTGCCGTCCACCAGCGTCGTCTCGACCCCGAATTTCGGCAGCACCTCGGAGACGATGTAGAGGCAGGAGCCGAACAGCGCCCGCGAGGAGACGAGGTGATCGCCCGCCTTCAGCACCGACATCAGTGCCCCCGCGACGGCGGCCATGCCGGAGGCCGTGGCAAAGGCGTCCTCGCAGCCCTCGATCGCGGCCATCCGGTCCTCGAACATCCGCGTCGTCGGGTTGCCGTAGCGGGCATAGATGAACTCGTCCTCGCCCTGGGAGACGAACCGCGCCTCCGCGGCCTCGGCGCTCTCGTAGACGAAGCCCTGGGTCAGGAAAAGCGCCTCCGACACCTCGCCGTATTGCGACCTGCGCACCCCGTCGTGAATGAGGTGCGTGCGGGGTTTCCAGTCTCTCTTGCTCATCTCTGCGCGTCCTTTCGCCAACAAAAAAGCCCCCTCTCGATCAAGAGCGGGGGCGCGTCGCGGCACGTCTCGTCCTGACCTCTTTAGCGGTGTGTTTAACGTGGCCCGCAATCCGGAGAACAAATCGCCACGGCGTCAATTTCGCATCTTCGCTAATCCTCCCGCGCCATCCTGTCAACCGCCCAGCTCCGCGTAAACAAAGATTCATCCCGGCGTCGCAGCATCGTGACAAAGCCAGCGCATAAGCTCGGGCAATACAGGCCAAGGGGGAAGGAAAATGCCCCTCGTCAAAGTGAATGCCGCAGGCTCCCGCCCCGCCGCGGGCGATCTGGCCGCGCTCGAGGCTGCACTGGCGCGCGTGCCGCGGGAGGCGCCGGTGGTGATCTGCGTCCACGGCTACAGGTTCTGCCCCGACAGCCTCGCCCATACGCCGCACGGGCATATCCTCTCGCTCGATCCCGTCCGTGCCGATCCGCGCGCCGTCAGTTGGCCGCGGGGGCTCGGCTTTACCGGCGAGACACCCGAGGAGGGCGTGTGCGTCGCCCTCGGCTGGTCCGCCCGCGGCTCGATCTGGCAGGCCGCGGCACGGGCACGCCCGACGGCAGAGGCGCTCGCGCGGGTGATCCGGCGCATCGACCGGCCGGTGCATCTCCTTGCCCATTCCCTCGGCGCGCGGGTCGCGCTCGGCGCGCTGCCCGCCCTGCCCGCGGGCGCCGTCGGGCGGATCATCCTGCTCGCCGGGGCCGAGTTCCGCGCCGCCGCCCGCCTCGCGATGACCTCGGAGGCCGGACGCACGGCGGAGGTGTTCAACGTCACCTCGCGCGAAAACGCCCTCTACGAGCTGCTGTTCCAGGCCGCGCTCCTCGGCGCGCAGGGCCCGGCGCGCACGCTCGGGGCGGGGCTGGGCGGCACGCTGCCCAACTGGTGCGACCTGCCGATCGACGCGACGGCCACGCGCGACGCGCTGGCGCGCATGGGCTTTCCCGTTCCCGCGCCGGACCGCCGCGTCTGCCACTGGTCGCCCTACCTGCGCGCGGGTCTCTTCGAGCTCTACCGCGCGATGCTGCGCAGCCCGGAGGCCCTGCCCGCCGGCCTTCTCGCGCGCGCAGTTCCGCAAACCCGCCCATCGCGCCGCGCACGGGTTTTTCCCGGCCCGAGCCGCGCTCTCCCCTTGTCCTTTTCGCGAAAGGCCTCATCCTAGAGAGGCAAGTTTTCCGAGGATGACGGACCGTGCCCATATTCGAACCCCCTATCGACCTCTATTACTGGCCGACGCCGAACGGCTGGAAAATCTCCATCGCGCTCGAGGAGATGCGCCTGCCCTACGAGGTGAAATTCGTCGACATCGGCGCCGGCGAGCAGTTCGAACCCGCCTTCCTCGAGATCTCGCCCAACAATCGCATGCCCGCCATCGTCGACCCCGAGGGGCCGGGCGGACGGCCGATCTCGATCTTCGAATCCGGTGCGATCCTGCAATATCTCGCGCGCAAGTCCGGCAAGTTCTACGGCGGCGGCGAGCGCGACCAGATCACGGTGGACCAGTGGCTCATGTGGCAGGTGGGCGGCCTCGGCCCGATGGCCGGGCAGGCGCATCACTTCCTGAAATACGCGCCCAACCTGGAACCCCCGCAGGATCTCCCCTATGCGAAGGACCGCTACCGCAACGAGGTCACGCGGCTCTATAGCGTGCTCGAGAAACAGCTCTCGCGGGAAGAATTCGTCGCCGGCGATTTCTATTCCATCGCGGACATGGCGATCTGGCCCTGGGCCTCGCTCTGGGAAGGGCAGCAGCAGGATCTCGCGGACAAGCCGCACCTGGCGCGCTGGCTCGCCCGGATCGGATCGCGCGAGGCGGTGCAGCGCGGACGCGCCCTCGGCGCGGAGAAACGGCGCGACACGGCGACGGATCGCGAGGCGCAGAAGATCCTCTTCGGACAGCGCGGCACGCCAAAGTGACACCGGCGCGGTCGCGGGGTCCTCTCGCGGGGTGTTGACGCCGCGGGGCGTCAGTCGGCGGCGTCCTCGGTCTCCGCCGGATCGGTCGAATGGCGCCGCATCAGCCCGGCCTGCGCCATGAAGAAGGCGAGCATCGCGATCGGCAGGCCGAAGGTCTTGAACTGCACCCAGGCGTCGGTGGACATGCTGCGCCAGATCGCCTCGTTGGCCACCGCGAGGCCGAAGAAGAACAGCATCATGCGAAACTCGAGCTTGCGCCAGCCCGCGGCATCGAGCGGCAGGGTCTCCCCCAGCACCAGCGACAGGTAGCTCCTGTCCCGCCACAGCCCGACGCCCAGTATCGCGCCGAACATCACGTAGATGATCGTCGGCTTCATCTTGAAGAACCGCTCGTCGTTGAGCCAGATCGTCAGCCCGCCGAACACGGTCACGAGCACGAGCGTCATCACCTGCATCGCCGACAGCCGCCCGGTGAGGCGCCAGAGCGCGACGGTGGAGAGCGCGATGAGCGGAATGAAGACGGCGGTCATCACGATGAACCCGGAATACTCCGTCCCGCCGATGGTGAAGGCGCGGTCGCGCAACAGGATATAGCCTGCAAAGAAGGCGAGGATCGGCCCCATCTCGAGCGCCGTCCTGACCGCGGGTCTGATCTCTTTCTCCGACATGACGTCCTCCGTCTTTCCGGGCTTTCCGGGCGGGCTCAGCCGCCCATCTCAACTATGACCGCGCCGAGCGCGATCAAGGCCATCAGCGCAAGACGCCGCGGCCCGACCTTTTCCTTCAGCACCAGCCAGCCGATCAGCGCGGCGAAGACCGTCGAGGTCTCCCGCAGCACCGCCGCCTCGCCCACATTGTCGAGCCGGGTGGCGAGCATGATACAGCCGAAGGAGAAATAGGCCACGATCCCGCCGACGAAGCCGCGCAGCGCCAGCGGCCCGAGCGCGGGCTTGTGCGCCATCTGGCGGTAGCGCAGGAAGGCGACGACCGGCATCACGAACCCGTCGAGGAAAAAGAACCAGGCGAGGAAGGTGAAGGGATCGGCGGTCGAGCGGATGCCATAGGCGTCATAGGTGGTGTAGAGCGCGACGAAGGCGCCCGTCAGGACGGCGAGCATCAGCGCGGGCACCATCGTCTCCCGCCCCGCCGTGATCGTCCTGAGATTGTAGAACGCGAGGCCGAAGATGCCCGACAGCAATACCAGCACGCCCGACCATTGCACGAGCGTGAAATGTTCCCCGAAGACGATGCCCGCCCCGATCACCGCGAAAAGCGGACCCGTGCCGCGCACCACCGGATAGACGACCGTATAGGCGCCCTTCGTGTAGGTATAGCCCTGCGCGATCTTGTATCCGAGATGGATCACGAACATGCCCGCGAAGATGATCCACATATGCGGCTCCGGCCAGGGCACGACGAAGAGGGCGAAGGGCGCGGCGATCAGCCCGTAGAAGAAATCCATCGCCCCGCGCGACAGCCAGGGATCGTGCCGCCCCTTCTGGAGCGCGCCGAAGAGGGCATGCAGGAAGGCCGCCACGAGCGCGAGGATGAGCGCCGCCTGATGCCCCGCATCGGTGCCTTCGAGCGACAGGAGGAACGCGCTCACCTGGAACCTCCGTGGTCCGACTTCGTTGAAGGATGACGGAGGTTTGGCATGCTGCAATCCCTGATCGACACGTTCAAGGGCGATTTCCTCAGCCCGTTCGAATACGTCAGCTGGCAGACCGCCGGGCTGCGCCTGGTCGCGGCGCTTCTGCTGGGCGGTCTGATCGGATGGGAGCGCGAACGCAAGGGCAAATCGGCCGGGCTGCGCACGAACATGATGGTTTCGGTCGCCGCCTGCATGTTCACCCTCATCTCCTTCGACCTGATGACCGTGCCGCCGACCGAGGACCAGACGCTGCGCCTCGACCCGCTGCGCCTGATCGAAGCGGTCACCTCGGGCGTCGCCTTTCTTGCCGCGGGGCTGATCTTCGTGCAGGGCGGCCAGGCCAAGGGGCTGACGACGGGCGCGGGCATGTGGCTCTCCGGCGCCATCGGCCTCGCCTGCGGGGTGGGCAACCTCGGGCTGGCGGTCATGGCCACCGGACTTGCGGTCGTGATGCTCTGGCTGCTCGCGCTCATCGCCGAGCGCACCATGCCGCCGCCGCGGCGGCGGACGGACGAGGAGGACGACCTGTAGCGGCGCCGCGCCTCACAGCTCGAAAGCCGGGGCGCCATCGAGCATCAGGTCGAATTCGGAATAGGGATTGGGAACGAGCGCGCCGTCGGTCGCCTCCACGAAGGGATAGGCGGGATCGAGGCAGGCGGCGCGGATCAGCGCCTCCTCCAGCGTGCGGATCACGAACTCGCTGCGGATCTCCGGATCAATGCCCATCCCCCAGATCCGCGCCGGCCGGTCCTCGCGCTCCGGGTCGACCACGAGCATCGCCGTCCCGACGAGCCGGTCGCCGGCGACGATCACCATCTCCGAATAGAGCTGGCGATCCTCGGGCCAGTCCTCCTCGAGCTCCTCGGGACAGACCGGGT
The DNA here is from genome assembly GCF_000819565.1 of Celeribacter indicus. NCBI lineage: Bacteria > Pseudomonadati > Pseudomonadota > Alphaproteobacteria > Rhodobacterales > Roseobacteraceae > Celeribacter > Celeribacter indicus. The sequence continues at coordinate 3,568,134 of NZ_CP004393.1, forward strand.
GGTCGAAGAACATGTTCTGGATGGCCTCGCGCCGGGCCACGACATTGCCCCCGGAGACCCAGTTGTCGGGGCCGATGGCGTGCTGGATTTCGAGCATCATACCTCCAGACCCGTCAGGGCCGCGGCGAATTCTTCGGGATCGAAGGGAGCCAGATCGTCGATCTGCTCGCCCACGCCGATCGCATGGATCGGCAGGCCGAACCTGTCGGCGAGGCTTACGAGCACCCCGCCCTTCGCGGTCCCATCGAGTTTCGTCATCACGAGGCCGGAGACATCCGCCATCTTGCGGAAGGTCTCGACCTGCGAGACCGCGTTCTGCCCTGTCGTGGCGTCGAGCACAAGCAGCGTGTTGTGCGGCGCGCTCTCGTCCTTCTTGCGGATCACGCGGACGATCTTTGCCAGCTCCTCCATCAGGTCCTGACGGTTCTGGAGCCGCCCGGCAGTGTCGATCATCAGGAGATCGGCCCCGGTTTCCTGCGCCTTCGTCATCGCGTCGAAGGCGAGGCTCGCGGGATCGGAGCCCTCGGGCGCGGTCAGGACCGGCACGCCGGCACGCTCGCCCCAGACCTGGAGCTGTTCGACGGCGGCCGCGCGGAACGTGTCCCCCGCCGCGATCACCACCGACTTGCCCGCCGCCCGGAACTGGCTCGCGAGCTTGCCGATGGTCGTGGTCTTGCCGGAACCGTTGACGCCCACGACCAGCACGACCTGCGGCTTTTTCGGATAGATCGGCATCGGACGCGCGACCGGCTCCATGATCCGCGCGATCTCGCGGGCCATCAGGCGCTTGATCTCCTCGACCGACAGTTTCTTCCCGTACCGCCCCTCGGCCATCGCCGCGGTGACGCGCATCGACGTGTCCACCCCCATGTCGGCGGTGATCAGCAGCTCCTCGAGGCTTTCGAGCATGTCATCGTCGAGCGTGCGGCGGATGACGGTCTTCGTGTCCCTCCGCCCGAGGAGCCGGCCGAGAAAGCCCGGCGTCACCGTCTCCCCGCCCTCCGCGACCACGTCCTCGACGGGCGGGATCTCGAGCGGTGCGGGCGTCACGGGCAGTTCCCGCGGCGTCTCGGGGGCGATTTCGGCGGGCCTGTCGTCAGGCATCTCCACCGGACGGGCGTCCGGGAGTTCCGTCGGCGTCGGCGGGCGCACCGGCGTGGGCTCGGGCTGCGGCTCGGGGTATGGCTGCGGCGCGGGTTCAGGCGCGGGGCGCGGCTCAGGCTCCGGCGCAGGCGGTTCAGGCGCCTCCGGTCCGGCGAGGATCTCTTCGGCGAAAGCCTCCTCGGCGCCGCTTTCCGAACCGCCTTCCCCGACGATGGCCTCCAGCCCCTCGTCGATCTTCGACGAGGTCTTCATCAGGCGATTCTTCAGTTTCGAAAAAAGCGACATGGACCCTCCGTTCGCACGTCACTTAAAGGCTCCTACCCCTGTAGGACAAGCCCCGCATGGGGCTGATAGGCGAAAAGAATGAGCAACTGGCCTGCGACATAGAACACCCAGAGCGCCCAGCTGAGCGCCCGCAGCCGCTCCGGGCGCGGCGGCGTGCGGAACAGCTTGATCCCGATCAGCAGGTCGGAGAGCAGGAAGAGCGCCACCCCCGCCGTCACCAGCGGGCGCACCGGCCACAGCCCGAGCGCCATGATGCACATCACGGTGATGATCAGCACATAGATCCGCACCGGCCACCGAAGCCGCCCGGCATGGGGCGCGAGCCAGGCTTCGGTCGAGACCGCCAGCGCCACCAGCACCGCCACCGGGAGAAGGGCCGCCGCCTGGAATTCGGGCGCGAACAGCCCGATATAGCACAGATGCCCGAGGCCGAAGGCGATCATGCCGCGCACCAGCGGCCGGTCGCCCGGATAGGAGAGAAGCACGTCACCCAGCGCGGAAAGGGCGAGCGCGAGGACCAGCAGAAGCGGGGTTTGCCAGATCCACGCCATCAGTGTAAAAAACGTGAGCGGCAGGGCCTTTACCAGGGAGCGGAGCGGTGTCGGGGCGCGTTCGGTCAATGGCAGGTAGGCCAGTGCGGAAAGCAATGCCGCCACCAATGCGAAAGTTATGCCCATGTCCCGATCTCCCGATTGTCCGACACACCCCTTCAATAGATACACTTATAGTTGAATCACTCCTACGACTTTAGTCTCACAATGAAAACCCCTCATATCGTTCGTCTTTTCGCCATGACCACACTCGCCCCGGTGGCGCTGCTCGGCCTCGGTGCCGTCTTTGGCGGGATCTGGGCGGCGGCCGGCCTTTTCTACATGACCGCGCTGGCCTATTCCTTCGATCAGCTCGTTGCCGTCGCCCGCGACCCCGCGGACCCGGAGGCGGAGTTTCCCGATGCCAACGCCCTCTCCACCCTCCTCGCGATTGCGCATTTTGCAATGCTCCCGCTCGCGGTCTGGGCGCTGTCCGGGGCGGGTCATGCGGTCTGGGAACGGCTCGTGATCTTCCTCGGCTTCGGCCTGTTCTTCGGGCAGGTGTCGAACTCGAACGCCCACGAACTCATCCACCGCGCCGACCCGACGCTCAGGCGACTCGGGACCTGGGTCTATATCACGCTCCTGTTCGGCCATCATGCAAGCGCCCATCCGCGGGTGCATCACCGCTATGCCGCCTCGCCGGAGGATCCGAATTCCGCCCCGCTCGGGATGAGCTACTACCGCTTCCTGCCGCGCGCCTGGTGGGGGTCGTTCCGCGCCGGCCTGCGGGCCGAAAACGCCCTCCGCGCGCGGGGCCGGTCCGACGACCTGCATCCCTACGCGCTCTATCTCGGCGGCGCGCTCGCCTGTCTCCTGCTCGCCCTCGTCATCGGCGGCGCGGCCGGGCTGACCGCCTATGTCCTGCTCGCCGGCTACGCCTCCGCACAGCTCCTTCTCTCCGACTACGTCCAGCATTACGGGCTGCGCCGCCGGGAAATCGCGCCAGGCAGATACGCCCCCGTCGGCCCTGCCCACAGCTGGAACAGTCCGCAATGGTTCACCTCGCTGCTCATGCTCAACGCGCCGCGCCATTCCGACCACCACGCCCATCCGATGAAGCCCTACGTCGCGCTGGAGCTCACGCCGGAGATGCCGCTGCTGCCGCGCTCGCTGCCGGCGATGGCGACGCTCGCCCTCGTCCCGCGCCTCTGGTTCCGGGTGATGGACAGGCGGGTGGCACGCGTCGCCTCCGTCACGGAAACGACATGAGCCTCCGGCGGGATTGTGAATGGAGCGACTCGCCGCGCTATGGCATGGTCCGCGCCATGAAAATGCCGCTCGCCCTCCTGACCTCGGTCCTGCTCGCCGCCCCCCTCCTCGCCGATCCGCTCACCGGCGCGGAATTCGAGGCCTATACGGAGGGCAAGACCCTCACCTTCGCCGAAAGCGGACAGCCCTACGGGACCGAACAATACCTGCCCGGAAAGCGGGTGCGCTGGGCCTTCGACGAGGACACCTGCAAGGACGGGATCTGGTACGAGCAGGGGGAGAACATCTGCTTTCTCTACGAGGACGGCACACCGCCGCAATGCTGGCAGTTCTTCATGGAACAGGACAAGCTGCGCGCGGTGTTCCAGGGAGAGAGCGGCACGGAGCTCTACGAGGCCTGGGCCAGCGACGGCCCGCTCTCCTGCATGGGACCGCAGATCGGCGTGTGACCGCGCCCGCTCCGGTCGACACCGCGGCAGCGACCGCCGCGCTCAGAACAGGCTGCCCTGATCCGGCCCGTCCCCGCCCGCGGATCTGCCCCCCCGCTTCGCAGGGGCCGCCGCCACGCCGCCGCCGATCCGCACGCGCCCGTCGGCAAACTGGACCTCGTGCATCCGCGCCGCCTCCTTCGCGGAGGTGATCACCCCGCCCGCGGCATCCCGGACCACGGCATAGCCACGCTCGAGCGTCTTCTCGTAGGACAGCGCCTCCAGAAGCCCCGCCCGGCGCTCGAAATCCGCGCGCCAGCGCTGGCCCTGCGCCGTCGCGGCCCGCGCGAAACGCGCCGAAAGCTGCGTCAGATCGCGGCGCGCCTCCGCGGATTTGCGCGCCACCGTCGCGGGCGCGAGCCGCCCCGAAAGCCGGTCGAGGTCGCGCCTGTGCTGCCCCGTGCCGCGGGCGAGCGCCGGCGCGAGCCGCGCGCCGCAGCTCGCGAGGCGATCGCGCCGGGTCTCCAGCCGGCCGCGCAGCAGGCTCGGGCGCAGCACCGTGGACACTTCGGACAGGTGGAGCCGCCGCCGCTGCACTCCGCCCACCAGCGCCTGACCGAGCCGTGCCTCCGCCTGGTCGACCCTCTGGCGCGGCCCGTCGAGCAGGCGCTCCTTCTGCGGCATCGCGCGGGACAGGTCGCGCAGGCGCTGGCGGCGCATCTCCACCGCGGCGACGAGGGCACGCTCCATCCGGGCGCGCAACTCCTGCACCGTCACCCAGAGCTCGCGGCGCACCGGCACCGCCATCTCCGCCGCCGCGGTCGGCGTCGGCGCGCGCCGGTCGGCGGCAAAGTCGATGAGCGTGGTGTCGGTCTCATGCCCCACCGCCGAGATCAGCGGGATTTCCGAGGCCGCGGCGGCACGCACCACGATCTCCTCGTTGAACCCCCAGAGATCCTCGACCGAGCCGCCGCCACGGGCGACGATGATCAGATCGGGCCGCGGGATCGCTCCGCCCTCGGGCAGGGCATTGAACCCGCGGATGCCGTTCGCCACCTCCTGCGCGCATCTCTGCCCCTGCACCGCCACCGGCCAGATCAGGACGTGACGCGGGAAACGGTCGCGCAGCCGGTGGAGAATGTCGCGGATCACCGCGCCGGAGGGCGAGGTCACCACCCCGATCACCCGCGGCAGATAGGGAAGCGGCCGCTTGCGGGCGGCCTCGAACAGCCCCTCCGCGGCCAGCATCTTCTTGCGCTTCTCGAGCATCGCCATGAGCGCGCCCGCCCCCGCAGGCTCCAGGTTGTCGACGATGATCTGATAGCGCGAGCCGCCGGGAAAGGTCGTCATCCGCCCCGTCGCGACGACCTCCATCCCCTCCTCGGGCTGGACCTCCATCCGCGCGACCTGCCCCTTCCAGCTCACCGCGTTGATGACGCATCTGTCGTCCTTGAGATCGAAATAGAGATGGCCCGAGCGCGGGCGCGACACCCGCCCCACCTCGGCGCGGACCCGGACATAGCCGAATTCGCCCTCGATCAGTGCCTTCACCGCGCCCGAGAGCTCGGACACGGTGAATTCCGGCGCGTTCGATACGCCCTGCGGGCCGTCATCCTCGAAAAGGTCGGACATGCTGGGTCTCCGGCTGCTGCTCATGCTTGTGTCGTCTCGGGTCACACCCTAAAACGCGCCAAACCGGATTGAAAGCGGGAGTGGCGCGATGAATATTCTGATCCTCGGCAGCGGCGGGCGCGAGCATGCGCTGGCCTGGGCGGTGATGCAGAACCCGAAATGCGACAAGCTGATCGTCGCACCGGGCAATGCCGGGATCGCGGCCATCGCCGAATGCGCGACGCTCGACATCGAGGACGGCCCCACCGTCGTCTCCTTCGTCGAGGAAAATGCCATCGACTTCGTCATCATCGGCCCCGAGGCGCCCCTCGCCGCCGGGGTCGCCGACGACCTGCGCGCCGCCGGCATCCTGACCTTCGGCCCGTCGAAGGCGGCGGCCCGGCTCGAGGCGTCCAAGGGCTTCACCAAGGAGATCTGCGACGCCTGCGGCGCCCCCACCGCGGGCTACGCCCGCTTCGACGATGCGGAGAGGGCAAAGGCCCATATCCGCGCCCAGGGCGCCCCGATCGTGGTCAAGGCCGACGGGCTGGCCGCCGGCAAGGGCGTGATCGTCGCGATGGACGAGGCCACCGCCCTCGCCGCCGTCGACGACATGTTCGCCGGTGCCTTCGGCGGCGCGGGCGCCGAGGTGGTGATCGAGGAATTCATGGAGGGCGAAGAGGCCTCCTGGTTCGTCCTCTGCGACGGGGAGAACGTGCTGCCCATCGGCACCGCGCAGGACCACAAGCGCGTGGGCGACGGCGACACCGGCCCCAACACCGGCGGCATGGGCGCCTATTCCCCGGCGCCGGTGATGACCGGGGCGGTCATCGAAAAGGCGATGGAGGAGATCGTCAGGCCAACCGTGGCGGAAATGGCCAGGCGCGGAACGCCCTACCAGGGCGTGCTCTACGCCGGCTTCATGATCGAGGACGGACAGCCGCGCCTCGTCGAATACAATTGCCGTTTCGGCGATCCGGAATGCCAGGTGCTGATGATGCGGCTCGGCGCACAGGCGCTCGACCTGATGCTCGCCACCGCCGAAGGCACCCTCGACCAGGCGCGGGTGAACTGGGCCGACGACCATGCGATGACCGTGGTGATGGCCGCGAAGGGCTATCCCGGCGCCTATGAGAAAGGCACCGTGATCCGCGGCCTCGACGCGCTGCCGGAAGACAGCCGCGCCATGGTCTTCCACGCCGGCACCGCGGAGAAGGACGGCCGGATCGTCGCGGCCGGCGGACGGGTGCTCAACGTCACCGCCCGCGGCGACAGCCTCGCCGAGGCGCGCGACCGCGCCTATGCGATGATCGAAAAGATCGACTGGCCCGAAGGGTTCAACCGCTCCGATATCGGCTGGCGCGCGCTCGGGTGAGTATTTCCGGCAGCAAAAAGCCGCAGGAATCGCGTTCCCGTTAAGAAAGCGTTCATCACGGCATGGCATAAGGGAGCTGCGAAAGGCACCGCTGGCTCGAATGGCCCTCCGGATTTGGACCTTGCGGCGCACAGCCCTTGCCGGGGCGCTCGCGACGAAACGAAGGCGCGCTCGAACGGCGCGCCTTTTTCCTTGCCCGCCCCTCGCCGGCGGCCTGCTTCATCTGCTCGCAAATATCCTCGGGGGGTGAACGGGCCGCAGGCCCGGAGGGGGCGCGAGCGCCCCCTGCCCGGTCTCAGCCCATGCGCTCGGAGGCATAGGAGCCGGGGCTCGCCGGGAAGACCACGGTCTTGTTGCCGTTGATGAAGACCCGGTGGTGGATATGCGCGTGGATCGCGCGGGAGAGGACCTGCGCCTCGACATCGCGGCCGAGGGAGACGTAATCCTCCGCGCTCTGCGCATGGGTCACGCGGATCGTGTCCTGTTCGATGATCGGGCCTTCGTCGAGATCGGCGGTGACGTAATGCGCCGTCGCGCCGATCAGCTTCACGCCGCGTTCGAAGGCCTGCCTGTAGGGATTCGCTCCCTTGAAGGACGGCAGGAAGGAATGGTGGATGTTGATGATCCGGCCCGACATCTTCTGGCACAGCCTGTCGGAGAGGACCTGCATGTAGCGCGCCAGCACCATGAGTTCCGCGCCGCTCTCCTCGACGATCTCGAGCAGCCGCGCCTCCGCCGCCGGCTTGTTCTCCTTGGTCACGCGGACGTGGTGGAAGGGGATGTCGTGGTTCACCACGAGCTTCTGGTAGTCCATGTGGTTGGACACGACCGCCACGATGTCGATCGGCAGGGCGCCGATGCGCCAGCGGTAGAGCAGGTCGTTGAGGCAATGGCCGAAGCGGGAGACCAGGATCACGACCTTCATCTTCCGCGCCTCGTCGTGCACCGTCCAGACCATGTCGAGCGCCCTGGCCACGGGAGCGAAGCCGGTGTCGATCTCCGCCTGGCTCAGCCCGGTCTCGGAGGCGAAGCTCACGCGCATGAAGAACATCCCCGTCGCCGGATCATCGAATTGCGCGCTGTCGGTGATGTTGCAGCCGAGCTCGGCGAGCTTGCCGGAGATGGCGGCGACGATGCCGCGGCGGGAGGGACAGGTGACGGTGAGGACGTGGGACGACATATCGGGCCTTCGCGTTATCGGTACGGCGCGCAGTCTTGCTCCCGGCACGCGCCGCGCGCCAGAGCGAAAACGACAGGAATGACGGGAAGTTGCGGCGCGATCAGGAACGGAAGTTTCCGAAAGGCGTCACCTGCACAGGAGATGCGGCGCGAAGGTCGCAGGTCGCGGCCGCGTGGCGGCGGGCCCCCTCCACAAGCCGCGTCCCGCCGTCGGTCCCGGTGCCGCCGGGGTGGCGGTTTCCGGAGCCGCGGCGCCCTGTCAGATCTGTTTTTCCGGCATGTTGACCACGAGCCCGTCCAGCGCCTCGGTCACCTTGATCTGGCAGGTCAGGCGCGAGCGCACCGGATCGGGTTCGAAGGCGAAATCGAGCATATCCTCTTCCATCGGGTCGCGCTCGGGGAGTTTGTCGACCCAGTCGGGGGCGACGTAGACATGGCAGGTCGAACAGGCACAGGCCCCGCCGCAATCGGCGTCGATGCCGGGAATGCCGTTGTCGCGCGCGCCTTCCATCACGGTGCTGCCCACCGGCACGTCCACCACATGTTCGGTGCCGCCAAACTCGATATAGGTGATCTTGACCATTCTCTCGTCCTTCCGCTCTGATCCCGGAGCCATCCCTGACAGGCTTAGCTTGGCTGCGTTGCAGAGAAAAGAGCGTTCTGGCGGCGTCCGGCGGAGCGGATTGCCGCGCAGGGCGCCGCGGAATCCCTTGGAATTCCGCGTGTTCGCGGTAGAGTTGCCGAAAGCGCCCGGAAGGGATGCAGAGGGCGGCAAGGACCGGACGGGCAGATGAAGGCAACAGGCCGCGGGGCGGCGGGGATGTTCTGGATGGCGGCGCTGCTGTCGACCGGGTGCCAGATGGGCACGCCGGCGGACCCGGCGATGCGCGCGCCCGAGGCCGCGGGGGCGGATCCGGCGGTCTGCCATGCCCGCCACGTCACCCCCGCGGTGATCGAGACCGTCACCGAACAGGTGCTCGCGCAGCCGCCGCGCCTCGCCGGCGACGGCAGCGTCGTCCGCCCGGCCGTCTATCGCACGGAAACCCGGCAGGAGATCGTGCGGGAACGGCAGGAGCTGCGGTTCGAGGCGCTCTGCGCGGAAGAGCTGACGCCGGAATTCGTCGCCTCGCTCCAGCGTGCGCTCGCCGTGCGCGGCCATTTCACGGGGCCGGTCACCGGGCGGCTCGACCGCGCCACGCGGCGCGCCCTGCGCGCCTATCAGAAGGAGCAGGGCCTGGACAGCGAGATCCTGTCGCTTGCCGCCGCGCGCCGGCTGGGGCTGAAGGAAGTGCCGCGGGAGGGCTGAGCCGGCTTCGGCCGGGCGCCCTGCCTCGCCCTCCGCCCGCCGACCACACGGAAAAAGGCGGCCCGAAGGCCGCCTTCCGAGAGGGTTGGGTTCGCTCAGGGCTGCGTCACTCCTCCGCGACACCGAGCGCGACGAAACGCGGCTCGCCCGCGCGCCGCACGAGCAGCAGCACCGTCTTGCGCCCGGCCTCGCGCGCCTCGTCGACCCGCGATTGCAGATCGGCGACCGTCGCCACCTTCTGCTGGCCGGCCTCGGTGATCACGTCGCCCGCACGCAGGCCCTTGGTGAAGGCTTCCGAGCTCTCGTCCACCTCGACCACGGCAAGCCCGTCGGTCCCCGCGGAGATGCCCAGCTCCTCGCGCAGCGTCTCGTCGAGCGGCTGGAGCGTCAGCCCCATCATCTGCGAGGTCTCGGGCGATTGCTGTCCGCCGTCCTCGTCGGTCGGGAAGGCCACATTCTCGGCCTCCTCGCGACGGCCGAGCGTGACCATCAGCGTCTGCGTCTTGCCATCGCGGAAGACGACGATGCGCACCGCCTTGCCCACCTCGGTATTGCCGACGGTGCGGACGAGTTCGCGCGTGTCGGCCACGTCGGTGCCGTCGAAGGACATGATCACGTCGCCGCTTTCGATGCCGGCCTCCTTCGACGGGCCCTCGGGCACGTCGGTGACGAGGGCGCCGCGCGCCTGCTCGAGCCCCATCGCCTCGGCCACATCGGGCGTCACGTCCTGGATGCGCACGCCGAGCCAGCCGCGGCGGGTCTCGCCGAATTCCTTGAGCTGGTCGACGACGCGGGTCACGACGTTGGAGGCCATGGAGAAGCCGATGCCGATCGACCCGCCGTTGGGCGAGAGGATCGCGGTGTTCACGCCGATCACCTCGCCGTCCATGTTGAACAGCGGTCCGCCGGAGTTGCCGCGGTTGATCGCCGCGTCGGTCTGGATGTAGTCGTCATAGGCACCCGACAGCGCCCGGCCGCGTTGCGAGACGATCCCGGCAGAGACGGAGAAGCCCTGTCCGAGCGGGTTGCCCATGGCCATCACCCAGTCGCCCACCCGCGCCGCGTCGCTGTCGCCGAAGGGCACGAACGGGAGGGGCTCCTCGCTTTCCACCTTGAGAACCGCGATGTCGGTCTTCGGATCGGTACCGACGAGCTCCGCGGCGAGTGTGCCGCCCTCGAAGAACTCGATCTCGATCTCGTCGGCCCCGTCGATGACGTGGTTGTTCGTCACGATGTAGCCGTCTTCCGAGATCACGAAGCCCGAGCCGAGCGCCTGGGAGCGGCGCGGTCCGTGCGGTCCCTGGCCGTTGCGGTCCATGAAATCGCGGAAGAAATCCTCGAAGGGAGAGCCTTCGGGCACGATCGGCTGCTGGTCGGTCGTCGCCTCGACCACGGTCGTGGTGGTGATGTTGACCACGGCGGGGCTCACCTTGTCGGCGAGATCGGCAAAGGTCTCCGGCGCGCCGCGCGCCTCGGCGGAAACGGCCTGGAAGAGCAATGCGGCCGTCGCCAGAAGGGCGAGGCACATCGCACGGAAATCGACGCGGGAGCCAGCCGTGTCGGAAGAGAAGGCGCGAGCCTGTATCATGGGTAAGTCATCCTCCGTCTGAAGCGCCGCGGGCTCAGGTCCGGGACCGGCGTGAGCGCGGCGCGAGATGTGCGTTTTCTGGTATCCCGGCCGCCGCAGGCGCACAACTCAATGTCGGTCGCAACCAGTCAACAGCATGTGAGGGCGGTGTGACAAGGAGAAAGCCTGACACAACTCTCACAGCGCGGTGAAACAGGGCGCGGATGCCGCGCCCCGGATGCGCCGCGCCGGGTCTGGTCGGGTGCCGCGATCCGGTGCGGGGCAGCGTCCGGGAGCGTCCGAAACAACGGCGGATATGAGACAGGGGCCACGCCGTTCCCGGCTGTCGCGCGCGGGGCCGGCGCCGTGAGCCGGCGTTCTTCCGGGGGCGTTCGGCCTCGACGATGGCGACCTTGCACCGGACCGACGGGCCGCCCCGCCGGGAGATCAAAGCGGGAGGCCGACAAACCCCCGCGCCAGGGCGATCAGCACCACCCCGAGCGCGAGCGCCGCCAGTCCCAGCACGCGCCGGCGCGCGGGCGGGAGGGCGGCGACGGCGCGCACCAGATCCTCCATGCGGGAAGGGGCCAGCGCCAGCGCCAGCCCCTCCACACAGAGAACCAGTCCGATCGCGAGGATCAGGAAGCCCATGGGATCACTGATCCGCCGCCGGCGTCTGCGGCGCCGCAGGCTGCGGCGCGGTCGCAGGGGCGGCCCCGCGGCCCTGATCGGAGGACAGGTAGTCGAAGAACTCGCTGTCCGGGGAGATCACCAGCGTGGTGTTCTCGCCCCTCAGACCGGCGCGATAGGCGTTCAGCGAGCGGTAGAACTCGAAGAATTCCGGATCGGCGCCATAGGCCTCCGCGAAGATGCGGTTCTTTTCCGCATCCGCCTCACCGCGCGTGATCTCCGCCTGCCGGCGCGCGTCGGATTCGAGCTCGACCACGGTCCGGTCGGCCTGCGCCCGGACGCGCTGCGCGGCCTCTTCGCCGCGGGCGCGTTCGTCCGCCGCCTCGCGTTCGCGTTCCGCCCGCATCCGCGCGAAGGTCGCGTCGAGGTTCTGTTCGGGCAGGTTGGTCTGCTTCAGGCGCACGTCGAGCACCTCGATGCCGAGCACCTCGCCGCGGGCACGCGACTGTTCGGTGATCGTCTGCATGAGACGGGCGCGTTCGGAGGAGAGGATCGTGTTCGAGGTCACCCCGTCGGCGCCGAGCACCGCGCGGATCCGGTCGATCAGGATGCCCTCGAGATCGCTCTCGGCCCTGGCGATGCCGCCGGTCGAGACCGCCTGGCGGAAGCGCACGACATCCGCGATGCGGTAGCGCGCGAAGGCGTCCACCACGAGGCGGCGGTCGTCGGAGGGCGTGACCTCGGTCGGAGAGGTGTCGAGCGACAGGATGCGGTCGTCGTAATAGACGACCTCCTGGATGAACGGGATCTTGAAGGCGAGCCCCGGCTCCTCCTTCACGGCCTTGATCTGGCCGAATTGCAGCACGAGCGCCTTCTGGCGTTCGTCCACGACGAAGAGCGAGGACAGCACGAGCACCAGCGCCACCACGATCACCGCGACAAGAATCGGAAGTTTCCGCATCAGTTCGATCCTCCGTTCGTCGTCCCGCCGGAGCGGCGCAGCTCGTTGAGCGGCAGATAGGGCACGACGCCCTGCCCGCCTGCGGCGCCCTCGTCGATGATGATCTTGTCGAGATCGCCATAGACCTCCTCGATCGTCTCCAGATAGAGGCGCTTGCGCGTCACCGCGGGAGCCTGGCTGTATTCCTCGAGCACGGCGCTGAAGCGCGAAGCCTCACCCTGCGCCCGGTTGATCGTCTGGGCGCGGTAGCCCTCCGCCTCCTCGAGGATCTGTGCCGCGGACCCGCGCGCACGGGCGAGCACCGTGTTGGCATAGGCATCGGCCTGGCGTTCGAGCCGGTCGCGTTCCTGTTCGGCCGCCTGGACCTCGCGGAAGGCGTCGATCACCTCGCGCGGCGGGTCGGCCTTGTCGAGGTTGACGCGCACGATGTTGATGCCCGCGTCGAGGCCGTCGAGCGTGCTCTGGATCAGGCTCTTGGCCGTGTCGGAGATCAGCCCGCGGTCGCGGTTGAGGATCGGCGCGAGTTCCGAGGCGGCGATGATCTCCCGCATCGAGGATTCGGAGACCGCCTGAACCGTCTCGCGCGGCTCCGCGAGGTTGAAGAGATATTTCGCCGGGTCGTTGATGTTCCAGACCACCTGGAAGTCGATGTCGACGATGTTCTCGTCGGTGGTGAGCATCAGCCCGCTGTCCGCGCCCCCGGAGGCGACGCCGATATTCTCGGTCCGCTGCCCGGTCACCAGCACCTTTTCATAGCTCACCAGCGGCCAGGGCGCGAAGTTCAGGCCCGGATTGCCGATCTTGTAGAATTCGCCGAGGAAAAGCTCCACGGACTGTTCCTCGGGCTTCACCGTGTAGAAGGAGGAAAACGCCCAGAGGCCGACGGCGATCACCACGCCAAGGGCGACCGTGCCCTTCGACAGGCCCGGCCCCTCGCCGCGCGGACCGCGCGGGCCGCCGCCGTTCTGGCCGCCCTTGCCGCCCATCAGGACCTTGAGATATTCATTGCCCTTCGACAGCATCTCGTCGATTTCGGGGATCTGCGGCTGGTCGCCGGGGCGCCGGCCGTTGCCGCCGCGCCCGCTGCCACCGCGCTTGTCGCCGCCGCCCGGACCGGACGGACGATTGCCACCGCCCCCGCTCCCCCAGGGACCGCCATTGTTGCTGGCCATTAAGGTCTGTTCCTCTCTCGTATGGGTCTGGCCCGGCGGAGGTTCCCGTCGGGCCAAGGCTCGTCTGTAACCTGTTCGTTTTGACGCCGGGTTTCAAGAGCGCGCCTCCGCCGGGGCGGCGGCGGCGTGTCACTTGTGCACGCGCGTCGGCTCCTTCATCAGGACGATCTCTTCGGCCATGGTCGGATGCACGGCCACGGTGGCGTCGAAATCCTCCTTGGTCGCGCCCATCTTCACCGCGACCCCGGCGAGCTGGATCATCTCTCCCGCCTGGGGTGCGACGATATGACAACCCAGCACCTTGCGGCTCTCCCGGCAGACGATGAGCTTGAACATCACCCGGTGGTTCTTTTCGATGAAGGCGTTCTGCATCGGGCGGAAGGCCGCGGAATAGACCTCGACCGGACGTTCCGCGCGCGCCTGTTCCTCCGTCATCCCCACGGCGCCGTATTCCGGCTGGGTGAAGATGGCAGAGGGCACACAGGCATGGTCGGCCTTCGTCGGGATACCGCCGAACACGGTCTCGTGGAAGGCCACGGCCTCCCGGATCGCGACGGGCGTGAGCTGGATCCGGTCGGTCACGTCGCCCACGGCGAAGATCGAGGGCACGTTGGTCTGGGAATAGTCGTCCACCAGCACCTCGCCCATCCGCCCGAGTTTCACCCCCGCCTCCTCGAGGCCGAGGCCCTTCGTCGCGGGTTTGCGCCCGGTCGCGTAGAGCACCACGTCGAACACCGCCTCGCGCCCGTCCGTCGCCTTCACCCAGATGCCGTCCTCCCGCTTCTCGAGCCGTTCGACATCAGTGCCGACATGGAGCGCGACCCCCTGCTCGCTGATCAGCTCCGCGATATGCCCGCGCGCCTCGTCGTCGAAGCCCCGCAGGATCTGCGCGCCGCGGTAATATTGCGTCGTCTCCGCCCCCAGGCCGTTGAAGATACAGGCGAATTCGCAGGCGATATAGCCGCCGCCGACGATCAGGATGCGCCTGGGCATCTCCGGGATGTCGAAGATCTCGTTCGAGGTGATCGCATGTTCGATCCCCGGCACCGTGTCGGGCAGGAAGGGCTTGCCGCCCACCGCGACGAGGATGTGCTTCGCGGTCTTCTCCGTCCCGTCGGCGAGCACGACCGTATGCGGATCCTTCACCGTCGCGCGCTGGTGCAGGATCTCGACCCCCGCATTTTCCGCGTTGCGCGTATAGATCCCCTCGAGGCGCGACAGCTCCGCCTGGAGCTTCTGCTGGAAGGCCGGCCAGTCGAAGGCACCGATGCGGATGTCCCAGCCGTATTTCTTTCCGTCCTCGGCATGGCCCGAGAACTGCGAGGCGAAGACCATCAGCTTCTTGGGCACGCAGCCCCGTATGACGCAGGTGCCGCCCATGCGGAACTCCTCCGCCATCGCGACCTTCCTGCCGCCCGCCGCCGTCAGCCGCGCCGCGCGCACGCCGCCCGAGCCGCCGCCGATCACGAAGAGATCATAGTCGAAATCCATCAGTTCCGCCCTTCCGGAAGAAGTCCAAAGTCGCGCACAGGTGTAGAGGGTCGCGCCGCAAAGGAAAACCCCGCGCAGGCGCACGGGCGGTCCGCGTTTCCGGTCCGCCCCGGCTCAGTCGAGATCGGAGAAGATGTTGTCGCTTTCCGCGAAGTCCACGCGCTCCTCGGTCTCCTCGCCGGAGACGACGTCCCGCGTGCTCACCCGCCCGTCGCCATGGCCGATGATGACCTTGTCGCAGATGTCGATGAACAGCCCGTTCTCCACCACGCCGGGGATCTGGTTGAGCACCAGCGCGAGCTGGCGCGCATTGCCGATCCGCTGGAGATGCAGGTCGATGATGTGGTTGCCCTCGTCGGTGACGAAAGGCACCTCTCCG
Organism: Celeribacter indicus; assembly: GCF_000819565.1. NCBI lineage: Bacteria > Pseudomonadati > Pseudomonadota > Alphaproteobacteria > Rhodobacterales > Roseobacteraceae > Celeribacter > Celeribacter indicus. The sequence goes on from NZ_CP004393.1 coordinate 3,583,424, forward strand.
TTCATCCGGAGCGTCGAATGCTGCCCGAGGACGTCCATGGACACGAGCGTCTCCTCGACGAGCGCCTTCGTCGTCTGCCAGCCGAAGGGGATCACCTCGACCGGCAGCGGGAAGGCCCCCAGGGTCTCGACCTGCTTGGACACGTCGGTGATCACGATCATCTGGTCGGAGGCGGTCGCGACGATCTTTTCCTGCAACAGCGCGCCGCCGCCGCCCTTGATGAGGTTGAGTTCGGCATCGAATTCATCCGCCCCGTCGATGGTGAGGTCGAGCCATTTCGCCTCATCGAGCGAAACCACCTCGATCCCCTGCTGGCGCGCCAGTTCCGCGGTGCGGCCCGAGGTCGGGACGCCGAGCACCTTCAGCCCGCCCTCGCGCACCATCTCGCCGAGGCAACGCACCATCCAGGCGGCGGTGGACCCCGTGCCGAGCCCGAGCTTCATCCCGTCCTCGACGAATTCCACCGCCTTCCGGGCGGCGACGAATTTCGCGGTGTCGATCGGCGAAAGAGTGTCGGACATGGTGGCAGTCCCCGTGAGCGTTAGGGCAAGAATATGGTGGCACAGATGCTGCGCCGCTTATAGGGAGGAGGCGCCGTCTTGGATAGGCCAAATGCGAGAGTCGGTGGACGCCGGCCGCACGCGGCGTAGATCATGACGCGACAGGAACCGGGCGGGATCGCACAGATGAACGGACAGACCAGGAAATATGCCCATTTCATCCTCGGGTGGCTCTGCATCGCGCTCGGCATGGTGGGCGTGGTGCTGCCGGTGATGCCGACGACGGTCTTCGTCATCCTCGCGGCCTTCTTCTTTGCCAAAGGCTCGCCCCGACTGCGCGCGAAGCTTCTGAACCATCCCTATTTCGGACCGCAGATCCGCAACTGGGAGGAAACCGGGGCGATCCCGCGCAACATCAAGGTGCTGTCGATCACGATGATGCTCACGAGCTTCGTGCCGACGCTCCTGCTGCGCATCTCCTGGCCCTGGCTGGCGCTTCAGGCCACGCTCATCGTCCTCGGCGCGCTCTACATCGTGACCCGGCCCGACTCCTGACGCCCGCCCTGTCGCCGGAACCGCCGCCCGGCCGCGCCTCAGCCGTGACGCGCCAGCGCCGCGGCAAGGGTCCAGAGTTCGGAGCGCGGCAGGATCAGCAGCATGCCGGGCCCGTCGAACCGGAGCCGGATCTCCGCTGCACTCGCCTCGTTCGAGGTCCCGATGCGCCGCCAGGGCGCGAAGCCGATGCCCGAGATCGGCCAGCGCAGCCCCTCGGACCGTCCGGTGACCTCCGCCATGGGAAAGAGCGACACGCGCGTTCCCGGCGCGATCCCCAGGGCGAGCTCCGGCGGCGCATGCACCACCACGTCCCGTTCCCCGACGATGACGCAATTGCGGTCCGGATAGCGCGCGAGCACATGGTAAACGGAAAGCTCGTGGTCGATCCGTTCGCCGGTGAAGCCCACGCCGAACACCATCGGCGCGCGGATCCGTGCGAGGCATTTCTCGAAATCCGTGCTGTCCTGCTCGGGAACGTGGAACAGGCTGTCCGGGCGCAGCCGCGCCTGTCCCGCCGCCGACAGGCTGTCGAAATCGCCGATCACCGCGTCGGGAATCACCCCCTCGTCGAGCGCGCGCTCCGCCGCCCCGTCCGCGGCCGCGAGCTTCGGCGCGTGCTCCAGAACCTCGAGAAACGTGGCCCGGCTGACCGCGCCTCCGCCAAGCAGGGTAACGTTTTCCTCTGTTTCCAGAACAGGATCAGCCATGGCCGAAAATCCCGCCGTCCACGACTTTGCCACAATTCGGCCCGGAAATGATCACGACGTTTTCCTTGTTTTGTTCCGATTTGCGAACCAATTCATGATAAACAAAGGCGTGCTGAGCAAGGCAGAAAGCGAGGATTGGCATGGCGAATGACAGCAAGATCCTGACGGTATCCTACGGAACCTTCTCCTGTACGCTGGAGGGATTCGACGATCCGTTCTCGACGATGCGCTCGATCGCGGAATATTTCCGCGACCTCGCCGCCGACGACCGCTATTTCGGGGCTGAGCCGCCGACGCCCGATCCGCAGGCGCTGTCCTCCATCGCCGAAAAGGAAATCCGGCGCCGTGTCGAGGCGCGGATGCAGGAGGGCGGCTATGTGCTGCGCCAGCTCGAGGGCGACGCCCCCCCGCCCGCCGCGCCGGTCGCCCCCGTGCCTCCCGCCGCACCGGAGCCGCAGGCCGGCCCTTCGGCACCTGCCGCGCCCGCACCTGTGCCCGAGGAGGCCTCCCGCCCCGCCGCACCGGAAACGTCTCAGGAGGCTGCGGCCGCCCCGCCCCCCCGTCCCGCGCCGCAGCCTGCGCCCGCCGCCGCCCCGGCGATCAGCGGCTCCATCGCGGACAAGCTCGAACGCATCCGCGCCGCCGTCGCGCAGCGCAGCCAGGCCGAATTCGTCGAGGACCAGCATGCCGGCGGCGGGTTCGGCGACCTCGAGGACAGCTATGCCGGGCACCTGACCGAAGAGACAGGGGAGACGGCGCAGGATCGCGCCGACGCCGCCGAGGACGTCCCCGACGTGCAGGCCGCAAACGCGGCCCCGAACGTGACGGAGGAGGAGGACGAGGAGATCATCCCCGGCGCCCTGCTCTCCGCGCTGGCCACCGGAGAGGAGACCGCCGCCGCGGAGGCGGCAGGGGAAGACACGCCCCTGCCCCTGTCCGACATGGATCCGAACCTCGCCGCCGACATTGCCGAGGCGACGCTGCCGGATGAGCACGCCGAGCCGGCCGGCGAAGACGACGAGGCATCGCTGCGCCGGGTACGCGCCCGCGTGGTGAAAATGCGCCGCGACGACTACGAAGCCGAAGCCGAAGCCGAAGCCGAAGCCGAAGCCGAAGCCGAAGCCGAAGCCGAAGCCGAAGCCGAAGCCGAAGCCGAAGCCGAAGCCGAAGCCGAAGCCGAAGCCGAAGCCGAAGCCGAAGCCGAAGCCGAAGCCGAAGCCGAAGCCGAAGCCGAAGCCGAAGCCGAAGAAACGGACGCCGATTTCGCCGCCGCGCTCAAGCGGGAACTGGGGTCCTCGACGCTCGACGAGGAGGACGAGGCCGAATTGATGCGCGAACTGGCCGAGGTGGTGACGGAGGAGGAGAACGACGACGACGAGGCCACCGTCGCCACGCTCATCGCGGAAGAGGAGGCGGAAGACCATGCCTCCGGCGAGGCGTCCGCCGCGGCGGAAGATGCGGAGCGGGACGACGGCCCGGAGGAGCCGCGCAATGTCTTCGACATGTCCGACGCCTCGATGTCCCGGCTGATGGACGAGACCGACCGGGAGATGGCGAAGGGCGAGAACACCCGCCGCCGCAACGCGATCCAGCATCTGAAAGCCGCCGTGAGCGCCATTCGCGCGGAGAAATCGCAACGCGACCGGCCGGAAGAAGAGGACGAGGCCGGGACCGAGGTCTACAAGGAGGACCTCGCCCGTGTCGTGCGCCCGCGCCGCCCCGAAAGCCCTGCGCCCACGCGACGCCAGTTGCCGCCGCTCATGCTCGTCTCCGAACAGCGGATCGACCGGCCGGTCGAGGCGCCGGGCGGGGCGAATATCGCCCCGGTGCGTCCGCGCCGCGTCAGCCGCGCGGCGCTCGCCGTGCAGGAAAATCCGATGTTCGACGCGCAGGCGCAACAGCCCGCCGCACCGGGGGGCGATTTCGCGGAATATGCCGAACAGGTGGGCGCGGCCAGCCTCGCCGACCTGCTCGAGGCCGCCGCCGCCTACATGAGCTTCGTGCAGGGCCGCGACTCCGCCACCCGGCCGCAGATCATGCACCTGGCCACCGAAGCCATGGAGGAGGAGGTGCCGGTCGAGGAACGGCTGCGCTCCTTCGGCCAGCTCCTGCGCCAGGGCCGGATCCGCAAGACGACGCGCGGCCAGTTCGCCGTCGCGGAGAGCACGCGCTTCCGCCCGCACTGACCCGCTGCCTGCCGCCGGCAGGCGCGCTCTGCCCCTCCGCAGCCTGCTTTTTGCTGCTCCAAATACTCGCAAACGCCGCGTCCACCGGCGATCCCGCCCCAGGTCTGCCCTCCTGACCGTGCCCGGCACCGTCACCGCTCCGTCCCCGGAGCGGCCCTTCGTCATTCGGGGCGGTCGTCGTCCCGCGCCTCGGGATCGGCTTGTCCGATGCCCTTGAAGACGGCCTTCAGCGGGAAGGTCCAGAGCACGCCGAGGCCGATATAGACCGCGAGTTCCACCCAGATCGACGGGCGTTCGAAAAAGCTCAGGACGGTGACTGCCACGACGATATAGCCGGGCAGCCCCAGAACGAGGATCATGAGCGCCAGACGCCGGCGGGCCTTGTAGCTCAGGGCCATGCCGGGCTCAGTCCGCGAAGGGATCGGTGACGAGGATCGTGTCCTCGCGTTCCGGCGAGGTCGACAGCATGGAGACCGGGCAGCCGATCAGCTCCTCGACCCGGCGCACGTATTTCACCGCGTTGGCCGGAAGATCGGCCCAGCTGCGCGCGCCCTCGGTCGAGGCGGACCAGCCCGGCAGTTCCTCGTAGACCGGCGTGCAGCGCGCCTGCGCCTCGGCGGCGGTCGGGAGATAGTCAAGCGTTTCGCCGTCGAGCTCGTAGCCCACGCAGATCTTCAGCGTGTCGAATCCGTCGAGCACGTCGAGCTTGGTGAGCGCGATCCCGGTCACGCCGGAGGTGGCGCAGGTCTGCCGCACGAGGGCCGCATCGAACCAGCCGCAGCGCCGCTTGCGCCCCGTCACCGTGCCGAATTCGTGCCCCCGCTCGCCGAGCCGCTGCCCGTCCGCGTCGTGGAGCTCGGTCGGAAAGGGGCCCTCGCCCACGCGGGTGGTATAGGCCTTCACGATGCCCAGCACGTAGTTGATCGCGGTCGGGCCGATGCCGACGCCTGTCGCCGCCTGCCCCGCGATGACATTCGAGGAGGTGACGAAGGGATAGGTGCCGAAATCGATGTCGAGAAGCGCGCCCTGCGCCCCCTCGAACAGGATGCGCTTGCCCGCCTTGCGCTGCTCGCCCAGGATCTTCCAGACCGGGGCGGCATAGGGCAGGATCTCCGCCGCGATCTCGCGGAGATCGTTGATCAGCCGTTCGCGGTCCACCGGCTCGATGCCGAGGCCCCGGCGCAGCGGGTCGTGGTGCTGGAGCGCGCGGTCGACGCGCGCGATCAGCGTCGCCTCGTCGGCCAGGTCGGCGACGCGCACCGCCCGGCGGCCGACCTTGTCCTCATAGGCCGGCCCGATGCCGCGCCCGGTGGTGCCGATCTTCGTGCCCTTCGAGGCCGCCTCCTCGCGCGCCCGGTCGAGTTCGCCGTGGATCGGCAGGATCAGCGGCGTGTTCTCCGCGATCATCAGCGTCTCCGGCGTGATCTCCACCCCCTGCTCGCGGATCTTGCGGATCTCGTCCACGAGATGCCAGGGATCGAGCACGACGCCGTTGCCGATGACCGACAGCTTGCCGCCGCGCACCACGCCCGAGGGCAGCGCGTTCAGCTTGTAGACCTTGCCGTCGATGACAAGCGTGTGGCCCGCATTGTGCCCGCCCTGAAACCGCGCGATCACGTCCGCGCGTTCGGACAGCCAGTCCACGATCTTGCCTTTCCCCTCGTCACCCCACTGGGCGCCGACAACGACGACGTTAGCCATGATGAGTCCTTTTGATCGGATGAAATGAAACCCGTTGGCCCGTATAGCGGTCCCGCCTCTGTCATGAAACCTCAAAATCCGGGCCGGGAGCGGGCCGGCGGAATATCGGTGACGCTTTCGCGGCGGACAGGCGCCCCGGCATCCGCTAATCTGCCTGCCATGACCCTCTTCGCCCTGCCCGATCCCGATACGCTCTATGACGCCATGCGCGCGCGCGACGCCTCCTATGAGGGCCGCGCCTGGGTCGGCGTCACCTCGACCGGCATCTTCTGCCGCCTCACCTGCGCGGCGCGCAAGCCGAAGCGGGAGAATTGCCGCTGGTTCGACAGTCTCGGTGCCTGTCTCGAGGCCGGCTTCCGCCCCTGCAAGCACTGCCGGCCGCTCGACCCCGCGATGGCGGCCGAGCCGGTGATCGGCACGCTTCTGGACGCCCTCGCCGCGCGGCCCGACCATGTCTGGCGCGAGGCGGACCTGATCGCGATGGGCCTTGACCGCGGCACCGTCCGGCGCGCCTTCAAGCGGCATTTCGGAATGAGCTTTCTCGACCTGGCGCGGCTCGACCGGCTCCGGCGCGGGTTCGAGACGCTGGGCGAGGGCGGCACGGTGCTCGAGGCGGGGCTCGACGCGGGGTTCTCCTCCCCCTCGGCCTTTCGCGCCCGTGTCGGGCGGCTCCTCGGCCTTGCCCCCTCGGACTTCGCGCAGGAGCCGCGCCTCACTGTCGACTGGATCGACACCCCGCTCGGCCCGATGATCGCGGTGGCGGACGACCGGGCGCTGCACCTGCTGGAATTCATGGACCGCAAGGCGCTTCCCACCGAGCTCAAGGCGCTGGCGAAGGGCGCGAAGGGGATGCTGGGATTCGGACACACGCAGATCCACGACCTGCTCGCCCGCGAACTCGGGGCCTATTTCGACGGGACGGGCGCGGCATTCACGGTACCGCTCTGCTATCACGGCAGCGGGTTTTCGCACCGTGTCTGGGACGCGCTGCGGCGCATTCCCGCGGGAGAGACGCGCTCCTACGGCGAACTTGCGCGGGAGATCGGCCAGCCGTCCGCGACGCGGGCGGTGGCGCGCGCCAACGGCGCGAACCAGATCGCCATCCTCGTCCCCTGCCACCGCGTGATCGGTGCCGACGGAACACTCACTGGCTATGGCGGCGGTCTCTGGCGCAAGCAGCGGCTGATCGAAACCGAGGCCGGTTACGCCCGTGCCGCCAGATCCGAAAGACTGCCCCAGCCATAGGCGAGCTCGTTCATGCCGCCTTCGGGACGGTTGTCGATGCGCTCGGCCGCCTTCTCCCCGCCCAGCGCCTCGTAAAATCCCCGCGCGCCCGCGTTTTCCGACAGGACCCAGAGCGCGGCGGCCTCGTGCCCCTGCGCGCGCAGCTCCCGCGCGCCGGCGGCCATCAGCGCGCTGCCGATGCCCAGCCGCTGATCCGGGGGCGCGACATAGAGCGCGGTGATCTCTCCCGGAAAGGCGGCGCGCAGATCCTCGTCGCGCTGGTCCCCGACGGAGAGGAAGCCCGTAACACGCCCCTCGCATTCGGCCACGAAACAGGCCCCGCGCCCGCTTTCGGCAAAGCCGTCGAGGATCCTCGCCCAGGCCTTTTCCCGGTCGGAGACCGACATGCGGTCGATCAGCGCATCGGAAAGGAAGTCACGATAGGCGCTGCGCCAGGCGGCGACCTGGACCTCCGCGATGGGAAGGGCGTCACGGCGGCGGGCGGGGCGGAGGGCGAAGCATGCGGTCATGCCGCCATGAAGGCGCGCCCCGGCGCGAAAGGCAAGACCCGGCGGACAGGGGCCATTCGGGGTTGCGTGGCCAGACAAGACCCCTTAGATAGCCCCATCGAACGTCCCAAAGGTCCGATCCATGGAAAATGTCATCCTCGTCATTCACCTGATCCTCGCGCTGTGTCTGATCGGCATCGTGCTCTTGCAGCGCTCGGAAGGTGGCGGCCTCGGCATGGGCGGCGGCGGCGACGTGATGACCGGCCGCGCGGCCGCGACGGCACTCGGCAAGCTCACCTGGATCTTCGCGATCGGCTTCATCGCGACCTCGCTCACGCTGACGGTCCTGGCGCGCCAGGAGGCGGCGAATTCCTCCGTGGTCGACGGGATCACGCTCGAGGACGACAGCGCCCCCGCGCAGGAAGACACGCCCTCCCTGCCCTCGGGATCCGATCTTCTGCCGCCCGCCTCCACGGATGCCCCGGCGACTCCGCCCCGCGCGGACTGATCTCTCCGTTGACTATTCTTGGGTGACGGGGGCTTTCGCCCCCCAACATGTTGCGGTTCGGTTGCGCGGGACGGCCGAATCTGATAGTGCTTAAATCCCGTGATACGTGCTGTCCGAAAGCAGCGCGCGAGCAGCAATTCAGGCAATCACGGGAGCTTCTCCACCCCATGGCACGTTACGTTTTCATCACCGGCGGTGTGGTTTCTTCGCTCGGGAAGGGGCTCGCATCGGCGGCCCTCGGCGCTTTGCTTCAGGCCCGCGGCTATTCCGTGCGCCTGCGCAAGCTCGACCCCTATCTGAACGTCGACCCCGGCACGATGAGCCCGTTCGAACATGGCGAGGTCTTCGTGACCGATGACGGGGCGGAGACAGATCTCGACCTCGGCCATTACGAACGCTTCACCGGCGTGTCCGCGCGGATGACCGACTCGATCTCCTCGGGACGGATCTACATGAACGTGCTGGAGAAGGAGCGCCGCGGCGACTATCTCGGCAAGACGATCCAGGTCATTCCCCACGTCACCAACGAGATCAAGGATTTCATCGAGATCGGCGACGAGGAGGTCGATTTCATGCTCTGCGAGATCGGCGGCACGGTCGGCGATATCGAGGGCCTGCCCTTCTTCGAGGCGATCCGGCAATTCGCGCAGGACCGCCCCCGCGGCCAGTGCATCTTCATGCACCTGACGCTCTTGCCCTATATCGCCGCCTCCGGCGAACTGAAGACGAAACCGACACAGCACTCGGTGAAGGAGCTGCGCACCATCGGCTTGCAGCCGAACGTGCTCGTCTGCCGCTCCGAACATCCGATCCCGGAGAAGGAACGCGAGAAGATCGCGCTGTTCTGCAACGTCCGCAAGGAAGACGTGATCGCCGCACCGGATCTGAAGTCGATCTACGAGGCGCCGCTGGCCTACCACCGCGAAGGTCTCGATCAGGCCGTGCTCGACGCCTTCAACATCGCGCCCGCGCCGAAGCCGGACCTGTCGACCTGGCACGACGTGGCCGATCGCGTCTTCAATCCCGAGGGCGAGGTGCGCGTGGCCATCGTGGGCAAATACGTCCAGCTCGAGGACGCCTACAAATCCATCGCGGAGGCGCTCACCCATGGCGGCATGGCCAACCGGGTGAAGGTCAAGGTCGACTGGGTCGATGCGGAGATCTTCGAACGCGAGGATCCCGCGCCGCATCTCGAGAATTTCCACGCCATCCTCGTGCCCGGCGGCTTCGGCGAGCGCGGCACGGAAGGCAAGATCAAGGCGGCGCAATATGCCCGCGAGCACAAGATCCCCTATCTCGGCATCTGCCTCGGCATGCAGATGGCGGTGATCGAGGCGGCGCGCAATCTTGCGGGCATCGACACCGCCGGCTCCGAGGAATTCGACCACGAGGCCGGGAAGAAACGGTTCGAGCCGGTGGTCTACCACCTCAAGGAATGGGTGCAGGGCAACCACACCGTGCGCCGCAAGTCGACCGACGACAAGGGCGGCACCATGCGGCTCGGCGCCTATACCGCGGTACTGAAAGACGGCTCGAAGGTCGCGGATGTCTACGGGACGACCGAGATCGAGGAACGCCACCGCCACCGCTACGAGGTGGACATCAAATATCGCGAAAAGCTCGAAAGCTGCGGGCTCGTCTTCTCCGGCATGTCGCCGGACGGGCGTCTGCCGGAGATCGTCGAGGTGAAGGACCACCCGTGGTATATCGGCGTGCAGTTCCACCCGGAACTGAAATCGAAACCCTTCGCCCCCGCGCCGCTGTTCCGCGATTTCGTGCGCGCGGCGAAAGAGAATTCGCGGCTGGTGTGACGGAAAGGATCCTGACATGACCGAGACCCGACGCATCGTCCTGTCGAGCGACCATGCCGCCATCGACCTGCGGCAGGCCATCGCCGCCCATGTCGCCTCTCTCGGCTGGGAGGCGGTCGACATCGGACCGACGACACCGGAGAGCACCCATTATCCCGCCCATGGCGCCGCCGCGGCCCGGCGCGTCGCCTCGGGCGATTGCCGCCTCGGCATCGTCCTGTGCGGCACCGGCCAGGGCATCATGATGGCGGCGAACAAGGTGGAGGGGATTCGCTGCGGCGTCTGTTCCGACACGTTCTCCGCGCGCATGATCCGCCAGCACAACGATGCCAACATGCTCGCCCTCGGTGCGCGCGTGATCGGCGAGGGGCTGGCATTCGAGATCGTCGAGGCCTTCCTCTCCGCGGACTTCGAGGGCGGGCGCCACGGGACGCGCGTCGACATGATCCGGGCCCTGGAAGACTAGGCCCCTCCGCGGCCGGGGCATGACACATCGGGACAGGCGCTCTTCGGGGCGCCTTTTTCGTCACTCCGTCTCCGGGAAGCTCGCCAGCGCCTGCGCGAGGTCCACGCCCTGCTCACCCGCGCCCATCAGCCCCTCGTAGGTGCCGCGCCGGTCCTCCGCGCTGCGGTGCTGGTTCACCTTCCACTTGCCCTCGACCCGCGTGGGCACGAAGCGCAGCCCAACGATCCCGCGCTTGAGCGCTGCGAGATAGGGCACCGGCGCGTCCGACACCGCCCAGGGCTCGGCCCGCCCGACCTCGTGCAGGTCGGTCAGCGCGGTGAGGTGGGCATGAAGCTCCTCGCCGCCGTTGAACGCCTCGAAGACGCCATGGGCGTGCACGGTGATATAGGCCCATGTCGGCACCACCTTTCCGTGCTCCGCCTTCGACGGGTAGAAGGACGGGGAGACATAGGCCTGCGGTCCCTGAAAGATCACGACGCTCTGCATCCCGGCGAGCCGCCAGTGCCCGTTCGCGCGCGCGACATGGCCTTCGAGCACGGTCCGGCCCTCCGCCTCGCGGACGATCCAGGGCAGGTGCGTGATCCCGATCCCCTCTCCGTGCGGGGTCACCAGCGCGCCGAATCCGATTTCGGACATCGCATGGCGCAGGAGGGACGGGTCGTCGATGGCGGATCTGTTCGGTCGGTACATGGACGTCTCCCTCGCGCGTCTGCGCGCCTTGATAGCAGGGGGCGCGCGATCCCGAAACTCACAATCGCCCGGCCCCGCCCGCGGCCGGCGGAATGTGCGCCCCGCGGGCCCCTTTCGCCGCTCTTTTTCGCGCCTGGCGGACGGCGGCGCTTTTCCATCAAGAAAGCGTCATGTATGCGTGGTTAAAGACGGTTCTGAACGCGGAGCCGCCCACCGGCGCGCAAGGCGGACAGGAGCAGGGAACACAGGACGAACGGAGCGCATCATGAGCTTTGACAAGGAGGCCCAGGACTGGCTTGAGGCGGAACTCGCCGACACGCTGGACGAGGAGTGGGAAATCGAGCTCGAGGATTCGATCCTGTCGCGCGAGATCAAGAAGATCTACCACCGCGAACATCCCGACATGCTGCCGCGCCACATCTATTTCCGCGAGCTGCTGAGGCTCCAGGCCGAGCTGATCAAGTTCCACGAATGGGTGCAGGCGACCGGCGAGAAGGTCGTGGTGCTGTTCGAGGGGCGCGACTCGGCGGGCAAGGGCGGCGTGATCAAGCGCATCACCCAGCGCCTCAACCCGCGCATCGTGCGCGTGGTGGCGCTGCCCGCCCCGTCCGACCGCGAAAAGAGCCAGTGGTATTTCCAGCGCTACGTGCCGCATCTTCCCGCGGCGGGCGAGATCGTGCTCTTCGACCGGTCATGGTACAACCGTTCGGGCGTCGAGCGCGTGATGGGCTTCGCCTCGGAGGACGAGGTCGAGCAGTTCTTCCAGGACGTGCCCGACTTCGAGCGGATGCTGGTGCGCTCGGGCGTCAAGGTCGTGAAATACTGGTTCTCGATCACCGACGAGGAACAGCAGATGCGCTTTCTCATGCGCATCCACGATCCGATGAAACAGTGGAAGCTCTCGCCCATGGACCTGCAATCGCGGATCCGCTGGGAGGATTACACCAAGGCGAAGGAAGACACCTTCTTCCGCACCAACATTCCCGAGGCGCCGTGGTACATCGTCGAGGGCAACGACAAGAAGCGCGCGCGGCTCAATTGCATCGACCATCTCCTGTCGCTTTTCGACTATCACGAGATCCCGCATGAGGAGGTCCACCTGCCCGAACGGGTCTACAACAAGGATTACGAGCGCGCCGTGCTGCCGCCCGAGCTCTACGTGCCGCAGAAATACTGACCCATCACGTTGACGTGTCGCGGGCGCGGGTCCGGCTTTCCTCCGGGCCGCGCCCGATCTATATCTGGGCCATGTTCGGTGACTTTCTCAAATCCCTGCTGCAACCCGAGCCGCCGCAACTGGCGGACCGGGACGCGCGTCTCGCGCTTGCGGCCCTGCTCGTGCGCGTGGCGCGCTCCGACAACCATTACGCCCGTTCGGAGGCCGAACGGATCGAAAAGATCCTGATGCGCCGCTACGGACTGTCTCCCTTCGAGGCGGCCAATCTGCGCGGCGAGGCCGAGACGCTCGAGGCGGAGGCGCCCGACACGGTGCGCTTCACCCGTGCGATCAAGGACGCGGTGCCCTACGAGGAGCGCACCGGCGTGATCGAGGGACTGTGGTCCGTCGTCCTGGCCGATGGCGTGCGCGACCACGAGGAGGATGCGCTCCTGCGGCTCGTCGCCAACCTGCTCGGCGTGAACGACCGCGACAGCGCCCTCGCGCGCAGGCGCGTCGAGGAGGCGCAGTCCTGAGCGCGGCCCCCTGCCCCGCGCCCCGGCGCGCGGGGGAATCGCCACGTCGTTCCGCCGCCGTCCGCCCCGCCCAGCACAGCGCCGCCCGCTGCGGGAGAGCCTAATTTCCCGCCGTCGCACCGGCGATCCTGTCAGATTTGATCAAATGGAGGGCGGAACGCTGCGGCACTCTGCCTTGCAATATTGCATCTGCCCAAGTTTTCGCCCTAACTCTTGGGAATGTTGACCAATGGCTCAAATTCCGGCGCCGGGGCGCCGCGGGGTGAGGACACGCCGGTCATCGAGATCCGGGATCTTCACAAATCCTATGGCGATCTCGAGGTGCTCAAGGGCGTTTCAATGACGGCCCCCCGCGGGCATGTCACCTCGCTCATCGGCTCGTCGGGCTCGGGAAAATCCACGCTGCTGCGCTGTGCGAACCTCCTCGAGGACAGCCAGTCGGGCGAGATCCTCTTCGAGGGCGAGCCGATCCGCTGGCAGGGCACGGGGCTGCACCGCCGCCCCGCCGACCGCCGTCAGGTGCGCCGCATCCGCACCAACCTGTCGATGGTCTTCCAGCAGTTCAACCTCTGGGCCCACCTGACCGTGCTCGAGAATGTCATGGAGGCGCCCGTCACCGTGCTGGGCCGCCCGCGCGCCGAGGTCGAGGCACGGGCGCGGCACTATCTCGACAAGGTCGGCATCGGCGACAAATGGGACGCCTATCCCGCGCAGATGTCCGGCGGACAGCAGCAGCGCGCCGCCATCGCCCGCGCGCTCTGCATGGAGCCGCGCGCGCTCCTGTTCGACGAACCGACCTCCGCGCTCGATCCCGAGCTCGAACAGGAGGTGATCCGGGTGATCCGCGCGCTGGCCGCGGAAGGCCGCACCATGATCATCGTGACCCATGACATGCGCATGGCCGCGGATATCTCGGACCATGTCCTCTTTCTCCACCAGGGCCTGATCGAGGAGGAGGGGCCTCCGTCCCGGCTCTTCGGCGCGCCGAAATCCGACCGCCTGAAACAGTTCCTCAGCGCGACTGTTCCGGCCTGACATGACGACCAACCAACAGGGATGACCACAATGAAGAAACTGATCCTGACCGCCGCCGCCCTGGCGTTCACCTCGGGCGCCGCGCTGGCGCAAGACGTCGTGCGCCTGGGAACCGAGGGCGCCTATCCTCCGTACAACTACATCGACGACAACGGCGAGGTCGCGGGCTTCGAGCGCGCCCTGGGCGACGAGCTCTGCACGCGGGCCGAACTGACCTGCGAATGGGTCACGAACGACTGGGACAGCATCATCCCGAACCTGCTGTCGGGCAATTACGATGCGATCATCGCGGGCATGTCGATCACCGAGGAACGTGCCCAAAAGGTCGATTTCTCCGAAAATTACACGCCGCCCTCCTATTCCTCCTACGCGGCGACCTCCGAGGATGTCGATCTCGAGACCGGGGTGATCGCGGCGCAGACCTCCACGATCCAGTCGCAATACGTGGTCGACACCGGCGCGACGCTGCTGGAATTCCCGAGCTTCGAGGACAGCCTTGCCGCCATGCTCTCGGGCGAGGCCGACGCGGTCTTCGCCGACAAGGACACGATCGTGCCCGTGGTCGAGGAAGGCACCGCGATCTTCGTGGGCGAGGATGTCCCGCTCTCCGTCGGCATCGGCATGGCCTTCCGCAAGTCCGACCCGGAGCTGCGCGAGACCTTCGACGCCGCCATCGTCTCGATGAAGGAAGACGGCACGCTCAACGAGATGATCAGGGAATATCTGGGCGAGGACAGCCCGGTTTTCGAATGATCCGATCCTGACCCGGCCGGCGGGGCGCGGGATCGCCGCCCCGCCCTGTCCCGGAGGTGCCCCATCTTTTCCTATTGCGCCACACCGGAAACGCTCGAGGGACTGCGCTGGCTGTCGTGCTACCTGACGACCGGCAAGCATTTCGCGTTCTATGCCTCCTTCGGAACGGTGCTCCTGCTCCTGGCGGTGACCGCGCCGCTCTCGCTCGCCTTCGGCTTTGCCGCCGCGAGCGGAAGCCGCGCCCGTTTCGCGCCGCTGCGCTGGATCGCGAAATCCTACATGGCGATCGTGCGCGGCGTGCCCGACATCGCCTTCTTCCTGTTCTTCGTGATCGCGCTCGACCAGGGCATCGAATGGCTGCGCCATCAGGTGATCTGCCCGGACTGGGGCCGGCCGATCCGGCAGGGCGATGATTTCATCGTCTGCGCGGCGGCGAAGATGCCGCTCAACACCGCGCCGGAAAGCGTGCACCAGGTCTATGGCTTCGCGCTGGCGGTGCTGACCTTCGCCATCGTCTTCGGCGCCTTCGCGGGCAATGTGCTTGCCGGCGCGATGCGCTCCGTCCCCCATGGCCAGATCGAGACGGCGGAGGCCTACGGCATGACCCCGCGCCAGAGCTTCTGGCGCATCCTCGTGCCGCAGATGTGGATCTACGCCCTGCCCGGCCTGTCGAACCTCTGGATGGTGCTGATCAAGGCGACGCCGCTGCTGTTCCTGCTCGGCGTCGAAGATGTCGTCTACTGGGCGCGCGAACTCGGCGGGACGAAGACGGCGCGCTTCACCGACTATCCCCACGGCGACTGGCGGATCTGGTATTTCGCGGGGCTTCTGGTCTTCTACCTTGCCTTCACCCGACTCTCCGAGATCGTGCTCGCGCGCGTCACCCGCAGGCTGTCGCACGGTCAGGCCACGACGGGTGGCGAGGCGCAGAGGAAAGCCGCCGGCAGGGCGAGGATACAGGCATGAGCTGTCTCGACACCCTCTCCGACTATGCGCTGCGCTCGCTCGGCATCGGCGAGCGGCTGCTCCCGCGCAGCGGGATCAGCCTCTGCGAACAGGCGACCCTCATCGGCTCGGGCATGCTGTGGAACATCTATTTCGGCATGCTCGCGGTGATCTTCGGCTTCTTCGCCGCCAACGGCGTGGCGCTGGCGAAGAACGCGCCGCAGCGCGCGGTCCGCAAACCGGCGGAATGGTTCATCTTCCTGTTTCGCGGCTCGCCGCTCTTCATCCAGTTCTTTTTCGCCTATTTCCTCTTTCTCGCGCTGAAGCAGCGCTTTCCCGCCCTCGACGGGCTGACCGATGCCTGGATCGGCGCCGCGATCGTGCTCTGGCTCAACACCACCGCCTATTCCGCCGAGATCTTCCACGGCGCCCTTCAGGCGATCCCGAAGGGCGATGCCGAGGCCGCCGATGCCTACGGCTTCTCCGGCTGGCCGCGCTTCCGCCGGATCATCTGGCCGACCATGCTGCGGCTCGCCTGGCCGGCCTATACGAACGAGGCGATCTTCATCTTCCATTCGACGACGCTCGTCTTCGTCTCCGGCTTCCCGGCGGTCCAGCAGAGGGGCGACGCGCTCTACTACGCCTCCTATTTCGCCGACCGGACCTTCAACCCGTTTGTCCCCTATCCCATTCTCGCGGGCTATTTCGTGCTCGTCACGCTCTGCATCATCGGGCTGTTCGGCCTCGTGAACGGACGGCTCAACCGCCATCTGCCGCAGGCGCGACGGGCGGGAAAACGGCCCGTTTTCCTGACTCAGGTGTTCCGATGATCACGCAGACGAGCTGGCTCGCGAAAAACCCCGACATCAAGACCATCCGCGTCGCCGCGGCCGATCTCAACGGCCAGGCCCGCGGCAAGCGCATGTCCGCGCGCTATGCCGACAAGGTCGAACAGGAGGGCACGCGCTTTCCCCTCTCGGTCCTGAACCTCGACATCTGGGGCGAGGACATCGAGGACAGCCCCCTCGTCTTCGAGAGCGGCGACATGGACGGGGTGCTGCTGCCGACCGAACGCGGCTTCACGCCGATGCCCTGGCTCACCGGCGGGCCGACCGCGCTCCTGCCGATGTGGATGTTCCACGAGGACGGCCAGCCCTTCGGCGGCGATCCGCGCCAGGCGCTCGCGCGCGTGGTGGAACGCTACAAGGCGCGCGGGCTGACGCCGGTGGTGGCCACCGAGCTCGAATTCTACATGGTGGATGACAGTTCGCGGCAATTGCGGGTGCCGCGCTCGCCCAGGTCGGGCAAGCGACGGCCCGGTGCCGAAACCCTCGCGCTGCGCGCGCTCGACAGTTTCGACATCTTCTTCACCGAGCTCTACGAAGCCTGCGAGGCGATGGACATTCCCGCCGACACCGCGATCTCGGAGGCGGGCCTCGGCCAGTTCGAGATCAACCTCGTCTATTCCGCCGACGCGCTGAAGGCGGCCGATGACGCCTGGCTCTTCAAGCTGATGGTGAAGGGGCTCGCGCGCAAGCACGGCTTTGCCGCCTCCTTCATGGCGAAACCCTACGAGGACTATGCAGGCAACGGCATGCACACGCATTTCTCGCTGCTCGACGAGAGCGGCGTGAACGTGTTCGACGACGGCTCCACGGCGGGCACGGATGTGATGCGCCATGCCATCGCCGGCTGTCTCAGGGCGATCCCGGATTCGACGCTGATCTTCGCGCCCCACGGCAACAGCTTCGACCGGCTCGTGCCCGGCGCCCATGCCCCCACCCGGATCTGCTGGGGGTACGACAACCGCACGGCGGCGGTGCGCATTCCCGGCGGGTCGAGCAAGGCGCGGCGGATCGAGCACCGCGTCTCCGGCGGCGACGTGAATCCCTATCTCATGATCGCGGCGATCCTCGGCGCGGCGCTGATCGGCATGGAGGACGAGTTGAAGGCGCCGCCGCCGATCACCGGCAACGCCTATGCGCAGAACCTGCCGGAGATGCCGACCGACTGGGGCACCGCGATCGACACATTCGCCGCCTCCCCGCTCATGCGTCGCATCTTTCCCGAGGAGCTCGTGCGCAACCTCACGCTGACCAAGCGCCAGGAACTGCGCGATTCGGCGGAACTCTCGCCCGAGGAGCAGGTGGAACTCTATCTCGACACGGTCTGAGATCTCCCCCGCTCCGCGGCGCGCGAAGCGCCTTGCCGGAACAAGGCCGACGGGCTAGGTTCGCGCCATTCCGAAGGATTTGGTGACTTATGAAACTCGGCATTCTGCAATGCGGACACGCGCCCGACCCGGTGGCGGAAAAACACGGGGATTTCGACCGGATGTTCACCCGGCTCCTCGCCCCCTACGGCTATGACTTTGAGGTGTGGAACGTTGTCGACATGGAGTTTCCCGACGGGCCCGAGGCCGCCGATGCCTGGCTGCTGACCGGCTCGAAACACGGTGCCTATGAGGACCATCCCTTCATCCCGCCGCTCGAGGAGCTGATCCGTGCGATCCATGCCTCCGGCAGGCGGATGCTCGGCATCTGCTTCGGCCATCAGATCATCGCGCAGGCCCTGGGCGGCAAGGTCGAGAAATTCGCGGGCGGCTGGGCCATCGGCCGGCGCCATTATCGCATCGCAGGGCTCGGCGACATCCACCTGAACGCCTGGCACCAGGACCAGGTGGTCGCGCTCCCGGAGGGGGCCGAAGTCATGGGATCGAACGATTTCTGCGAAAATGCCGTGCTCGTCTATGACGACAGCATCCTCACGGTCCAGCCGCATCCAGAGCTGTCGCCCGAGATCATCGCCGGCTATCTCGCCGCCCGCGGGGAGGATCCGGCCTATCCGCGCGATCTCCTCGCCCATGCGAAGGCGGAGAACGTGAAGCCGACGGACGACGCGGCCTTCGCCGCGCTGATGGCGGCCTTCCTCGAAAAGGGACGGGAGGCCCTGTTGTGATGGAATTCCTCGACCATCTTCCCGAAGCCGCCCGCGAGTTCGTCGAGGGGCGCAAGCTCGACGAGGTGGAATGTATCGTGGCGGACCTGTCGGGCATCGCCCGCGGCAAGGCCATGCCCGCCGCGAAATTCGCCAAGCAGAGCCATTTCTACCTGCCGAACTCGATCTTCCTCCAGTCGATCAACGGCGACTGGGTGGATGATGCCGACGCGCCCTTCACCGAACCCGACATGGTGCTGAAACCCGATTTCACCACCGCCTCCGCCGCCCCCTGGACCGCGGATTGCACGCTCCAGGTGATCCACGACGTCTTTACCCAGGACGGGGAAATGATGCCCGTCGCGCCGCGCAACGTGCTCAAGCGCGTCGTGGAGCGCTACCGCAAGCAGGGCTGGGAGCCGATCGTGGCGCCGGAGATGGAATTCTTCCTCGTGGCCCAGAACACCGACCCCAACCAGCCGGTCGAACCGCCCATCGGCCGCACCGGCCGCCGCGCGGCGCAGCGCCAGGCCTATTCCATGTCCGCCGTGGACGAATACGGGCCGATCATCGACGACATCTACGATTTCGCCGAGGCGATGGGACTCGAGATCGACGGCATCCTCCAGGAAGGCGGCGCCGGCCAGATCGAGATGAACCTGCGCCACGGCGACCCGGTGAAGCTCGCCGACGAGATGTTCTATTTCAAGCGGCTGATCCGCGAGGCGGCCCTCAGGCATCAGTGCTATGCGACCTTCATGGCCAAGCCCATCCAGGACGAACCCGGCTCGGCGATGCACATCCATCACTCGGTGGTGGATCTCGCGACCGGGCAGAACATCTTTTCCAATCCCGACGGCAGCGAATCGGAAACGTTCCTGCATTTCATCGCCGGGCTCCAGAATCACCTCGCCTCCACGATTGCGATCCATGCACCCTATGTGAACAGCTATCGCCGCTACGTGCGGGACTTCGCCGCGCCGATCAACCTCGAATGGGGGCGCGACAACCGCACGACCGGCCTGCGCGTGCCGATCTCCGGGCCGGAGGCGCGGCGGATCGAGAACCGGCTGCCGGGGATGGACGTGAACCCCTACCTGTCGATCGCGGCCTCGCTCGCCTGCGGCTATCTCGGCCTCGTCGAAAAGGTCCTGCCGCGCGATCCCTATGTCGGCGATGCCTACGATTCCGCTGAAGGAATCCCCGACACGCTGGCCGCCGCGCTCGACCTGCTCGAGGACGCGACCCAGATCCGGGACATCCTCGGCCCGGATTTCTGCCGCGTCTATACCCAGGTGAAGCGAACGGAAAACGATGCCTATCTCCAGGTGATCAGCCCCTGGGAGCGCGAGCACCTGCTCCTGAACGTGTGACCTGCTCCGGCGCGCCCGCAACCGCGCCGATCTCGCGTCAACCATGACGATTTTGCGAAATTTCGCCTGTCGGACGATGCCGCTGTAGATTTCAGTTCTCTTGCCTTTTACAGTATTTCCGAAACCGGATTTCCAAAAAGGTGAAAACATGTCTCTCGGGCCCAACGTCTACGATGCCGAGCCGATCCCTGCCGAGGCGCGCGAGGAGATCGAGCGCCTGCTCCTGTCGGGCGATCTGTTCCGCTACACCGCGCCGAAGGACGCCCCCGTGACGCTGCTCGAGCGCGAGTTCGCGGAGATGATCGGCGCCAGATACGCGCTCGCCGTCGCCTCCTGCTCCGCCGCGCTGTTCCTGTCGCTGAAGGCGCTCGACCTGCCGCGCGGGGCGAAGGTGCTGATCCCCGCCTTCACCTTCGCCGCCGTGCCCTCCGCCGTGGTCCATGCCGACTGCACGCCCGTGCTCGTGGAATGCAGGGACGATTACCGGATCGACCTCGACGACTTCCGGGCGAAGATGGCCGGGGCCGACGCGGTGCTGATCTCCCATATGCGCGGCCATACCTCCGACATGGATGCGATCACCGCCGCCTGCGCGGCAAAGGGCATTCCGCTGGTCGAGGATGCGGCACACAGCCTCGGCACCGTCTGGGACGGGCGCAACATCGGGACGATCGGCACGATCGGCTGTTTCTCCTTCCAGTCCTACAAGCTGCTGAACGCGGGGGAGGGCGGTATCCTGATCACCGACGACCCCGATCTCATCGCCCGTGCGGTGATCATGTCCGGGGCCTATGAACACAACTGGGGCAAGCACAACCCGCAGCGAGACGAGGCCCTCGCCGCGGCGTTCGCGACATGGCAGAACAGGCTGCCGCTCTACAACACGCGCCTGTCGAACATGTCCGCCGCGCTCGTGCGCCCGCAGCTCAAGGACGTCGCGCGCCGGGTCGCGGACGGGCGCCGCAACCACGACCACACCGCCGCCCGGCTCGAGGCCTCTCCCTTCCTCACCGTGCCCGCGAAGCTCGACAAGGAGGTGCGCGCGCCGGATTCGCTGCAATTCAACCTCGTGGATTTCTCCCGCGGGGAGGCCCTCGCCTTCCAGGATGCCGCGAAGGCCCGCGGCGTGTCGGTGCAGGTCTTCGGCCTCTCCACGGACAATGCCCGCGCCTTCTGGAACTGGCAGTTCCTGGGCGGGATCCCGGATCTGCCGAAGACCCGTGACATGCTGTCGAAAGCCTGCGACACCCGCCTTCCCGCCCGGCTGACGCTGGAGGACTGCGATGTCATCGCAGAGGCGCTTCTGGGCGCGGCCGAGGACGTGAAGGGCGTGAAGGCGGCCGCCGAGTGACAACAGCCGGCGGGTCCGCGGCTCAGAGGATGGACAGCTCCCCCCTGAGCCAGGGATTTGCCGAGACCAGCGGATCGACCACCTGCTCGACGAGGAGCGGGCGCAGGCGGGACGCGATCTCGCTCGCCATCTCCGGCACGCCGTCCCGCCGCACCGTCAGGGAGATCCTGCGCGACAGCGGCGCGACGTGGAGCGGCATCACCTCGATCTCCTCGGCATAGCGCCCGACATTCAGCACCCCCAGAGAGGACAGGATGGTCCAGCCGCTTCCGCCCGCCACCATGGCGAGCATGGCGCGGTAGCTGTCGAGTTCGAAGCGGTGGGCGAGCCGGACCCCCTCCCCCGACAGGTGGTCCGCGAGCATCCGCCCCATCGCGTGACGGCGGGTATACTGGATGAGCGGCAGCGTGGAGACCGCCTCCGGCCGCCCCTTCGGAACGATGGCGACGAAGGGATCGCGGAGCAGCGGCAGGCTGTCATACCAGTCCTCCCCCGCGCCGAGCTCCGCAGCCACGATCACGTCCAGAACCCGGTGTTCGAGGCGGTCGAGCAGCCGGTGCGACGGCCCGGTCTCGAGCACGAAGCGCGTGTCCGTGAGCGTCCCGGCCATCTGGGTGATCAGCAGGGGCGTCACGCTCGCCTCGAAATCCTCGACCATGCCGAGGCGCAACTGGCCGAGATGGGCGAGATCGAGACCGGCGATCTCCGACCGTGCCCGCGCCGCCTCGAGCAGGATGTTCTGCGCGCGCTTGCGCAGGACACGCCCCGCGGGCGTAAGCGTCATCGGGCGCTCGCGCCGGTTGACGAGCTCGGTGCCGAGCGCCGCCTCGAGGTTCGAAATCTGCTGCGACACGGCGGAGGGCGAGGCGGCAAGCCGCTTGGCGGCGGCGGAAACCGCCCCCTCCTCCGCCACAGCCAGAAACACCTCCACGCCCCAGAGGGACAGCCGCCCGACCTTGTTGTCGCTCATCTCATCCCCCGGAACGTCCGATCGCGGCCAAGCTAGTTTCCGGCGGGAGCCCTGTCACCCCGCTTTGGCGCGAGGGCATGAAAAACCCCGCCGGAGGGCGGGGCTTGCTGCCGGTCAGGGCGGCCGGGGCCGGTCTCACTGCATCTTCGAGAGCTTCTCCTGAAGCTCCGCGAGCTGCTTCTTGATCTCTCCGAGATCCTCCCGCGTCTCGCTTTCCGCCTCCGTCTCCGGCCCGGTCCAGCCCGGAGCCCTGCCACCGGTCATCGCCTTCAGCCAGGCCTCCTGCTGCGCCTGAAGCGCCTCGAAGCCGGGAAAGGGGCTGCCGAATTTCTGCATCATCTGCTCCTGCCCCTGGCGCAGCATCTCGAAGCTCTGGGCGAGGAATTGCGGCACGACGGACTGGATGTCGGTCGTATAGCTGCGCACGAGATCGGTCAGCACGTTGAGCGGCAACACGCTCTCCCCGCGGCCCTCATGTTCCGCGATGATCTGGAGGAGGTACTGCCGCGTCAGGTCGTCGCCGGACTTCAGGTCGACGATCTGCACGTCGCGCCCGCTGCGGATGAATCCCGCGATATCCTCGAGCGTCACGTAATCGGAGGTTTCGGTATTGTAGAGCCTGCGCGAGGCATAACGCTTGATGAGTAGCGGATCTTTTTTCTCTGCGACCATGTCCGTTCAGCCCAAGGCTCCTCCCCTCCCTCAGTGGCAATACGCAAAGCCTAAGCGAGCCGATTCTCAAAAGCAAAACAAATTGCGACCGCGGCGTTACCGCAATCATGCAAGGGCGTCACGACGGAAACGGACCCCGAAACGGGGCCCGTTCGCGATCCGCGGCGTCCTGGGAGGAGTGTGAAAACCGCGGCTTGTCCCGGCGCGCGCTTACTTCGCGGCTTCGGCGGTCTTCTTGGCGGCCTTGGTCATTTCGCCCGTGGCCTTCTTCGCGGCGGCGGTCATGTCCTCGCCCATGTCCTTGCCGGCGGCGAGCATCAGCTCGATGGTTTCCATCTGGACCTTCTTGGCGACCTCGGCAAAGGCGGCCATGTTCTCCGCGGCGAGTTCGGCCTGCGCGGAGGCGAATTCGGTCATCGCCTTGGTGTAATCCGCGGGCTCTTCCTTCACGGCGGTCACGTCGGAGACGCGGGCGAGCGACGCCTTGGTCCATTTGGACGAGATCTCCGCAGATTTGTCGGCCGCTTCGATCGCAACTTTCGACAGCTTTTCACCGAGGGACGCCTGGGTCTTGAAGCTTTCCTGCATCGCGGACAAGTCGATCGGGAAAGTACCCATCATGTCTTTCATCATCTTGGTGAAGTCGTCGGTATTGGCCATGTCTGTTCTCCTTTCGCGCCGTCCCCGGCGCGTCGTCATGGCGGCCCGTCCGAGGTATCCGCCGGTTCCAGATCGCGCAGCGGCGCCTTTCGCCGTGCCGCGTCTGACATGAACTATGGATGCTGCGGCGCAGAAAATCAACCCGTTTACGCTGCACCGCAGCGAATCGCCTAAAATCTAGCCAATTCAGGAACTTGATTGTGACGTAACGTAACGTCCGGGTGCCGCCCCCAGGATCTCCGCCCCCGAATCACCCGGCTGCCGGGCCGGGATCTTCTTGCCCGACCGTTTCGCGAGCCAGCCCTGCCAGCGCGGCCACCACGAGCCCTCGTGGAAGGTCGCGGTCTCCTTCCACGCCTCGGGCGCAAGCGACAGGTCGTCATTGGTGTAATGGCCGTACTTCTTCTTCGACGGCGGGTTGATGATCCCGGCGATATGGCCCGACTCGGAGAGGATGAAGGTCTTCGACCGCGCGCCCATCTGGCGGATCCCGTTGTAGGACGACATCCACGCGGCGATATGGTCGCTTTCGCAGCCGACCGCGCACAGCGGCACGTCCACCTCCGACAGGTGCACCTTCGTGCCGCAGAGCGGGAACCCCGTCGTGGCGAATTCGTCGCGCTGGCACAGTCCGCGCAGGTATCCCACCGCCATCCGCCCCGGCAGGTTGGTGGCATCGGCATTCCAGTAGAGCAGGTCGAAGGCCGGCGGCGCCTCCCCCATCAGATAGCTGCGGATCGCCGGCTGATAGATCAGGTCGTTCGCGCGCAGGTAGGAAAAGGTCCGGCTCATGAACAGCGACTTCATCAGCCCGGTGCGCGTCGCCTCCGCCTCGATCCCGTCGACGAAATCGTCATCGAGGAACACCCCCACCTCGCCCTGGTCGGAAAAATCCGTGAGCGCGGTGAAGAAGGTCGCGGACCTGACCGACCTGTCGCCGCGCTGCTTCATCAGCGCCAGCGTGAGCGCGAGCGTCGTCCCGGCGATGCAATAGCCGACGACGTTGATCTTCTCCTCGCGGGTAAGCGCCTTCACCTGCGCGATCGCCGTCAGGAAGCCCTCCTCGACATAGTCGTCCATGCCGACCTCGGCATAGGCCTCGTTCGGATTGACCCAGGAGACGACGAAGACGGTATGCCCCTGCTCCACCAGCCATTTGATGAGCGAATTCTGCGGCCGCAGGTCGAGGATATAGAACTTGTTGATCCACGGCGGCAGGATGAGCAGCGGCGTCCTGTAGGTCGTTTCCGTCGCGGGCGCATACTGGATCAGCTCGAACATGCGGTTGCGGAAGACGACGGAGCCCTCGGTCGCGCCGATGTTGCGCCCGACCTCGAAGGCCTCCTTGTCCACGAGGCTGACCACCATCTCGCCCTGGTGCTCCTCGAGGTCGCGCACGAGATTCTCGAGCCCGCGCACGAGGCTCTCCCCCTCCGTGTCGATCGCGTGCTGGAGCGCGTCGGGATTGGTCGCGAGGAAATTCGTCGGCGACATCATGTCGATCACCTGCCGGGCGAAGTAATCCACCCGCCGGCGGTCCCGCGCCTCCAGCCCCTCGAGATCGCCGACCGCGGTCCCGATCGCCTCCGCGTTCATCAGGTATTGCTGCTTGAGGAAGTTGAAGAAGGGGTTGGACTCCCACAGGGGATTGGCGAAACGGCGATCCTTCGGCGTCTCGTCGGGCGGCGGGGTGAGATCTCCGGTCGCGAGCCGGTGCTGGGCATCGACGTAATGCTTGAGCGTCTTGCCCCAGTGCCCCACCTGATGCTCCACGATCCGGGCGGGATTGTTCATCATTTCCGACAGATAGGCGGCCGCCGCCTTCACGAACAATTCCTGCCCCGGCCCCTGCAACGAGGCCGGGATCGGCTTGCGCTGCGCGAGCGCGACGCCGAGCCGCTGCGACAGCGCCTCGATCTTCGCGATATTGGCGTTGAGCTTGTCGAGATCCGGCGCGCCGACCTCGGTGCCCGCGCCGGGCGTCCTGCCTTTATCCAGTCCCATGCCGCCTCCCTTCGACATTTTGCACTTGCAGCATGAAGCCAAGCTGTAAGATTATGGTCCACGATACACATAACAGAGCGCCCATGGGAAGGTTTCCTTGCCCCCCGCGGATGATGCGGCTCCGACGTTCTGTTCCAACCTTTTCGGAAGGAAGCATCATGCGTCTCATGGCGACCTATGACTTCATGGAAACGATGCGCAACACGAACCAGTGGCTCGGCGCGACGGCGCAGGCGGTCGGCTCCTATCCGGGCGTGGCGATGATGCCGAACCCCGCCTTCCAGTGGCTCCGCGCCTGGGGAGAGGTCACCGAACGCGCCTTCGAACGCATGGTGGTCAAACCCGACTGGGGCATCGGGTCGGTCGTGGGCGAGGACGGGCGCGACCACCTCGTCGATATCGTGACCGAGGTCGAGCGGCCGTTCGGCAACCTCATCCACTTCAAGGTCCAGAGCCGCAAGCAGATGAAGCGCCGCGTGCTCGTGGTCTCGCCGATGTCCGGCCATTACGCGACGCTCGCGCGTTCGACGGTGATCTCGCTGCTGCCGGATTGCGACGTCTACGTGACCGACTGGCACAACGCACGCGACATTCCCCTCTCCGACGGCAAGTTCGACATCGAGGATTACACGCTCTACCTCGTGGATTTCATGAAACACCTCGGCCCGAACACCCATGTGATCGCGATCTGCCAGCCCGCCCCCCTTGCGCTTGCCGCCACCGCCTATCTCGCGGAGGAGGATCCGAAGGCGCAGCCGCGTTCGCTCACGCTCATCGGCGGCCCGATCGACCCGGACGCGACCCCGACCGAAGTCACCGATTTCGGCAACCGCGTCACCATGGGCCAGCTCGAACATTCGATGATCCAGCGCGTCGGCTACAAATACAAGGGCGTCGGGCGGAAGGTCTACCCCGGCCTGCTGCAACTCTCCTCCTTCATCGCGATGAACATCGACCGGCACGCCACCGCCTTTGCCGACCAGATCCACCGCGCGGCGAAGGGCGAAAGCTCCGACCACGACCGCCACAACAAGTTCTACGACGAATACCTCGCGGTGATGGACATGACCGCGGAATTCTACCTTTCCACGGTCGAACGGATCTTCAAGGGGCTCGAGATCGCGAAGAACGAGTTCACCGTCGCCGGCAAGAAGGTGGATATCGGCAAGATCACCGATGTCGCGGTGAAGACCGTCGAGGGCGAGGATGACGACATCTCCGCGCCCGGCCAGTGCGTCGCCGCCCTCGCGCTCTGCACGGGACTGCCCGACAGCAAGAAGGCGCATCACCTCGAACCCGGCGCGGGCCATTACGGCATCTTCGCGGGCAAGAGCTGGCGCACGAATATCCGGCCCCTCGTGCTCGACTTCATCGACCAGAATTCCGGGCCCCGAGTCGTCGGCGGCAAGGACAGCCGCGGCTCCCGCAACGCGGGCGAAGGCGACAACGACGCGCCCTTCAAGGGCGGGGCGGTGCCGGTCTGAACCGGACCCCGCTCAGCGCAGCACAAAAGGCGCGTCGGCGGCAAGCCAGTCGGCCAGCGCGCGCGACACGCTCCGCGGCGCCTCGAGCATCGGCAGGTGGCCGGCCTTCTCGATCAGGCGGAATTCGGCGCGCGGCATGAGCTGGGCGATGAAATCCTGACGGCGCGGCGGGCTGATCGTATCCGCCGCCCCGCCAATCACCAGCGCCGGAAGGCGCGCCCGGCGCAGCACGTTCTGGTGGTCCGGGCGGCGCTGAAGGATGCGCGACTGCGTGAGATAGGTCTCCACCCCCGCCTCCAGCGCCATGTCGATCCAGTGATCACGGATCGCCCTGCGATGCGGGCTGTCGTGGAGCGTCGTCGTCGGCAGTTCCTCGAGCAGCGCCTCCCCGAACCGTCCCGTGCGCGCCTTGACCATGCGCGGCTCGCGCGCGGCGGCGACATTGGGCGGCTCCGGCTGGGCGGAGCCGCAGATCAGCGCGATCCGGCTCACCCGCCCCGGCGCCCGACGCAGGATCTCCGTCGCGACCGAGGCGCCGAGATCGTGGCCGGCCAGCGCAAATCGTTCCGGCGCCTGCGCCAGAACGTGATCGGCCATCTCCGCGAGGCTCTCCCCCAGAAGCGGCGCGACCGTGACCGCCGTCTTCCGGCTCAGGTCGGCGACCTGGTCGAGATAGACGCGCCCGTCGGCGAGAAAACCGGGCAGAAGGACAAGGCAGTCGGTCATGACAGGGGCAGAAGATCCGGCGAAGGTGACTTGCCCAAGAATGACGACGACAGGCGCGACGTCAAGCACTCACCCCCTGCGCCGCGGCTTCCTGCCGGGACGGCTCAGATCCGCGCCAGCACGTCGAAGATCGCCGCCTCGATCGTCTTGAGGCAATCGGGGGTCGAAAAGGAATGGTCGGCCCCCTTCACCAGCGTCAGCCGGATGTCGCCCCCTTTCGCATGGCCGAACAGCCGCAGCGCGGTCTCGACGGAAACGGAGCTGTCCTCGGTCCCCTGGAGGAAGCGGACGGGAAAGGGCAAGGCGAGCGGGTCGCGCAGCACGAGGTGGTCGCGCCCGTCCTCGATCAGCCGCCGCGTGACCGGATAGGGGGAGGCATAGTCCGACGGCACGAAGATCCGCCCCTCGCGCATCAACTTCGCCCGTTCGAGATCCGAAAACCCCGCCCAGAACCCGTCTTCTGTGAAATCCGGCGCGGCGGCGACGGTCACGAGGCCCGCGACCCGCGCAGGCAGCCGCCGGCACATCAGGAGCGAGATCCAGCCGCCCATCGAGGAGCCGACGAGCACCTGAGGCCCCTCGGTCAGCCGCTCGATCGCCTCCCGCGCGTCCTCGGCCCAGTCGCCGATGCACCCGTCCTCGAACGCCTCCGAGCTCTGGCCATGGCCGGAATAGTCGAAGCGCAGGAAGGGACGCCCCTGAAGCGCCGCCCATTGTTCGAGCGCCACCGCCTTCGTCCCCGTCATGTCCGACATCAACCCGCCGAGGAACACGACGCCCGTCCCCTCGCCCTCCAGACGGTGATAGGCAATGCGGCGGCCGGCGGCGGTGTCGAGATGGTCGGTCATGTCAGGCTCCCTTTCCCCCATGGCTACCCCTCCGCGCGCGCGGATGCAATCGGCCCGGCGCGCCGCGCGCGGAAGACGCGGACGCAGAGCCGGTGGAACGGCGGACCCTCGCGTTTTTCCTTTCACATTGACTTCTTGCGCGCGGACGAGCAGACAGTGCGGGAAACCGTACCCGCAACCGGGCGTTCCGTGGGCGCCGAACCGACGAGGAGGACCTCAGATGTCCCAGATCTCCCTCACCTTTCCCGATGGCAATGCGCGCAGCTTCGACAAGGGCGTGACGCCGGCCGAAGTGGCCGAGAGCATTTCCAGATCGCTGTCGAAAAAGGCGATCTCCGCCACCGTCGACGGGCAGCACTGGGATCTCCAGTGGCCGATCGAGGCGGATGCCGCCATCTCGATCCACACCATGTCCGACGATGCGCCCGCGCTCGAACTCATCCGCCACGATTTCGCGCATGTCATGGCCCGCGCGGTGCAGGAGATCTGGCCGGACGTCAAGGTCACCATCGGGCCGGTCCGCGATTACGGCTGGTTCTACGACTTCGACCGCGCCGAGCCCTTCACCCCCGAAGACCTCGGCAGGATCGAGGCGAAGATGAAGGAGATCATCAACGCCCGCGATCCCGTCCGCACCGAGATCTGGGGCCGCGACGAGGCGCGCGACTTTTACGAGGCGCGCGGCGAGAATTTCAAGGTGGAACTCGTCGACCGGATCCCCGAGGGCCAGCCGATCCGCATGTATTGGCATGGCGACTGGCAGGATCTCTGCCGCGGTCCGCACCTGCAAAATACCGGCCAGCTTCCCGCCGACGCCTTCAGGCTCACCCATGTCGCGGGGGCCTACTGGCTCGGCGACAGCACGCGCCCGATGCTGCAACGCATCTATGGCGTCGCCTTCCGCAACCGCAACGATCTCAAGGCGCATATGACGATGCTCGAGGAGGCCGCGAAGCGCGACCACCGCAAGCTCGGGCGCGAGATGGACCTGTTCCACATGCAGGAGGAGGCGCCGGGCCAGATCTTCTGGCATCCGAACGGATGGAAGATCTACACCACGCTCCAGGACTACATGCGCCGCCAGCAGGAGCGCGACGGCTATGTGGAGGTGAACACGCCGCAGGTGGTGAACCGCCGGCTCTGGGAAGCCTCCGGCCATTGGGAGAACTACCAGGAAAACATGTTCATCGTCGAAGTGGACGAGGACCATGCGCGCGAGAAGACCGTGAACGCGCTCAAGCCGATGAACTGTCCCTGCCATGTCCAGGTCTTCAACCAGGGCCTCAAGTCCTATCGCGACCTGCCGCTCAGGATGGCGGAATTCGGCTCCTGCAACCGCTACGAGCCCTCGGGCGCGCTGCACGGGATCATGCGCGTGCGCGGCTTCACGCAGGACGATGCCCATATCTTCTGCGAGGAGAAGGACATCGAGCGGGAGACGAAGAAATTCATCGAATTCCTCGCGAGGATCTATGCCGATCTCGGCTTCACCGACTGGTCGATCAAGCTCTCCACCCGGCCGGAGAAGCGCATCGGGACCGAGGAAAGCTGGGACCATGCCGAGGAATCGCTCGGCAATGCCTGCAAGGCCGCCGGATACGATTTCGAGATCCAGGAGGGCGAAGGCGCCTTCTACGGGCCAAAGCTCGAATTCGTGCTCACCGACGCGATCGGGCGCGAATGGCAATGCGGCACGCTTCAGGTGGACCCGAACCTGCCCGAACGGCTCGACGCCAACTATATCGGTCAGGACGGGGCGAAACACCGCCCGATCATGCTGCACCGCGCCGTGCTCGGCTCCTTCGAACGGTTCATCGGCATCCTGATCGAGAACTCGGCGGGGCATCTGCCCTTCTGGCTCGCCCCCCGGCAGGTGGTCGTGGCCTCCATCGTCTCCGAGGCGGACGATTACGTGCACGAGGTCGTCGCGGCGCTGAAAGCCGCCGGGGTCCGCGCCGAGGCCGACACGCGCAACGAGAAGATCAACTACAAGGTCCGCGAGCATTCGCTGGCCAAGGTGCCGGTGATCCTCGCCATCGGCGCGCGCGAGGTCGAGGATCGCACCGTCACCGTGCGGCGCCTGGGCCAGAAACAGACCTCGGTCGCCGCCCTCGCGGAGATCGTGGACGAGCTGAAGGCCGCGGCCTGCCCGCCTGACATGGCCTGACGCCCGCGGAGGGAGGAAGGCCCCGCATCCGGGGGTCTTCCTCGTCGCGGCCGGGGGCGCTCAGCCGCCGAGCAGCGCCTCCTGCACATCCTTGCCCCAGCCGAGATACAGCGCCCCGTCCCGCTCGATCACCGGACGTTTCATCAGCGCCGGATAATCCGCGATGAGATCGAGCGGCGGACGGCCGCGCTCGGCCTCCGCGAGTCCCCGCCATGTGGTCGACCGCGTGTTCAGCAGCGCCGCGCCGAACGCCGCCTCGAACCGCTCGAGATCGTCCCGCGACAATTGCATTTCGCGAATATCCGTCACCCCCACGCCCAGCGCCTTGCCGGCCTTGCGGCAGGTGTCGCAGGTTTTCAGCCCGTAAATCGTTGTCATTTCAGTCTCCTCGATGGCAGATCGGTGGGTTTTTGCCCAAAAAATGTGGCGCATCTTGCGTGTTGCGAACTTGTCGCTTGCCTTTATTCGGACTTGCGTCAAACTGAATTATGTGACTGCTGACTTTCTGGAACGTCCGCTCCTTTTCATAAGGGGCAGCTGGAAGACTTGGAAGACCCGGCTGCACCGGCGCGTCACATGTCGTGGCGGCTGAAATGACTTAGGAGACTGAAGGACTATGCCCACTGGCACCGTCAAATGGTTCAACACCACCAAAGGTTACGGCTTCATTGCGCCCGACGAGGGTGGCAAGGACGTGTTCGTCCATATTTCCGCCGTGGAACGTGCCGGCATGACCGGCCTGGCCGACAATATGAAGATCGCCTATGAGCTGCGCGAGGGCCGTGACGGGCGCGCCTCCGCCTCCGAACTGCGCGCGCTCTGACCGGTTTCCCCTTCGCAATCCGGCGGCTCCGGACCCGGTTCCGGAGCTGCTATTCCCGGACGTGCCGAAATGCCCACGATTCTCGCCTTTGGCGACAGCAACACGCACGGCACGCAACCGATGGTCACACGGCCGTCCGCCCTGCCCCGCCTCGCCCGGCGCTGGCCGGTGGTGATGGCTGAAACGCTCGGCTGGGATCTCCTCGAGGAGGGGCTTCCGGGCCGGACCTTCGCCTTCCCGGATCCCGAGAAGGGACCGCATATGGACGGCCGTCTCGGCCTGTTCGTCGCGCTCGAGAGCCACGGGCCGATCGACGCCCTGACGATCATGCTCGGCATCAACGACCTGAAGGCGCATTTCGACGCCTCCCCCGACCAGATCGCCGCCGGCTGTGCCTTTCACCTCGATGTCGCGCTCTCCGACGAGATGCAGGCGCTGCACGGCGG
Source organism: Celeribacter indicus (assembly GCF_000819565.1). NCBI lineage: Bacteria > Pseudomonadati > Pseudomonadota > Alphaproteobacteria > Rhodobacterales > Roseobacteraceae > Celeribacter > Celeribacter indicus. The sequence goes on from NZ_CP004393.1 coordinate 3,615,167, forward strand.
TTTCGAACCCTTCCTCATCGTGCCCCCCGCGCCCCACGCGGCCGGTGTCCTGTCGGAGATCTACACCGGCGCAGCGGAAAAGGCCCGGCGCACGCGGGAGTTGATGCGGGCCGAGGCGGAGGCGCGCGACGTGGCCTTCTTCGATGCCGACGAGGTGATTTCCGTCTCCGCGATCGACGGCGTCCATTTCGATGCCGAGGCGCACGAGATCCTCGGCGCGGCCGTCGCCCGGTTCGTCATGTCTGAATTCGCGGCGCCCTAACCCGCGGTCCCGCTCTCGCCCGCGGCGGCCTCCGGCGTCACCGTTTCCCAGGCCTCACCCATCGCGAGGATGCAGCTCCGGCCTTCGACATAGGCCTGGACGAGCGTCCATTCGCCGGACTGCGGATTGGTCCAGATCTCGAGCACCGCTTCCGGACCGCGCAGGCCCGAGCCGGTCCTGACCGCGCCGAACTGGCGGCCGAGCTTCGCCGCGATCTCCTCGCGCGGCCCGCAGACGACCTCGGCAATGGGCGACACGGCCTGCGCCGCGCCGGCGGCGGCGAAGACGACAAGGGCAGGAAGGGCGAGACGAGAGGGAACCATATCCCATCGTAACAGATTCATGACGCCGGAACCATCGGTCCCGTGCCCTCTCGACCCCTCGTCTCAGTCCGCGCCCATCTCGATCCGGTCCGGCATGTAATGCGGCGATTTCGGATCGGTATAGGTGACCGGCGCGGCATAGGCGGGCCTGCGCGCGGCGCGCGCGGCCGGCTCGCCATAGCCCGTCGCATTGGCTGTCCCGCAGGAGATCGCGCCGTCATGGCGCACCGGCTGTGTGCCCGCCGGACAGAAATTTTCCGCGGCGGGATAGGCAAAGACCGTCACGCCGGGTGCGTAGGGCTGCGTCCCGGCGGCAAGCGCGGGAAGCGCGGAAAGGCTGGCGGCGGCGAGAGTGAAAAGGACTTTGAACATGGCATAAGCTCCCGAGAGGGCTGGCAGAAACGGCAATGGGCGCAGCCTAGCCCCGCGCCGGAAACCTGGCAAGTTTCAGAGCGCCGGCGCCTGCCCCACCCATGGATGCGGAAACAATGGCCTGCCTGCACGCGAACTGTCCCGCGTCGCGCAACACGTCAGCGCAGCCGCTCCACCACCTCGCAGCGCGGCCCCGCCTCGCGCAGCACCGTCCGCGCCACCTCGCGCCAGTCGGAGGGGTCGAAGGCCGGAAACCATGTGTCCGCCCCCTCGACCTCGGTCTCCACGTCGGTCAGGAGGAGCCGATCCGCGAGCGGCAGCATCGCCTCGTAGATCCCCGCGCCGCCGGTCGCATAGATCCGCAGGCGGCCTTCCGCGCGTGCCAGCGCGATGGCCTCCCCGACCGAGCCGACCACATGGTCGTGATTCACGCCGCGCGAGGAGACGACGATGTTCAGACGGTTTTTCAGCGGCTTGATCGGAAGGCTTTCCCAGGTGTGGCGGCCCATGACGACCGCGCCACCCAGGGTTTCGGTCATGAAGAATTTCAGATCCTCCGGCGCCTTCCACGGGATCGTGTTGTCCTTCCCGATGGCTCCGTTGCGGTCGCGGGCGGCAATCAGCGTGATCATGGCAAACCTCAGACCGCGACCGGCGCCCTGATCGCCGGATCGGGGTCATAGTCCAGGATTTCGATGTCTTCGAAGGTGAAGTCGAACAGGCTTTTCACCTCGGGATTGAGTCGCAGGCGCGGCAGCGGCTTCGGCACACGCGACAGTTGCAGATCGACCTGATCCATGTGGTTGGCATAGATATGTCCGTCGCCGATCGTATGGACGAAATCGCCCGGTTCATAGCCCGTGACCTGCGCGAGCATCGCGAGCAGCAGCGCGTAGGAGGCGATGTTGAACGGCACGCCGAGGAACATGTCCGCGGAACGCTGGTAGAGCTGGAGATGCAGCTTGCCGCCGAGGATCTTCACCTGCCACAGCGTGTGACAGGGCGGCAGCGCCATCTCGTCGACCTCCGCCGGATTCCAAGCGGAGACGATGAGCCGGCGCGAATCGGGGCTCTTGCGGATCGCCTCCACGAGTCCGGCGACCTGGTCGATGCTGCCGCGCGCGCCGCCCGGCCATTTGCGCCATTGCGCGCCGTAGACGGGACCGAGATCGCCGTTCTCATCCGCCCATTCGTCCCAGATCGACACGCCGTTTTCCTTGAGATAGCGGATATTCGTGTCGCCGGAGAGAAACCACAGGAGTTCGTGGACGATCGAACGCAGATGCAGCTTCTTCGTGGTGACGAGCGGGAAGCCCTCCGAAAGCGGATAGCGCGCCTGGAGCCCGAAATAGGACCGCGTGCCGGTGCCGGTCCGGTCGGTGGTGTCGACCCCCTGTGCGAGGATCGTCCTCAACTGTTCGTGGTATTGACGCACGGCGCGCTCCCCAAGATATTGTGGTGGTGCCCCTCCTTTCTAGAAGACCCGGAGGGATTCTGGAAGCGCGTCTTGGCTCTGCCCTCCGCGCGGGCTAGATGCCACCCGAAACAACGAAAGGAGTGTCGGCAATGCGGTATCTGCACACGATGGTGAGGGTTCTCGACCTGGAGAAGACCATGGGTTTCTTCGAGCTTCTGGGGCTGCGGGAAACCCGCCGGATCGACAACGAGGCGGGGCGGTTCACGCTGGTTTTCATGGCGCCGGAGGGGCAGCCCGAATGCCCGGTGGAACTGACCTACAACTGGGACGGCGACGAGGGCCTGCCCTCCGACAGCCGCCATTTCGGCCATCTCGCCTATGAGGTGGAGGACATCTATGCGCTGTGCAGGAAACTCATGGACAATGGCGTGACGATCAACCGCCCGCCGCGCGACGGGCACATGGCCTTCGTGCGCTCGCCCGACAACGTCTCCATCGAGCTGTTGCAGAAGGGCGAGGCGAAGGCCCCGGCGGAGCCCTGGGCGTCGATGGAAAACACCGGCCACTGGTAAGGCCCGGTCGCCGCCTGCGCCGGTCAATAGATATAGCGGATCTGGTCGGACCAGTACCGCTCGATCCGGCGCAGCGCGGAATTGACATCCTCGATCCCCTCGGAGGAGATCACGCCCTTCGCGTCCAGCCCCTCGGCATGGCGCGCGAAGAGGGCCGAGACGGTGCTGCGCACATGGCGCCCCTTCTCCGTCAGCTTCACCCGCACCGAGCGGCGGTCGATCTCGCAGCGCTGGTGGTGCATGTACCCCATGTCCACGAGTTTCTTGAGATTGTAGGACACGTTCGACCCCTGGTAATAGCCGCGCGATTTCAGCTCGCCCGCCGTCACCTCGTTCTCCCCCACGTTGAACAGGAGAAGCGCCTGCACGGCGTTGATCTCGAGAATGCCGACCCGTTCGAATTCGTCCTTGATCACGTCGAGCAACAGGCGATGCAGCCGCTCCACGAGCGACAGCGCCTCCAGATATTGCGTCATGAAGGGGGTGTCGCTCGGTTTGAGAAAGGTCGAATGCATGCTCATCTGTCACTCCGCCAAGGGGCTCAGAGGACAGACTGGCGCCAATTTCCCAAGATTCAGTTAAGCCGGGGAGGTTTCCGCCTCCCGCGGCCTCAGCCCTTTTTCGCCCAGTCGGCGTGATCGGCCGCGGCGATGAGCCGGTCGAGCATCGGACGGAGCGCCGCCGGCGTGGGCTTCAGCCCCGTGGCATAGGCCAGCAGGTCCTGGTCGTGCTCCTCCATCAGCCGCTCGAACGCATCGAGCGCGGCCTCGTCCATCGTGGCGAGATGCCGGTCGGCATAGCCGCCGATCAGCAGGTCCATCTCCTTGATCCCGCGCCGCCAGGCCCGGATCCTGAGGCGCTTGCGGCGGATTTCCACGCTCTCGCTCATGCGGCAACTCCCTTTTCGCCGCGTTTTTGCACCTTGCCGCGCGATATCGCAAGGGGACGTCTTGGCGGGAGCCGGGATTTGACGTTATCACTACGCCCGACACCAATCCCGAGGATGCCCCATGCCCTTCCTGTCCGAGACACTCTCCCGCGTGAAACCCTCCCCCACCATCGCCGTCACCAACAAGGCGCGCGAACTCAAGGCCGCCGGGAAGGACGTGATCGGCCTCGGCGCGGGCGAGCCCGATTTCGACACGCCGGAGAACGTCAAGGCGGCCGGCATCCGTGCCATCGAGGAGGGCAAGACGAAATACACCGCCGTAGACGGCATTCCCGAGCTGAAGGAGGCGATCTGCGCGAAGTTCAGGCGCGACAACGGGCTCGACTACACGCCCGCGCAGGTGTCGGTCTCCGGCGGCGGCAAGCAGGTGCTCTACAACGCGCTGATGGCGACGCTGAACGCGGGCGACGAGGTGATCATCCCCGCGCCCTACTGGGTCTCCTATCCCGACATGGTGCTGCTCGCGGGCGGCACACCGGTCGCGATCGAGGGCCGGCTCGAGACCGCCTTCAAGATCACCGCGGAGCAGCTCGAGGCGGCGATCACCGACCGGACGAAATGGTTCATCTTCAACTCGCCGTCGAATCCCACCGGCGCGGGCTATTCCCGCGACGAGCTGAAGGCGCTCACCGATGTGCTGATGCGTCATCCCCATGTCTGGGTCATGTCGGACGACATGTACGAGCATCTCGCCTTCGACGGTTTCGAATTCTGCACCCCTGCGGAGGTGGAGCCGGGCCTCTATGAGCGCACGCTCACCGTGAACGGCGTGTCGAAGGCCTATGCGATGACCGGCTGGCGGATCGGCTATGCCGCGGGGCCGGTGGATCTCATCGCCGCGATGCGCAAGGTGCAGTCGCAATCGACCTCCAACCCCTGCTCGATCTCGCAATATGCCGCGGTCGAGGCGCTGAACGGGCCGCAGGATTTCATCGCGGCCAACAACGAGGCGTTTGTGCGCCGCCGCAACCTCGTGGTGAAGATGCTGAACGAGGCGCCGGGCCTCACCTGCCCGACCCCCGAAGGCGCCTTCTATGTCTATCCCGACATTTCCGGCTGCATCGGCAAGACCTCCGCGGGCGGCGCGAAGATCACCAATGACGAAGAGTTCGCCACCGCGCTGCTCGAGGAGACCGGCGTCGCCGTGGTCTTCGGCGCGGCCTTCGGCCTGTCGCCGAATTTCCGCGTGTCCTACGCCACCTCGGACGCGGCCCTGGAAGACGCCTGCACCCGGATCCGCGCCTTCTGCGAGGGGCTGAGATGAGCGAGACCATCACCGCCAACCTGCCCTCGCGTGACTTCGCGCGGACCGAGGCCTTCTACGCCCGGCTCGGCTTCGAGACGCGGTTTCGCGATGACGGCTGGATGATCCTCGGCCTCGGCGACACGCAGGCCGAATTCTTTCCCCATCCCGAGGTGGATCCGAAGACGAGCTGGTTCTCCGCCTGCCTGCGCTCCGACGATATCGAGGCGCTGCATGCGCGCTTCTCCGGGGCGGGCCTGCCGACCGACCGCCTCTCCATCCCGCGGCTCACCGGCATCTTCAAACACGCCTCCGCGCCGCGCATGTTCGCGCTGGTGGACGAGGACGGCTCTCTCTGGCGCGTGATCGACCAGGGGGACCTGCCGGGATGAGCGTCAACCTGCCCGAATACTATTTCCGCGTGCGCGAGAACGGCGCCTTCGTCTTTCGCGTGGACACGGAGAACCGCCAGCGCCGGATCGAGATGGACCAGATCGCCGCGGTGAACATCCGCAACGGCGAAATCAAGCCGCACGGCAATCGCGACCTCACGCCGGCGGAGATGCAGGTGATCGAGGACTGGATGGCCGAACGTGTCGCGCTTCTCGCCCGGCGCGACATCGACGACATCCACCGGGCGGTCGACCATCTGAACCTCACGACCCACTGGGCCCAGGCGCGGGCAACCGACGAACAGCTCGAAAACGTCACCGACGCGCTGCTGCTCGCCATGCACGACCTGCGCTCGGTCCTGGTGCGCAAGAAGGCGGAGCGGCTTCTGGCCCGCGGCGATCAGGCCGGCTGAGGTATCGCCGCCTTCTGCCGCCAGAAGCGCCAGCTCATCGACAGCCAGGCCATCGTGAGGCCGAAGATGAAGCCCATCCACACGCCCTCCGCCCCCCAGCCGAAGACGAAGCCGAACAGATAGGCGACCGGCAGGCCGATGATCCAGTAGCTGACCCCGGCGAGCCACATCGGCACCGCCGTGTCATGCAGCCCGCGCAGAAGCGCCAGCGTCACGACCTGGCCGCCGTCGGAATATTGCATGACCGCCGCGAAGAACATGAGCGAGGCGCCGATGGCGAGCACCGCGTCGCGCTCCGGCTCGTCGGGTGCGATGAACAGGCCGATGAGCGTTTCCGGCATCGACAGGAACAGCACGGTCGAGAAGGTCGCCATCACCACCGACAACACCACCGCCACCGCCGCGCCGCGCCGCATCTCCGCCCGGTCGCCACGCCCGGCGGCATTGCCGACCCGGATCGTCGCCGCCTGCGACAGCCCGATCTGCACCATGAAGGTCAGCGCGGTGATCTGGAGCGCGATGCCATGCGCGGCGAGGCTCGCCGTGCCGATCCAGCCCATCATCACCGCCGCCGCGTTGAACAGCCCCACCTCGGCCAGCGCGGTGGCGCCAATGGGAATTCCCATGCGGAAGACGGTGCGGAACATCGGCCAGTCCGGCTTGAACGGGTTGCGGAACAGGTCGTTCTCCGGCGTCTTCGCCTGCGCGTAGAGCGCGAGCACCACGACCATCGCGATATTGACGATCAGCGAGGCGATGGCCGACCCGGACACGCCGAGCGCGGGCATACCGAGATTGCCGAAGATCAGCACCCAGTTGAGCGCGGCATTCAGCACCACCGCCCCCAGCACGACGATCAGGATGATCCGGGTGCGTTCGAGCGCGGAGAAATAGGAACGCAGCACCGCCACCATGAGCGCGGGAATCATCTCTACCCCGGCGATGGCGAGATAGGGGCGGGCCAGCGCCGCGATCTCGGGCTTCTGCCCGAGGGCGAGCAGCACTCGGTCGGAAAAGAGGAAGACCGGATAGATCAGGATCGCCGCCAGAAGCGACAGCCAGATCGCCATGCGCGTGGCGCGGCGCACCGTCGTCGCATCCCCCTGCCCCGAGGCGGTGGCGACGAGCGGCATCACGGCAAAGCCGAAGCCCGCGAGGAAGATGAACAGGATGAACCAGAAGCCCGAGCCCAGCACCAGCGCGGCAAGCTCATCGAGCCCGTACCACCCCATCATGACCACATCCGTCATATGCACGGAAAATTGCGCAAGCTGGCTGCCCGCCAGCGGAATGCCGAGCGCGAGCAGGCGCCTGGCATGCGCGGAATATGAAAGCTGTGGCGTCATGATCCGGGCTATAGCCGCCAAACTCCTGACCGCCTAGTCAAATTTCGCGATGAGCGGGCTCACGGATCGGAATGCGGCAGCGCCCCGCCCATCGCCGGCCCGGCCTACCGGCGCCGTGCGGGCCTGAGGCGGCTCACGTCATAGCCGTTCCACGACAGGATGCCCTCCACCGCCGCGCGCCGGTCCGGCGGCAACACCAGGTCGCGGCTCAGGACATGCGCCGCGCCGGAGGGATAGCCGATGACCGCCGTGTGATATTCCCCGTCGACCCAGAGCACCCAGAGCTCCTCCCCCTTGAAGGCATAGCGCCCCGGCCCGATCCGGCGCGCCACGCCCTGCACCGGCCGCCCGTCCGCGCAGGGGCCCTCGGTCACGGTCAGATCGCCCGACCGCTGCGGCGCAAAGGTCACCGCCCCGATGGTGCAGGACGCGCCCTCGGGCACGAAGCCCGCGACCTCGTACCAGCGCCCGGCGAATTTCCCCGTGTCGAGCGCGGCAATCGACGACATCGCCACCTGCGCATCGCGCGTGCCCGTCGGCTGCGCCGCCCGCTCCCCCGTCCCGGCACACCCCGCCAGCAGGGCGAGCAGGCCCATGACCGCGATCAGTCCACGCATAGCGTCACCCTCCGTCCCTGGGCGTCCAGAATCTCGTTGCACCCGAACAGGGGCGTGATCGGCGCACAGGTCCCGGAGCGGGCAAGGCATTTCCCGGTGCCGCAATCGCCGGAGGCCTTGCAGGATTTCCCCGCATCCTTCGGCGTCGTGAAACAGGTCAGGAAGCCGGCCATGCCGCCGCTGCGGAACTCGCCGCCCCGCGCCTCGCAGGCGCGTTTCTCGCTGGCCGTCACCGCCGGATCCGCCCCCTGCCCGCCGGACACCGGTCCGGGGCGGGGCGTCACGGGCAGGCAGGCGGCCAGGAAGAGGACGGCGCAGACACCGAGACGGCGCAAAGACATGAGGCGACCCTTTCCGTTGACCCCCGTAGCCTCTCAATAGGGCATCGGATGCGCCTTGTGAACGGCTTCCAGATCCTTCAGCACCTCTTCGGTCAGCGTCAGATCCGCCGCCCCGAGCGACGCCTCGAGCTGTTCGACCGACGTCGCTCCGAGGATCGGCACCACGTCGAAAGGCCGCGTGAGCGTCCAGGCCACCGCCATCGCCACCGGGTCGAGCCCGTGCTTGCCGGCCACCTCGACATAGGCCGCCACGGCCGCCCAGCCCCGCGCCCCCGCGCGGCCGCCGAGATTGCCGTTGAGATCGAGGCGCGAGCCCTTCGGCACCACGGTCCCGCCCCGGTACTTGTCGCTCAGCATCCCCGCGGCGAGCGGCGAATAGGCCAGCAGCGTCACCTCCTCCCGCACGGAAAGCTCGGCCAGATCCGTATCGAACAGCCGGCACATCAGCGAATATTCGTTCTGGATCGACTGCATCTTCGGCGCCCCGTCCGCGCGCGCCAGGCCGAGCCATTGGGACATGCCCCAGGCGGTCTCGTTCGACGTGCCGAAGTCGCGCACCTTGCCCTTCTTCCGCAGCGCGGCCATCACCTCCAGAACCCCGTGCATCTCATCCTCGATCTCCGCCCGCGACGGCTGTCCCGACGGCGCATAGCCCCAGTTCTGGCGGAAATGATACGAGCCGCGGTTGGGCCAGTGGAACTGGTAGAGGTCGATGTAATCCGTCCCGAGGCGCCGCAGCGAGGCGTCGAGCCGGGCCTCCAGCGTGGAGGCGAGAATGCCCTCCTCGTTGATATTGCCCGGACCGGCGATCTTGGTGGCGATCACCCAGTCGCCGCGCCCGCCGGATTTCGCGAAATAGGCGCCGACGATCTCCTCCGTCCGGCCGGCGGTCTCCTTCCTCACCGGATTGACGGGATACATCTCTGCCGTGTCGAGGAAGTTGATCCCGGCCTCCTTGGCACGGTCGATCTGGGCATGGCCCTCCTCCTGCGTGTTCTGGCTGCCCCAGGTCATCGTGCCGAGGCAGAGTTCGGAGACGAGAAGATCGCTCGTGCCGATTTTGCGCAGTTTCATCCGGTGGTCGTCCTTTCTTCTGTCGCCGGGCGGCGCGGCGCCCGGACGCCAACTTACCGACAGTTTCTGCAAGTGCAAACGCCACGGCCTTGCGCTTTTCGTCAGACCCGCTTGCAGACATCGCGCCGCGCCTCTGGCTCTTTCCTCCGAGCCGCGATAGAGAAACCACAAGACATTCGCTAACGGACGGACCCGCTCGCTCATGGCACGCACGCTCATCACCTCGGCCCTGCCCTATATCAACGGCATCAAGCATCTCGGCAATCTGGTCGGTTCCCAGCTTCCGGCCGATCTCTATGCGCGCTACCGCCGGGCGCGGGGCGACGAGGTGCTGTTCCTCTGCGCCACCGACGAACACGGCACGCCCGCCGAGATCGCCGCGCAGAAGGCCGGCAAGCCCGTCGCGGAATATTGCGCCGAGATGCACAAGGTCCAGGCGGAGATCGCCGCGGGCTTCCGCCTCTCCTTCGACCATTTCGGCCGCTCCTCCTCGCCGCAGAACCACCGGCTGACCCAGCATTTCGCCCGGCGCCTCGGCGAGGAAGGGCTGATCGAGGCGGTGGAGGAGACCCAGATCTATTCCGAGACGGACGGCCGCTTCCTGCCCGACCGCTATATCGAGGGCACCTGCCCGAATTGCGGCTATGACGGCGCCCGCGGCGACCAGTGCGACAATTGCACGAAACAGCTCGACCCGACCGACCTCATCAACCCGCATTCGACGATCTCCGGCGCGACGGATCTCGAGGAACGGGTCACGAAACACCTCTATCTCCGGCAGTCGAAGATGCGCGACGCGCTCAACGACTGGATCGAGACCAAGATCGACTGGCCGGTGCTCACCACCTCCATCGCGAAGAAATGGCTCCACGACGGCGACGGCCTCCAGGATCGCGGCATCACGCGCGACCTGTCCTGGGGGGTGCCGGTGCAATTCGAGGGCGCGCCCTGGGAAGGCATGGACGGCAAGGTGTTCTACGTCTGGTTCGACGCCCCTGTGGAATACATCGCCTGCGGCGCGGAATGGGCGGCGAAACAAGGGCTTGGGGAAGAGGACTGGGAGCGCTGGTGGCGGACCGACAAGGGCGCCGACGATGTTCGATATGTGGAATTCATGGGCAAGGACAACGTGCCCTTCCACACCCTCTCCTTCCCGGTCACCCTGCTGGGCTCCGGCGAGCCGTGGAAGATGGTCGACTACATCAAATCCTTCAACTACCTCAACTACGACGGCGGACAATTCTCCACCTCGCGCGGGCGCGGCGTGTTCATGGACCAGGCCCTCTCCATCCTGCCCGCGGATTACTGGCGCTGGTGGCTGCTCTCCCACGCGCCGGAAAATTCCGATGCCGAATTCACCTGGGAAAACTTCCAGGCCTCGGTGAACAAGGACCTTGCCGACGTGCTCGGGAATTTCGTCTCCCGCATCACCAAATTCTGCCGCTCGAAATTCTCCGAGGCGGTGCCGGAGGGCGGCGCCCATGGCGAGCAGGAGACGGCGCTGATTGCCGATCTGACGGAAAAGGTCAGGGAATATCAATCGCATATGGATGCGATCGAGGTCCGCAAGGGTGCCGCGGCGCTGCGCGCGATCTGGGTGGCCGGCAACGAATACATGCAGTCGGCCGCACCCTGGGCGACGTTCAAGGAAGACCCGGAAAAGGCCGCGGCACAGGTCCGGCTCGGGCTCAATCTCATCGCGCTCTACGCCCGCCTCTCCGCGCCCTTCCTCCCCGACACGGCAGGAAAGCTCCAGACCGCCCTCGGCCTCGACAGCCTCGACTGGCCGGAGGATGTCGCCACCGCGCTCGAAGCCCTGGCGCCGGGGCGGGAATTCGTCGTGCCCGACAACCTCTTCACCAAGATCACAGACGAGCAGCGCGAGGACTGGCAGAACCGCTTCGCCGGCCGGCGCGCCTGAGGCGGCATAGCCGGGAATGTTCGAAACGTGACGGAACCTGCTCCGGCGGGGCCGTCCCCCGCCTGCCGGACCTGCGTCGGATATGCGTCGGCCTTCCGTCGGGCAGGCCACGAAGCCGTGACTGGCCGCCCCGGCCTGCGGCGCTAGATCACCGCCGGACCGAGACAGCGACGGAGACCCCGATGAAATCCCTTTTCCTCTGCCTCGTCCTTGCCCTGCCCGGCACCGCGCTCGCCCCTGCGGCCATGGCGGCGAGCTTCGACTGCGACCTTCCCGACCTCGCGCCCGACGAACAGGTGATCTGCGACACGCGCGAGCTCAACGACGCGGATGTGCGGATGGTGACGACCTTCGATTTTCTCACCGGCCTCTTCGCCATGGGCATGCGGGGCAGCATCCAGGACAGCCAGATTGCCTGGCTGAAACAGCGCCAGGCCTGCGGCGCGGACGCCGCCTGCATCCGCGACGCCTACGACCGCCGCCAGAAGGCGCTCGAGGAGATCTATCAGGGAATCGACCGCCCGCTGTGAAGGCCGCGCGCCGGACAAGGGCGGGCGTCTTCCTTGCGGCGGGATCTGCGGAACGGAGCGGCCGTTCCCCCCTGACGGCTTTGCAGAGATCACGGCACAGGCTACTGTTTCGGAATGAATAGCGCCATCTCACACTCCTTTTCGTGGTTCCAAGCCAGTTGGTTGCCGAACAAGCCTCTCCCTCCGCGGGGGAAGGCCGTCGGGCTTGCAGGCGGGGCTGTGCTGTTCTGGTCGACCTGGCCAACGCTTGCGACGGTCGCGGGGGCTGCGCCGCCATTTCTGGTTTTCGGTCTGGCCTCTGCCATTGGGTTCGTGATCGCATTTCTGATTTCTGCTGCCCAGGGTCATGCGCGCGCTTTTGTGCGGACAAGCCCCGGAACCATGGCGTTCGTCGCCACCGCCTTGCTTGTGAACAACGTGCTTTACCTGATGGCGATGCCGCGTATCGGACCAGCCGAAGCGAACGTTGTCGCATATCTCTGGCCGGTCATGTTGGTGACGATCTTGTCGGTCACCAGGGGTGAAAGGCTGTCGTTCCTCGCGAAGACAGGCATTTGCCTCGGGTTTCTTGGCGCAGCACTCGCGATTGGTCCGACTTTCGAGCACGGCTTCGACGAGTTCGGCATCCTCCTGGCGTTCCTCAGCGGGCTTACTTTCGCAGTCTACGCGGCAATCAGATCGGCTGCGAAAGGCACTGGTGAGGTCATCGGCCCGTCGATGGGCATTCTGGCGGTGATGGCGCTGTTGGCACATTGCATGTTTGAAGAGCGAACGACGCTGTCGGCGGTGCAGTGGTTCGCGGTCGCGGGCATTGGGATCGCCCCGTTGACCCTGTCGAACGTCCTTTGGGACAAGGCAACCAGGACCGGCTTCGCCTCGACCATTTCCGGCATCGCCTATCTGACCCCGGTGGGATCAATCGCCCTGTTGGCACTCTTCGGCGTGGCGACTGTCAGTTGGGGAGCATTGCTGGGAGCGCTCTTGGTCGTGATCGGTGCGGTCGCGGCATCTGGCCTGTTGGCGAAACGGGCGAAGCCGCCCCGTGGGGAATAGCTGACCTTCGCCATGTCCCGGTGAATGCGCATTTTCACCCCCGAACCGGCTTCCGCGGCATGGACCACCGAAGTCGGCTTTCTGCGGGCCCCGCCGTGTCTGCGCCATCCGGGGAAGACATCTTTGGCCCGAGTGTCCCGGATCATCACGGAGAGCCCCCCGACAGGGGCGTGCATGAACACCGCGAACGGGCACGCTTGTGCCGGATTGGCTGACTGCCAATGTACCATAAGTTTGCACACCCAGATGATTCGGCGGCTGTATTCTACATGAATATGTTATGTATTTCAGTTGCTTATCGTAGTGCGCTCTTCACCGCAAGGCATAAGCATGCACAGCAGACACATAAGCATGCACGGTTGCGGTCAAAAAAAGGGCCCGCAATGCGAGCCCTGAAACGTCCATACCGGTATTGGCCAGCCGCTATTCGTCCAGCACCATCTCCATGAGCTTGTCGCCGTCGATCATGTCGCGATAGCCGGGCGCGGTGAAAGGGCACAAGCCCTGAGGCAGGCGGGAGTTCTGGGCGTAGGCCTCGGAGAACATTTTGACCGTGGCGGTCTTCTGGCTGCGAAGTCTGCACAAGCCAAAGGCGCGGATCAGCAGCTCGATGACGAGGCCCCACCTGGAAACGCAGGCAAAATCGAGGCGCTGCAGAAAATCGACATCAACGAGGTCGTAGACATCGATATCCGCGCGTTCGGCATAGGTGTAGACGAGCTTGTTCAGTTCGATCATGTCCGGGTCCCTTGTCGGATCAGCGAACCTGCCCAAGTGGATCTCATCGAAATGAATGTGGGAGAGGAGATGGGCGATCTGCTCTTCAGAGTTTACATGGCTGGCCAAGACCGGCACGCCTGACAGGATGAGCATCAATGGCCATTCCGGTTCCTTCATCAGCGCCTTGAAGCGGTCGCGGAGCTTTGCATTGGAAATTTCGCCAGAAGTAAAGGCGTGTTGGCATTCGTCATAGTAGAGGCCGATGACGCCCTGTTCGCGGCATTGGTGGCGAACCATGTTCCAGAGTTCACCTTGGGTGCGCCGGGGGTTCGCGGGGTAGCCGAGAGCTTCGAGCGTCTTGTGACCCAGATCCTTCCAGCTGATCGACCCGTCAAGCTTGCAGTAGATGAACTTACCCGGCTTCCCATTGGGCATCGCGGTCATGCTGGCGTTGAATTTCTCCACAAGCCGGACGGTCTCCGAGGTCTTGCCGACCCGCGATTCCCCAGTCACCAGCAAGCCGCGTGCTTCGAAATGCCCGCCGATGGAGGCCTTGACGTAGTAGTCGTGCAGGCAGTTTTCGAAAGCTTCGCGGAGCTTTGCCGCGCGCGGGAAGGTATAGTGCCCACGCTGCAGAGCAACCGATGCGTTGACGCGGTTCTGGTCGATGAAACCCATGGGTATCCTTGAATTGCTGGACGTCGTTGAGGTGGCGGTAGTCACGAGAGCTCGCCCTTCTGGGCGGGGCGGCCGAGCCTGACAGGGGTTTCCGAAGGCGGGTTCTCCGCCTTGGGCTTCGATTTCCTGGTTGGTATTGCTGGCGTAGAGGACGGCTCCGCAGGCTCGTGGTCGATGAGGCTTGCTCCGCCGAGAGGAAGGATCCCCGGGCCCGAGATCGCGGTGGCCAGGGTACCTGGGGCGACCGTGTCGAGCGGCACGTGCGTGGTGACCAGCCGAGATGCGGCAAACAGGCTCTTGGCCTTCTTGCAGGTTTCGGCCTGAGTGACATAGCTCCTCGGCAAACGCCGCTCGACGCCGATTTTCTTGAGCTGATCATGCCTCTCGAGGCGAACCTTTGCGATCCGGTCTTCGTAGAGTGTTGTCACCTCGGGGTTTTCACGCCGGTAGTGCGTCATCAGCTCCAGGAATTCGGATGCGGTCAGATCGGCGAAGACGGTCGTCTGTAGTGCAAGCTTGTATGTCTTTGGATCACGCGGGATCACTGCGGTCGCAAAGCTCAGATCGTCCGGATCGATATAAACGGTGACCTTGCCCTTGTGGTGTTCGCG